>CAZDUZ010000079.1:0-2570 GCA_964508755.1 uncultured Candidatus Saccharibacteria bacterium | reverse complement strand
AGATTGAGCTTATTAATGAAACAAATACGTGGAACTTTATACTTGTCAGCCTGCCGCCACACGGTCTCTGATTGCGGTTCAACACCCATCTTTCCATCAAAGATAACGACAGCTCCATCCAAAACTCTCAGGGATCGTTCAACTTCAGCAGTGAAATCAACATGTCCGGGAGTATCAATAATGTTTATTCGATGTTGCACTCCGTCCACTGTCCAAAATGCGGTAGTCGCAGCGGAAACAATTGTAATACCTCGCTCTCTCTCCTGGGCCATCCAATCCATCTGGGTAGCACCGTCGTCGATAAGACCAATTCTATAGATTTTGCCTGTATGGTAGAGTACCGACTCGGTAGTAGTGGTCTTTCCCGCGTCAATATGCGCGATAATACCAATATTTCGGACTTTGTCCAAAGTAAATTTCACATTTTGCCCTTTAGCCATAGGTGGAGAGAACTAGATTAAAGCGAGGGGGATTATATACAAACTATTACATTCTGTCCAAGAGTTTAACCGCCTCCGCAGAAACATTACCCTGTAAATCTAAATCGATTGCCCGTTCAAGAGAAATTGTCGCCTTATCTTCGTCGCCTTGTTCAAAGTGAATTTTCCCGACAAGTAAATGATATTCTGGTATGTTTTTTCCTTTTTCAACGGCATCAAGCGCCCATTCAAGGGCTTCTTCACGCTCTCCCCGCAAAAAAAGCACTTCACCTTTAAAAAAAGAATATTCTGCTGCGGAATTTTCAGAAAGGGTTGTTTCATCAATAGCGTCAAGTCCCTCAAAAGCTTCATCGTACAATTCCCTATCAATATTGGAGCGTATTGCAAGGAGCGCATACTCCACGGCATTGTTTGGGTATTCTTCGGTAAGTGCATTAACTTGTTCATCAAACTCATCAAAAAGCCCTGCAGAAAGTAAAACCTCTGCATATTCCTTCCTAATCACCGCACGTTCTGTTGCATCGGTTAGGATAATGGCTCGTTCATACATTGACTGCATATCTTCTTCATTTCCTCCCTGCCGGTACTCTCGTGCAAGAAACCATAAAGCAGATGCGTTTGCAGGGTTAAGCTGAACCGCTTTTTCAAGGTATTCTATCGCTTTTTCAGTTTCGGTTTCCATCGAGTATGCTCGACCAAGATAGAGGTAAAGATCTGAATATTCCTTTTCCTCATCTACAAATGGCGAGAGCTTATCAATGACAATAGAGCTGTACCCTGCTGAAAGAGCTCCGTGAGAAAGAATGACACTTCTATACACTTCTGAAGCATTCTCATCGAGCGAAGAAACTGCTTTTAAATCTTCATGATAAATCTCCAACTGTCTGATTAAATCCTCCTCTACATTTTCATTATCAAGCGCCTGACTAAGTATTTTGCTTGCTGTATCACTATCTTCCCAAAGGGTAATCGCAGATAATAGTGCCCCTTTGATATACCACTCATCTCCTTCTTCTGAAATGTCGAGGGACTCCCGAGCAAGCTCGTAATTTCCCTGCTTAACGTATGTCAAACCTAATAAATAAGAACTCTGGTAATGCTTCTTATCCTTAGAGAGAGCATTTTTCAAGTAGTTTTCTGCAGCATCGAGATCTTCTTGTTCAAGGGAAATTTCTCCAAGCATTCTATATAATTCAGGGGTATGAGTAGCATGATCAATTCCCTGCAGCAGAACTGTTTTAGCATCTTCGGTACGATTTTTCAGCAGGTAAATTGACGAAATACCCTCATATATTTCTGGATTTGCGTTATCAATTTTCCTCGCCTCCTCATAGGTCTTAATGGCCCGCGCATACTCAGAATTCTCTTGATAGCCTTGTGCTTCTTTCACCAATTCACGGGCTTCCTGCCGCAACTCATCACTTGGCTGACATCCGGATAAAACCAGAGCGGATCCAAGAACTACAAACAAGAGGAGCACAGGCCTTATCCATAAAGATCTAGCTTTTGCTGATGTTTTTTGAAAAGAATCGGATGGGATCATTGGGGTCAATCGGGCAAAGTTTACAAATTACCCATATACTATACCATACAAAAAAACCAACCCACGTTGGTTTGTGAAGGTATTTTTTATAGTTAATGAAATATTCATGAACCCTTCAGTAGAATTGGAATTTATAACGTTTTCATGAAGTCAATACACCTTCTTGCTTTGACAGCGACAACGGACTACTATATTATGGAGATCCCGTAACAACATGCCCAGTCCCCTGATAGGACATAATTTTATTCTGTTCGGGGATGAGTTCCTTTCGTAGATACGGAATGGTTATAAGAGGAATCCTCCTTTTCTTGCTTCTATCCGGTATTGTCGCATCGACATCACTTCTCATTCAGGATGTGTTTGCTTACACCGGCTCCCAGCCAGTATCTCCTCAAACTGCGATAGGATGGTTTGATAATGATGAATTACCCTACTTACCCGAATTTGAGTCGAGTTTTGCTCCAAAAAGAGTGACCCTTATTGTTATAAACGAACCAATAGAAGGCATTACCTATGGAAAAACCGTTCGAGACGCTCTTGTCGATTTCGGAATTCAATATCAACAAGACTTTATCGTTAAACCGGGA
>CAZDUZ010000078.1:0-2603 GCA_964508755.1 uncultured Candidatus Saccharibacteria bacterium | reverse complement strand
GACAATTCTGCACGACCACCTGCACCGTTCTGCTTCCTGTGTTTATTTTCAAAACAAGAAGCGAATCACTTGTTGGATGTTTGTCTACCGATATAACTTCTACAACAATTATCGATCGGAATTTTTCTCCAAAAAGCTCCATCGATTCAACCTCTGTCAGGGATACAGACAGACGTTCTTTTAACTCTTTAGGAGGAAGAGTAATTTTGGTGAATTCTTTTACCCAGTTTAATGAAACTTTCATGAGAATTGTTCCAAGAACTTTAAATCACCGCTGTGAAGATGGCGGATATCGGAGATGCTATTTCTAAGCATAACTAGACGGTCATACCCCAAACCCCATGCAAAACCCGTGTATTCGTCAGGATTTAACCCTCCCTCACGCAATACCGCTGGATGTATGGGGCCACAAGGAATCACTTCTATCCATCCGGAATACTTACAAAACGGACAACCGACCTGCCCGCAAACTAAACACTCGATAAGAAATTCGAGAGCAGGCTCTACAAAAGGGAAATAGCTTGGTTGAATTTTATATTTCACTTCTTTACCGTAAAAAGCATTAACAAACGCAGAAAGTGTTCCGATAAGATCACTCAGAGTAATACCCTTATCGACATACATGCCTTCAAGCTGATAGAAAGTATGTTCGTGACTTGCATCGGTTGCTTCATTACGAAAGCATTTACCAACAATGATCTCTCTAATGGGTGGTTTCAAACTTCTTAATATTCGATTTTGCATTGCAGAAGTGTGAGGTATAGGAATAAGATCATCTTCAGTCCAGAATGTATCCCACATATCTCGTGCAGGATGACCTTTTGGGATATTGAGCGCCTCAAACACATTGTAGTCATCATCTAATCGACGCGATTCCACGACATGAAACCCCATCGACTCGAAAATTCTAACGGCTTCTTCACCTACAGAGGTGAGCGGATGGAGTGAACCTTTACGTCTTTTCATCATCCTTTTATCACTCTCAGTGGTGTTGGGAGCAAAAGGAGCAGTTACATCAAAATTTCTTTCAGAAAGAGCGCTCCCTGCTTTAGCTCGTTGAGTTCTTGATTTGATACTTTCAGAGCGATCCTCACACATCCTTTTCAAATCATTAAGCATCTTCCCATATTCTGCTCGTTTCTCTAGAGGTGCTGTGGCAATTTTCTTTAATAAAAGGGTTATATGTCCTTTTTTACCAAGGTAGAGGGATTTTAGTTCTGCTTCACTAACGTCTGTTCGTTCAAGATCTTTGCGAAGAGTCTTCTCGACAGCATTGATGTCAGCTAAGGAGAGTTCATCACGAGAGGGTGAAGCATCAGAAATAGCGTTCTTTGTGGATTTTTTCATAATTATCTCAGGCATATCATATTAATACGCTGAGACCTTATGCTATTTTACAGCATCAACAATACGGGCAAAGGTCTCAGGATAGGTAACAGCAAGTTCTGCCAGTACCTGGCGATTTAGCTGTACACTATTCTGCCTGAGAGATCTCACGAACTGTCCGTAGGTCATTCCGCGTTCACGAACGGCTGCGTTAATTCGAGTAATCCAAAGGGTACGAAAATCGTTACCCCGCTTGTGTCGGTGTTGGTATGAATACTGTCCTGCATGCATAACTGCCTGATGTGCAGTGGAATACAAAATGCTTCTGGACATTCGATAGCCTTTTGCAGCTGTCAGTACTTTTTTGTGCCTTCGGTGTGCAGTCACACCACCTTTAATCCTCATCGTTACGCGTTTATAAGCTTAGAAACTTTCACTTTGTCAACCGTAGATACTGTGTGACTTCGAAGAATCCTGCTCTTTGCACGAGCGGTCTTTTTGGTCCGTAAGTGTCCTTGGCGGCTTTTGTTATAAAGAATCTTCGACCCTTTACCTCCACGTGGTTTAGTTTGTCGGAATCTCTTTACTGCTGTTTTGTGTGTTTTGAGTTTTGGCATGATTGTCTTCTTTTTTCTGATGAGATGCAGGAGTAAGTGCACCTTTAACTGTAATCGACATCTGACGCCCTTCAATGGACGGATTCGGCTCGATAGTACTATACCCTTCAAGTTGTGTCAATAAACGTTGTAACAAGGCTTTAGAGAGGTCTATTGAGGTTCTTCCTTTCCTTGTCACCGTCAGCTTCACGTTATGACCTTTATCAAGGAATTCGCGAGCGCGATCTAACTGACGCTCACAGTCTCCATCAGCAATGAATGTACCAAATCGAAATTCTTTCAATTCTTTTTGTTTATGTTTCCGGGCGTCCTTGTCCTTCTTTTTTTGTTCATAGACAAACTTGGACCAAGAAATCACCCTGCACACAGGTGGAGCTGCGTTTGGCGCCACCTCGACTAAATCAAGGTCCTGATCTCGAGCGATTGCGAGTGCTGATTGTATATCCACCACTCCTCGAGGTGTGCCATCACTATCTATCAATCGAACTTCCTGTACCCGAATATCATAGTTTTTCTTATATTTATAAGAAAAATCATCCCTTCGTTCAAACCGTGGATTTGGTCTTGAAGTAGACCTTCTCTGTGTAAAAGGCCTTTTAAAAGTCGGCCGATAGCTTGATTTCTTAGCTCTATTCATGTCCTTTTGAAGAGATTTCCTCT
>CAZDUZ010000077.1:0-2867 GCA_964508755.1 uncultured Candidatus Saccharibacteria bacterium | reverse complement strand
AAATCCGTTCCGCCAATCTCTCGTGCGTTTCGCACGAGAGGTTAGCGGAGCGGAGCATACGGGTCTGGAACCGTGAGATCCGATGCCATCGGAGTCGGAAATGATACATTTAAGACAGTATAAAGGATTGTTCTTTCTAAGATTCATGGTAAGATTAAAAATGTATGACAATCGAACAATTATTCTGTCATTATTTTAATTATTAAGTATTGAACATGGAAGAGAAAGAAGTAAACAAAAATCAAGGAGAACACCTTAACGAAAATCTAAAAAGAAAAAGATCCGTAATTCTTACTGTTTCAATTGGGATGTCAATTCTTTTGCTCATAGGAGTTATTATTTTTATAGTATTTTATTTCAAAAGATCAAATACTAATTCCAACGAGATTTCAAGTACTAATGGTACAGAGGAATTGTTGAGTGATATTGAAACAATTGATTATGTAACCGAGATACCTTTTGATCCAGACAAACTCGAAGATATAACTGACACATCTGCAGGAGATGAAGTTATTAGCAATTTAAATGAAAATAAGACATACACCGAAATACCAGCAAATTCAAAGATTACTCTTGAATTTGAGACTTATTGTATTGATGCCCTCGGTGACAGTTACTACTACTACGAGTCGTTACCAACAACACTACCTACCATATTTTCTTATGAAGCTGTTGATATGCCTATGTATTCCGACATTATTAGAGAGACACAAAGTAATTTTGAGGTATCCCAAGAAGATTTTCAGGATATAATATGGGGTTTGTCACGTCAGGAAAGAAAAAAATTTGAAGATTTCTATGAAGAAGAACAGGCAATTCTTTTAAGTATTAATCCTGATGCGCAATATATAATAGACAATTACGAGTATTTTCAGAATATAAATATCAAAAAATTTAACTATCCTGAAAATACACCAGAAGAAGCACTCATTCAGCCTATCTACGGAACCGAACTTTATGCAATTATGGTCTCAAATCTAAGATATTTTCAGACGGATTTGGAGATATACAACCCAACAAATGAGTCGCAAACATTTTATTTAATGAATGATGCTGGAGAATTCTTCACATATAACCCAATTGGGTATGAAATGAATATACCTTTGGAATTACTTGACACATCAGAAGTGGAAGGTTTCGAAAATAACAAAAACGATATAATTGGTAAGGTATTCGCTATAGAGTCTATTGAAAGTATGGCCGTAGTTGCGGGTGAATTTTCAATTGAAAATAAAAAAATTGTTACAAATTCAAATCAAGAAGTAGTTCTTAGAATTAATGACGAATATCTTTTTCATGTAGGTAAAAATAGTATTATGGGGAAGCAAGATTTTTTGAAACCTGCTTCCAACAAAGGTTGGCTTGATTCTACTTTTGATGGTTGGATAGATAAAATTAATAGATTACGTCCTCCCAATAAATTCCAAAGGGAGGTGCCGACATGCATTGTAGCTGTTAGGGGCTAAGTGAGACCTTACTCGTATAATGAATTTCTTATACGCCAATTACACATAATTCGACCATTTTTGCTTGCACAATAGTAAGAATTATGTTGTTACTACAACGAAATAAAGTGGCCTCATCATCTCAAGGAGATGATGTCAGATGACGAAAAAGGAATGCTGCAGAATTATCTTTTGCACATACTGAAGTTCGGAACACCGGAAGAAAGGGTGCAAGTTCTCGGAGGTATCGAGTCAAAGTTCAGGCTGACACAGAGGAAGTTGAGATTGATCTAGAATGCATTTTCCGCAAAGATGTGATTAAATCTTGACCATCGAGTAGATCCTATCGGCCATTTCCTCTGTTGAAGAGTTCTCAGAATCAAGAATAAGATTTGCATACTTAGCACAAGGCAAAATGTCCCTGTAATACTGCTGAGAGACAGTTTTCCACCGTCTGATATTACTTTCAGCATGTCCTGATCTCTGAATTCGTCGATTCAGCCCCACCATTTCAGAAAGATTCAGAAATACAGAGTAATCAATAAGATCTCGTAATCCCTCTATGCATAAAACAAGAATCCCTTCAATGATAACTATCTCCTTACTGTGATAACTGAAAACCTCGTCCTGCCATTTCTTGCTATGAAAATCATATCTCTTAATCTCCGAATCAACTCCGTTCTTCAATTTTTTTATTAAGAGAACACTCTCATTAAGCGCTCTAACATCGGTAGGTTCAGGATCAGTGAAATTCATGTCCGATGCAAATCGGTGATATTCATCCGCATGAACAAGAGTACATCTATCTTCCGTAAACAGTTTCTGCAATTCCTCCGACACCTTAGTCTTGCCACTACCACTCATTCCAGTTATCCCTATAACAAAAGAGGAACTCATTTCATGGATATTTCAACAATGTTACTGACTAAAAGAAGGCTGCTAAACCCAGTCCCATCAACCTTCTTACTTCGAACCAGAGGCATCTACTTGCACGCCCTTTTCATCCCTTTTTCATCCACCAGGCCTCTTTTGACAGCTTCACTACTTTTCACGCCGAATTTACAAGCCCCATCAAGCTTCCCACGCATAGGGGGTGGGTCTCGTGGAACCGTGAACAACTGGCGGAGAGGACAGGATGACGCGATCTTTCAATCGCTAACTACTCTATATTTCTTTAAGGTGCAGAACGCCCCTTGCCGCTCGCTTCGCTCGCAGCAACGGTTCTCATTCAGCAAATCCGTTCCGCCAATCTCTCGTGCGTTTCGCACGAGAGGTTAGCGGAGCGGAGAGGACAGGATTCGAACCTGCGGTACGGCTTAACGCCGTACGACGGTTTAGCAAACCGTTGCTTTCGGCCACTCAGCCACCTCTCCTTGACTGCAGAGGAAATTGTACATGAATACGCGGAAAATAGGAACACGA
>CAZDUZ010000076.1:0-2924 GCA_964508755.1 uncultured Candidatus Saccharibacteria bacterium | reverse complement strand
ATAGAACTTCTCAAAAAACTACTTAATGATGAAGTTAAAGTAAGAATTAAGAAAAACTTCATCCAAAGCAAGAAACTCTCCGAAATGCTTGAAAATGCAATCAAGAAATATCAAAACAATCTCCTTACTTCGGCACAAGTAATTGAAGAACTGATCAACATAGCCAGAGACATTCGCGAATCGGATAAGAGGGGAGATGAATTGGATCTCAGCGATGATGAGCTCGCATTTTATGACGCTCTTGCGAACAACGAGAGTGCCAAAGATGTCCTCGGTGACAAAGCGCTTGCAGCGATTGCAATTGAAGTCTTCAGAAGTGTCAAAGGAAATGCCAAAATCGACTGGACCCTGAAAGAAAGTGTCCGTGCACGGCTTCGCCGAGACGTGAAGCGGATCCTGAACCGGTATGGTTACCCTCCGGATCAGCAGTTGCTTGCAACCGAGAATGTACTGAAGCAAGCTGAACTTATGGCAGATGAGTTGAGCGATATTGAAAAGGTCACAGAGATGATTTATGAATGAAACACACCTGAGAGGAGCGGTATACCTGAATAATTTTTTTTGAGATACATTGATGAAGATTCGGGAAGTCCTTGACGGCGTGAACAATCTTGCCCTTATCATGCCGGAATTCCAACGCGAGTATGTATGGACAAAAGATCAAGCGAAACAGCTGATAGTCTCACTTTTTTGTGGGTACCCTACCGGCAGCCTTCTGTTTTGGCAAGCAAAGTCAGAAAATATTCCAGAAATCAAGAATGATGCCGTGGATAGATCCAAATTGGGATCAGTAAACGTGATTCTTGATGGACAGCAGCGTATCACCACATTATACCTGCTCATGGTTGGGCAAATTCCTCCATATTACACTGAGTCGGACATAACCTACGATCCTCGAGATCTATATTTCAATTTGGAGACATCGGATTTTCAATACTATTTGAAATCGCTTATGGATAATAATTCGGCATGGCAAAGAGTGGTCGATTGCTTCGATATAGAAAGGGTAAATGCGGTAAAAATCGCAAAAGAAATATGTAAAAACAGGCGAAGTGAAGACTTCGAAAGAGTAATAGAAATTGTGAACGAAAATTTAAACAAATTAAGGCAGATAGGATCTATCGATTATCCGATACAATCTGTTCCATCCGACGCGAAAATAGATGATGCGATAGAAGTTTTTGATCGTGTTAACTCCAAAGGGACGAAACTCACCGATGCCGAGCTTGTTTTGACGCATATTACTGGAAAATGGGCCCACGCGAGAAGGGTGCTGAAGGAAAAACTTGATGAGATGTCTGATCAAGGATTCAGCTTTAATCTCGATCATCTGACTCGATTCATAGTTGTTTCGCTCACGGGCTCGGCCTTATTCAAGAAAAACGCCAAGCTTGATTTTGATTTGTTTGATGAGAAATTCTATAAGGAGTCATGGGAAAAAGTAGACAAGGCTCTAAACTATATTATTCCGATACTGAAGCAAGACGGTATGATAACGAGCTCAAACGACATGAATACCCTTAACGTGATCGTACCCATGGTCGGATATCTTCTGAAAAACGACATCAGGTTTTCCAACGAAATGAGATACGGTTTTTTGTATTGGATGTATCTAGCCCTTATTTGGGAGCGATACAGTGGCCAAACTGATCAGCGACTTGATAAGGATGTTCACATAGCCACACATGCACAGAGTCCCATTGATGAGCTTGTTAATGAGATTGAGGATCAAAGAGGTAGGATAGAAGTTAGGCCTTCAGATTTAGAAGGCCGTGGTGCAAGTCATTCCCTGTACCGGATGCTTTATATAGTTACGAAATGGAATAAAGCCGTTGATTGGTCAAACGGAAGTAAGCTCAGCGACACGATTGGCGACCACTTTTCTATCCATAGCCATCATATATTCCCACAGTCACTTCTTTACGAGAATGGATACAGCCCTGAAAACCACATTGATAAGAAGAAAGTAAATGAAATTGCAAATAGAGCCTTTGTAACACAGGATACTAATTATGTGATATCAAACTCCTCTCCCCAAGAATATCTGCCCGGGATCCTTGAAGCCTATCCCGATGCCTTGAAAAAGCATTTAATACCTGAAGATAGAGATTTATGGGAGATAGAGCATTACGAATTATTCCTCGAAAAGAGAAGAAATCTGATTGCGGGGAGGATCAACGAATTTTTAGAAATGCTTAAGTCCTCAGCTAAGCATGAAGTCGATGACAAAGTAGATACAGACTGGCTAGAATTGATATCTCAGGGTGAAAGTAACTTTGTTGAATTCAAATCTTCGATCAGGTGGGATTATCAGAGGTCTGCTGTTAATAAGGGTCTAGAATATGTTATCGCAAAGACAATTGCGGCATTTATGAATACAGAGGGAGGAAAACTTGTCATCGGTGTTGATGATGACGGTAACATTCTAGGATTAGATTATGATTACTCGACACTGAGTAAGGCAAATAAAGATGGATTTCTTCTTCAAATGGATAAAATAATCAATAACTATCTCGGTAACGAATTTCATGAATACCTGAATGTCACGGTAACCTTGTTAAACGGAAAGGAAATATGTGTAGTTGAAATTCTGGATAGCAGCCAGCCTGTATTCGTAAGACGAGATGATGAGGAGGAATTCTATATTAGAGCCTCTGCATCCTCATTACCATTAAGCACGAGAGAGGCTAACAACTATATTAGTTCTCACTGGCAGTAAGTGTTCTGTTTACACTGAATAATTTCAACTCAGGCTTTCTCTCCTGCACCCCGAAAAGTACAAAGAGGAAGTAGTGAACTCTTAACTGCGGTATGCCCCTTTTCCCCTCTCAACCCTCGAAAATGAAACACATCAAGATTCTTCGACATCACAGTCTCAAGTTCCCGTTTGGTCGCTGGACCAATATGTCGTGGAGTTAAATCAA
>CAZDUZ010000075.1:0-3016 GCA_964508755.1 uncultured Candidatus Saccharibacteria bacterium | reverse complement strand
GAATGTCTCCCTTCCAAGGAGAAGGTCGCGGGTTCGAATCCCGTCCCCCGCTCCAGTCACGTAGTCCCGACAACGTCGGGAGTAGGTGACAGGAGTTGGATACATGAGAACCATTGCCTGAGCGAAGGCGAAGGCAAGGTGCGCTCTACACCACAATAATCCAAACAGAGTAGCGCCGAACGAAGAGAGGCCATCCCGTCCCCCGCTCCTGCGGCATGTCCTCACAACGTGAGGATAGGACGCTGGACAGGGACTCGGTGAAAAGCAGGTACTATCTCCTCCTAGAGCTTTACACCGCCCTTAACGTAGCCTATAATATGGTCTCGGACCACTAAGTTTACCTCCGTACAACAATGCTGACACATAGAGGAAATGTTTATACATTAGACAAAGGTCTTGGTTTTCAATTAATGATTGCGAACGAAGAGGGTGCACCACGCCCAGCAGGAGGAGACGAAGTTGATGGTCTACTTACACTTGCGGATTATCAAACTAACAGACCCGAACCTGGAGAAGTAGTACTTGTAGGGCTTTGGGACGACGGTACAAATAGCCACGTTTTGGTTCCTTTTGTATTTCTTGGACAAAGAGGATCGATCCCTTCGGAACACAGAGGTGATCCCGCATTACGAAATCTTGCAAACTGGACAGGATCTCAGAATTTAACAGGAGCGGTAACTTGTATTCTTCCCCACCAAATTCGCGACAACACAGAAGCATTCCAGAGAACACGAGAAATGGCTGGTATTTGCAATGCTTTGGGCTTCATTAAGTGGGCTTCACAAATTGACGGAAGTACCGTCACATGGCCTCTCTTCAGAGTTACGGGGGATTGCACTATCAAGTTTGGGTAAAGACTCCAGCGATTATTTAGCATCTAACCGAGTTAATTAGTTTCACTTACCTACATTCTAACCGTTGCACTCGGAATTTGAACTCGCCCATGATAAAAATTGACAGGTGGACACACTATAATATAGATTCATGCTATGAACCTCCTGACATTCATTCCTAAACACATTAAGAAATCGAAACCTGTCGTTTATTCATTGGTTGCGATCACCATTGCTTCCGTCTTGATCTTGCTTTCGTTGCTGGTATTTCGTGAAAAGAACACGGTACAAGAAACAGCAGGACCTCGAGAAAGCAGTGGGATCGAAGGCTTCAATGGCAGTCAAAAAACAAGTGGTCCTCAGGAAATCGGTACCTTTCATGAAAGCACTGCTGTCCAAGGAAATGACAGTCTTCCGGAAAACGGCTTTCTTAAAGACATACGTGACATCCTTTACAAACCGCAACGTCTTACTGTTACACTCATTCCGGAGACAATCCGACAGGGTGAGTCCTATCAATTAGAAGTTAAAAATCCTGACGGTTCAAATTACACTGGATATCTCGATTTCAGCTTGCGCTTGTGCGATTATTACAATCCCCAGAATTGTTCGGATCACGCCGGCCGGTGGTCGGATCACTATGTACAAGACGGATCGGTGACAGTCACTACAGACAAGACCTTTGGCCTCAACTATTACTATGTTAGATTCAGACCAAGTCGATCAAACGTCGACTGGAGTAATGAAGTTCTGAGCAAAGTTGTCCCCTATCAAATGGACACTTTTTGGAACTTGAAGTCAGGTAACTACTGGATGTTTGAGGGTACCAATAATTGTTTATACAATAGTGATTTCACGACATGTTCTTACTTTCCGTCCCCCCGAACGTTCACCAGCAAGGTTGAAATAGAAACACCGGAAAATGTTTGTGGTACAAGCACATTACCATGGAGACTAACCAAATCTGAAGAGTACGGATATTGGGCACCTAATAACGAAAACATTCATCATCGTTGGTTTCTTGTTCCCTTTGAAAAGCAGTCAAATTGGGAAACAGAATTTCTTTGGTCCAAGGGCTATAAAGTATACACCAGAGACTCCGCAAATCCTTTCAGCAGTCTTGTCCAATTTAGTGAACCTTCGATGCAATATGGTGTCCATATGACCACCAAAGAGCAGTATCGTGCCCTTTATCCTCCATATATCCTGTCTCCCAAACAATTGAATTTAGGATGGAGCTTTAAGGGTAGTCGCGAACAATCTATGTTTGAGTATTTTGTTCATCCCTTCTCGGAGGATTTTTGCAAGGAGTATGCAATGCCAGAAAAATGCAAAGAAAACCAGTGCGATAGAGTATGGGGATCAAACTCTTGGTCGGTCGATTATGCAAGGGTGAATGTTGAAACCCCCGTCTACAAAGGTCCTGCCATTCGTATCAGGTTTTTTGAAGTTAATTTACGCGAAGACTGGTATCTTGCGGAAGGTATCGGGTTAGTAAAAATAGCGGCGAAATATTTCCCAAAAAACGTAGTATTTTCTATTGATGATTGCTCCAAACTTAATCCTCCGGATCCCGACTGCACGGGGCATGAGATAGCTCATCCGTCAGTGGAACTAAAATTGAAAGAAGCATACCTCGGAGAAAAGTTGGATGTATCTATCAGCCCGACTGTCGTTCAAAAAGGCGGTACCTATACGACCACTGTCAGATATCGCTCAACCCCCTTAATGAGGACTTTCAACTACCGGGGGTTCTTGAAAGTGAAGATCAACAATAGTGCCGAGTATTTTTTGAATAATGCCTATATTGAAAATGGAAGCCATATATTTGTAAGCACTCCGGTACCCGGACTGTATAACATGCAGTTCAGGAGATGGATCCCTGCAAATGATGCAACCAATGTACTTCCTTGGAGCGATGTTGATTCCATCGCTGTCCAGTAAGACCACCCTTAATAGCCTCCACAGAAATCACCGAAGGATACATTTACACAGCAATGGTACAACGGCTTCATAGAACTGTGCCGCGAACCGCTTTCAATTGTAACATCGGAAGGCATTTCTGATTCACGGTAGTCATAGCGGCTAAAACTACGAACGAAGCAGTAGAAGTACACCTCTCCCCTCACCCATATACACTCACAGTAGGGAAATGGTATAATCACAAAGAAGGTTCACCCGAC
>CAZDUZ010000074.1:1015-3206 GCA_964508755.1 uncultured Candidatus Saccharibacteria bacterium | reverse complement strand
CTTTCCCTTTTCGGTGCGCATATTTTTGAGGCAACGCGAAGAAAATTCTTGCACTACATTAATCAAAGCTTTATCCTCACACCGATTAGATTTTATTTAATGAGTGGAGATTATTGTGGTATGACTAAAGAGCTAATGCAGAGCTATTTGCGTTTTGAAAACAAGGTTTCATCATTAAGGATTTGGTTTTGCTTTGCTCTTTTTCTCATATTTTCATTTGGTGCGGAGGCTTCCAATTCGGACGCGTGCGTCTCCAACATATACACACTTAATTCTCGCACAATCGTTTTAGAAACTAGAAAGGATCTGTCACCTGCGAGTTCTCATGCAGAAACGCATGGAAATGCAGAGAATTATTGGCTATCGTCTCCGGACGGTTTCGCTGTTACATCTGCCAAGCCAAAAACTTACGATAAAAAAATTATTTTGTCTCTGAGTGATGATTTGACGTTAGGAGAAGATGTAATACTTTCCTATTCATCTATATATCTATATGTTTCGGAAGGTGAAGATAAGTATTCAGGTTCACTCTCCTTTAGGGTGTGTTATCCACCTGAACGGCCTAGGCTCATAGGAATTCCTCTAACTTGGGGGAGAGCTGACGATGGAAGATTGGATACAAATGGGTTGGAAAATATAGTGGCGGTCACCGCCGGACTTAACTATACACTGTATCTCAAAAACGATGGAACAGTAATCAATAAAGGTTCTTCCAATTGCGAAAGTGTGTCCAACTGGACTAATGTTGTTGCCATATCAGCTCGAGAATCCGTAGCTGCGGGATTGAAGTCTGATGGTACCGTATTACTTTCGGGTACAAACCTTATTTCATCTTTTGGAACCTCTTGGCAACAATGGACAAACATGGTACAGGTGGCCGTTAATAATGACGTGCTGCTCGGACTGGGCCCTGACAGAAAATTAAAAATTGCAGGTAATATTTCAACTTACAATACGAACGATTTGGCTTTGGAAAACATTGTCGCCATCGGGTTAGGAGACGGAAGCACACCCTATTTGGCGGCTCTTGATACGGATGAGACGCTGCATTGGTTCTCTTCTACCAACCCTACGGGAGCGACAGTTGCCAATGTTGAGAAATTTGCAGTGGGGTATCATCACCTGATTTACATTAAAAAGGATGGAACTATTGTTGTTAACGTCGCCCCAGGATATGCGTGGGATCTAGAGAATACAACAGGCTTGGAAGGAAATCTCATTGAAGCAGTGTCTGCAGGCAACTCGCATAATCTTTACCTGATGAGTGGTGAAGTTGTAATAAAGGGATTGTCCGGTCAAAGCTGGACAACACTTCCTACGGAGCTTTCAGGAACACATGCACCTGTAATAGCCGTTGCAGCAGGAAGATACCATTCTGTTGCTTTGCTCAAAGCAGAGGGACAAGACGAGGAATATACTGTAAGCGAGACCTTCAGCATTAACGAGGGTGATGTGTGGGAGTACCAAATAACGATTCCTGAGCTTGATGGGAAAGATGTTGTTTATAACTTCTTGCAGGAATCACTCCCTGGAAATATGGTTTTCAATGAAGAAAATGGAGCTTTTTATTGGCCGACGGATGAGGCAAATGGACCGGGAAATTATCAGGTTGCACTTCGTGCCTCTGATGCAGAAGATGAACTAAAATACGTAGACATTAATCTTTCGATTGAAGTTAAAGAAATGAATCAGGCTCCAGTGCTGCAAGTAAGTGATACAGCTATCACCGTCACAGCAGGAGTCAGATTGGATTTGCTCGTGCTTGCAGAGGATTTGGATCTGCCGAAAAATACTCTCACTTTTTCTCTCACAAATTCACCCAGTGGAATGAGTATAGATCCCATTACCGGGCGGATTACCTGGGACACTACTATCCAAGACTTGGGTGACCACACTGTGGTTGTAAAGGTTTGCGATGATTTTTATCCGGCATCGTGTGTCAGCGAATCTTTTTGTGTAACTGTAATTGAGGAGAATATACCACTGAGCGTTATTGAAATTCCGAACAATACAATTCCTGAGCTAGCCTTATGGAGCTGCTCTCTGGAGGCTGACGGAGGAGCGGAAGCGTATCAGTGGAGTTTGGTTGATGGGCCCAGCGGAATGACTCTCGTTGGGAACGTATTAAGCTGGCGTCCATCAGAAGCTCAAGGTAATGGGTCATCTTATCCGGTCACAGTACGGGTGACGG
>CAZDUZ010000074.1:0-1005 GCA_964508755.1 uncultured Candidatus Saccharibacteria bacterium | reverse complement strand
GCCAATTCTGATGTAGCAGAGAGGAGTTTTATGCTCAAAGTATCTGAAGTAAAAAAACCACCGATTAACGAGCCGATTTCTGAAAATGTGCTCCGAGTAGGAGATGTTCTTAATATTACGGTGCTGGCCTCAGACTCTGATTTACCCGCTAATACTCTGGCTTATTCGATTGTAGCAGGGGCCCCACAAGGGATGCTAATTAATCCGTCAAATGGGAACATTACATTCTCATTGTCTAAAGAGCTTTACCGCACGGATCCATATTTGGTTACGGTAAAAGTTGAAGATGGTTCGGGATTATCTTCTCAAACCCAATTTACTCTTCGAACCGAATATTTAAATGGAGCGCCGACAATAGCAGGAGATTCTACAGAAGTGACTATACCGGAACTTTTAGAGGCGAATATTACGATGCTTCTAGGCTGGGATTTTTATGACGTAGACAATGATGAATTATCTTTTGAACTTGAAGAGGGGGCCCCTCCGGGAATGAGTGTGGATTTAGATGGAAATATCTTTTGGGCTCCCTCCGAAGAACAAGGGCCTGGGGTGTATGCTGCCTTTTTGATAGTGAGCGATTTGGATGAGGTTTCTCCATCAGAGACACGAAGAGAGTTCACTGTCACGGTGACAGAGGTGAACTCAGAGCCTTATTTTTCCTGCAGTTTGGAAAAGGAAGCCATTGTAGGTGAAACCTTGTCACTCTCTACAGTAAAAGCGACTGATTCGGATATCCCCGCTCAAAAATTAACCTATACATTGCAAGGGAGCGCCCCGAGTGGATTAAGATTTTATTCCAATGGGGATATTATTTGGACTCCATCGAAAGACCAGGTCGGCGAACATTTCTTATCCATTTTAGCTACTGATAATGGGAATCCAGTGAAAAGCGGCAGTGCAACATTAAAGATAACGGTAAAAGAATCGGCTTCCTCACCTTTATATTTCATACCTGTAGAAAACTTACATGTCAAAGAGCACTCCCTGTTTCAAGTCGTTTTGATG
>CAZDUZ010000073.1:0-3270 GCA_964508755.1 uncultured Candidatus Saccharibacteria bacterium | reverse complement strand
GTTTTGGTGGCATTACATTTGAGAAATAGTTATACATATGAAGGCGGATTTCATCATGTTTAAAGCCTCGATTGTACAGTTGAGTCAAATACCAGACCATGAGAGGGACTTTTAGCTTGTGGTGTCCTACAGTGCCTCCCAGAGCTGATGTAAGACCTACCTTCTTAGGGGGGGTGATGAAGTTATGTCTTGTATAGTAAATAAGCTTTTTACTGTCTATTTCTATATCCCAAGAGCTTTTATTAACCAAATCTATTACTGTGTCTGTAGGAAGATCGTATCTATTTGAGGTATCGGTAGATAGTCCCCACTCGTAGATCTGTCTTGCTATCTTATTGAGAATTTTTGATGTAGTGTTCATTTGGTTATTATTCAAATATTAACATATTTAACACAATACTATCTTATACTACCCTAAACAGTATGTCAACCATTTAAATATATTTTGAATACTAACTCGGAGTCATAGCAAGAAAGTGACTTCTGTCATTATTTCTTATATAATCAAATAAGATTTAAGTACATAAATTATGATTTCACTAGGTATGGAAAAATCAAAAACGATTGAAGTAGAAGCACTATCTCAAGCATTTGATATTGAATTTAGAACCCAAGAAACTGATACTGATCCAGCGATGAGTCGTTTTGTGCCTATGGTTTATGATCCAATAGGCTTTGATTGGAAATCATTTTTTGAGCCTGAATTTTGTCAAAGATTCAATGGCTTGATGATTAATGGACAAAAGCCTATACAAAAGATTGTATGTGTGACTTTTTTAAATGATGAAGTGGTTACCAAGATTTTACAAGATCAAGAAGAAGGAATAATGGTTTTTGCACACCATCCTATACAAATGGAATGTGGAGACCCGCGCGGAGAAAAAGGTAAAGGCTTTTTGCCAGTTAATCCAGAACTACTTAGACAAATGAAAGATAAGGGAGTTTCTGTATACACATGTCACGCCCCACTTGATGCTGGCTCAAAATCAGGATTAGGTACAGGTGAGGCTTTGGTGAAAAGATTGGGTGCTACTGTCCTAAGTCAATATGACCCTTATGGACATGGATTTGCAGCTCGAGTATGTGAATTACCAAATGAAACTACTACAGATCAATTGGTAGAACAGTTACGGAATTTATTCAATCTTCCATATGTTGATATTCAGGGTGTTACTAGTAGAACTATCAAGAAAATCGTCATTCTGCCTGGTGGAGGTGGAAGCTATGACGATATTAAAGGTGCTGAAGATCAAGGAGTTGATTGTATTATAACAGGAGAGGTAACAGCAAAGATTGATAATGAGCGTGGACAGAGAGAACAAGAGGCATTAGATAAGTACTATCCAAGTGGAAAAATTTCCGCAATAGGTCTCTCACATGCTGGCTCAGAATTCCTTGTAATGCTTGATGTTGTGGAATGGATTAAAGACAATTTCTCGATAAAAGCAGAAGCATTACCAGAAGAAAAATGGTGGAGGTAAATGTGTCGGCAGTAATTAATGTACAAAATAATAGAGGGAAAAACTAAGTATGATTATATTTCTCGATAGAGAGATGTCGTTTTTGTAAAATAATAAGTTAAGATAATAAGTAATGATCAAAGTCGTAGGCTCAGCAATAATTGAGAATGAAAAAGGAAAAGTATTAGCAATTCGCTTAAACAAAGAAATTGTAGGTGGAGTATTTGTTCCACCCGGAGGAAAGTTGGAAAATGATGAAACTATAAGAGAATGTGTTATTCGTGAGGTAAAGGAAGAACTTGGGATAGATATTGAAATAACTGGTATAGTTGGAATTACTGAGGAGAAATATGACGATGGCTTTTGGGTATTTGTTCTTTATGGGGCAAAGATTATAAAAGGAGAACCAGTAATCATGGAGCCTAGCAAAATTCTTGAAATTAAATGGATGGATCGGGATGAATTTAAAAACTCAAATTCAATTCATTGGTTGAGTTAAAATTGACAGATAGACCCATATTTATAGCTTTATCGATATTCAATACCAAAGTCCGAATAAGTGACCTCGCTTCCCGTTGTCCACACGCACTTTTGTAAATCTGTCGTAATATGAAAATTGCAATTTGCGCAAGCATTCAATTCACACCTAAGATCAAGAAGATATCGGATCAGCTAGAACGCATTGATCATCACGTTACCATCCCCGACGGTTCAGAAAGGATACTGAATGGAGAAATGACGATGAAACAGTATTCAGATGAAGTCTCAAAAGGTGAAGGAGTAAAAACCAAAATCTTGCATGATGTCATCAGGGGATACTTCAGAAAAATCGGTGACTCTGATGCAATACTTGTATTGAATCTTGAAAAGAATAACATACCCAACTACATGGGAGGAAACACGTTTTTAGAGGTAGGATTTGCACATGTGCTACATAAGAAGATTTTCCTTTTTAACCCTATACCCGAAATGCACTACAAGGATGAATTGGTTGCAATGCAACCAATTGTCATAAATGGTAACTTAGCGTTGATTAAATAATCGGTTCCAGACCCGCCCTCTCCGCTCCGCTAACCTCTCGTGCGAAACGCACGAGAGATTGGCGCAGCCGAGGTTGACCAAGAGAAAATGCGTTCTGAATACGAAGTGGTCAGGGACATGATGACCAATATGATTAATGAATAATCATTGCGTTCTCCCGTACACCCCTTCTTGCCTCAATAACGCTCATCAGTCCCTCCTCAAGCGGCATCAGATCTCTGCCCAAGACATGTTTCATCCGGGTAATATCCGGTTTTCTCCGTTTCATATCTCCTCGCTTTCTTTCCGGCACAGACACAATCTTTGATGCTGATCCCGTTAGCTTGATGATTGTCTCCGCAAGTTCCTTGATCGTGATCTCACTATCACTTCCAACATTCATCGTGGTGTTTTCTGTTTCAGGCTTCTCGATCGCGGCCAGCACGGTGTCGATGTTATCGTCCATATGGCAGAATGTCCGTGTCTGACTGCCGTCCCCGATAAGAGTGAGATCTTCACCGTGAAGTGCTTTTTCTACGAAGAGAGGCACGACGAAATCGGTGCTCTGGCGGGGTCCGTAGGTATTGAAAAAGCGGAAGACTGTATACGCAAGACTGAATTCCTCCTGATAGGCACGGCAGTATGCTTCTCCGACATTTTTTACGATGGCGAACGGGAGACGCGCGTTGAGGGGCGTTGTCTCCTCGTGCTGGGGAATCTCTACCGGTTCACCGTAGACTTCTGATGACGAGGAATAAAATACTCGTTTAACTCCGGTATTTTTGCATAA
>CAZDUZ010000072.1:0-3306 GCA_964508755.1 uncultured Candidatus Saccharibacteria bacterium | reverse complement strand
CCACCCCATGCAACCCCTTTTACAAAAAAACCTTGCCTCAAAAATCACGCCCCATTGGCACTCCATCTTGAACCACGAATGAACACCCATAGACACAAATGACGAGAGCCCCCTGAAATCCACAACTTTTCACACACAGGAAAATAGAATCTGTAGCGAAAAGTTTAAAATTACTGCACCCCTCTTACGGGGTGCAGTAACTTTTTAAATCTATTGGGGAGGCTCGCCTCCAGGATTACTCCCACTCGACAAATCAGCCTATATACCAAGCTATATTGTCTAGTAGATGCTATGTTTTGGCATGTTCTTCCACTGCTTCTATCAATTATTCAGAATTTTCTGAATTACTGATATCACTGTGCCATCAGTGTTGTAGCCCTACTACTTCTATTTTTGTGCTGAGTATTCGCATTATTCTGCATCATTAACCGCGGATTCGCTGTAAGCTCAATGGAGCCACCCCATTTACATTATTTAGCCTTCTAATCCAAATTTAAAGTCCCAATGTATTTTCCGAGCTCGGCATCACATCCCCTGTGAGGTCGAATATCCACAGGATAGGTATCATTTCCAACGTAAATATCGATTAGATTTTCATAGCAGTGAAAAGTAATATCACCGGCAGTATTCTGCGTTATCGTCTCGTAATCTCTATAATAACAAAGCTCTTCTGATGGGGCCTCTCCAACAATGATGATTTTCGGTGTTATTCGATCAAGAACACATTCTGGCAATTCTCCAGACATTCTGCCGTGGTGCGGTGCAAAGACAATATCAACATGGGAAAAATCGATTTCATGTTCGACGTTCTCCAAAAAATCAGTTTCTAGATCACCCAACCACATAAACTTTGCGCCATTTTGAGCGGTATAAGTAATTATTGGCGATATATTGTTAGGGCTTTCTCCATCATTCGCCCTCTTCAAAGCGTCCTTGAAGTTCATATTATCAAGGATAGGCCAAAGACATTCTATCCCCGCACTTTCTCGTCCACCACCATCCAGATTCATCCATTTTCGAGAACAACCTTTATACAAATAAAATGCCTTATTCGTGTCGTCCCGTAATTTCTTATACTCTTTGAAGTTATCGGTCTCATCTGATTTTGTCGCTTCATTTTCTACACAATAGAAATTGACGATACTAAACCAAGAATTAAATAGTTTTAGCCCTGTTATATGGTCCTCATCCGGATGTGTGGAGATAAATCGGCTAATACCTTTGCTTTTTCTTTGTCTATCAATTTCTATCAGTTGTTTCACCCAGCCTTCGTCTGAATCATAGCTGCAGTCAATAACACTGAAATTATCAGTGTCATGTTTAATGTAGAACATGTCGCCAATGCCTACGGAAAAGGATTTAACAATACTCATAATTTTTTTCCTTTCATCTCGTCATCAGTACTCTGTTAAGGATGTGTGAATGCTCCAATTTCCATCATCTTTAAACAGGAAGGTAATTGTCCCATCACTCCTTGTTGTAAATATTTTGCGGTGTTTTCCATTCCATTCCACACCTCTTGTGTGAGTGGAGTATATCTGCGCGGAATCGGCTTGAGTATCATACTGAATAGATTTATCAGAAATTATCGTAAGTCCAGGATTAACTGCCTCGACAAATTCATCGCAATAGTCAGTATCGCGTCCGTGGTGGGGAGCCAAGAGAACTGTTGCTTTAGTTATAGACTGTCTAAACTCATTCTGCCGGAGCATCTCAATCAACTTCGTTGATGGGTTGTCTCCGGTGAGAACCGTCTTGAAACCTGCATATTCTAAGATCATTACGCAAGAGTAATTATTCAAATCACTTTTTTCACGACCAACGACGTTAGGATCAAAAAAACTGATTTCGACACCTCCGTTGTTTTCCGGCAAATCAGGGTCAACGGTCACTTTGGAATTGTACTCTTCACTCATTTCATTTGCCTTCCTTTTTAAAGCCCTTTGAGCATCAGTATCCGTGTCCACTTCCTGTAACGGAAAGGCTGCACTCGGTCTGCGCAGAGTACGCGGCTTAATGTTGTATGTGTACAGATTCTCTAAATCCTTAATATGATCAATATGCGGATGTGTAATAATAAGATAATCAATACGCCCTTGATCACGGAAATAGGTGCTTTTTAGGTATCGGCAAATACTACTGTTTGACTTAGTGCCGATGTCCACCAAAAAGTGTTTACCATTTGGCGTAATGATATGTGTACAATTGCCATGTTCAACATCATAGAATTTAATAGTAAGGCTCATCCAGTACTCTCCTTTTCCTTTTGTTCATTAAGATCGTAGGCTATAACATTATATGCAAATCTTGCAGCTTTACGGTTAGCTCCGATGTTGGTGATAATAGCCAAGCCAATCAAGGCGAGAAGATATAAAAACTTAAAAGTCACCAAATTTGATAAAATTAATATGATGTATATAACAATCATCACCAACGTTGAAATATAGATATCCCGGCATAGTAGCGAATCTCGTTGAGAAGAAATAATTATTTGAGCTTCCCTGTGCTTTGCATAGATTGCATACCATTGTTTATTTTCATAATCAAGCCGCTCTTTTTTATCTATAGGTAGATTTTTATATACTTCACTATACTTCTCTTCAAGTTTTTTATAGGAGAATCGGTTATCGCTGTTCTTCCTCTTTATATCAGAAAAAATTGTACAACCCGGCAAATGGAGTATCTCAAAGAAATATACCAAGTTCTTTTTAAAATTACTTGTAAACAGACATTCAACTACGAGAATGAATCCAAAGGCCACAACGGATAGAACGGCAGTAACAAAGACCTCCGATAAGACCTCAACCGAATCGGTAAAGTCATTTACATCAATTTTTTTGAAAAGATGGACAAAAAGGAATATCAAGAAATTTGCTATTATGAATAGCGGTAACTCCTTTTTACGATAATCTTTTATATCTTTCATTGAATACCTGCCAACCTATCTTCGCCACTATATCGAAATTAGTACCTACAGAATCCTTCAAGGTTATAAGGTTCTACTACTGTGTTAACGTGTAGCATAATAAAAAAAGACAGTAAAGAAAAATCTTTCCGAATTTTTTGAAAAACAACCGCGCAAAATGGGACAATAAAGAAAAGCCCCGAATCACTTGTTTGCGCGAGTGATTCGGGGTTTCTGTAATTAGTGAAAATCTATTGTGGAGGCTCGCCTCCGGGATTACTCCCACTCGATGGTTGCGGGTGGTTTGCTGGAGATATCCAGACAGACGCGGTTGACGCCTTTGACCTCGTTAATGATCCGGTTGGAGATGCGCTCCAGGAGGTCATAGGGGAGCTTGACCC
>CAZDUZ010000071.1:0-3313 GCA_964508755.1 uncultured Candidatus Saccharibacteria bacterium | reverse complement strand
TATAGCGAGCAATATTGTCTCCATTTTCCCACACGAAAGCTTCGCTTTTCGCCGATGCTTCTGGAGTGATAGATGCAAATCCAAGATTCTCCACAACTTTATCCGCCTCATTGAGGGTAAACGTTCTCACGGAATATACGGATAACGTGTCGGAATATCCCTCAAGCCGTGTAGTACTTAAATCGATAACACCCGCATCTACTGACGTTGAGATTTCAGAAGAAAAAGGCGATATAAACGTGTCAGTCGATACCTCTGCTTTACGTGAGAGAGAAATATAAGAAATAAAAATAACAAAGACAACAGCCACGAATATTACAATAATGTCACGGTTCTTTTTAATTGTTTCCCAAAGTCCCATCTTCTTTTTAATATACAACTAACATGAACTTCCCCCACAGCTGAATGAGCAGCCGATACTATTAAGAAATTCTTCTGCATCCACATATTGTCCACTCGGATTTTTAATCTCAATATGGGCATGAGGACCTGTCCAACATTCTCCTGACTGCACCTCTGGTTTAAACTGCACTTCTGCGATAGGCTGACCAGCAGGAATAATACTCCCAACTACTGCGACAGGACGAACATGCAGCATTCTCCATCGGTATCCTGCTTCGTCTTCAAATTCAAGCATGCCACCCAAGTTAGTACCATCACCACATGATAACGATGAACGAGCCGTCGTAATTCTTACATCTGATGGAGCAACAATTTCCGGATTGCGAGCCATTCCACCCCAGGTAAGATCTACCGGTCGATGTCCTCCACTATGAGAAAAGGAACCGCAAGGTCCTTGTGTACAAGCAATGGATCCACCCGTAATACAGGCTGCATTTAATCCTGTAGGAGCGGTCGAATCATCAGCCCAATCACCGGGTTCTACGACCTCTTCAACATAGGTTGCATTTATTGGATTGTTCAAATGACGATGCAATCGGTCCACTTGCCCGCCTCCTCGTCCGAAAAGAATCATCAGAACAAGCGCTACAGCACCAAATAGTAAAAGCATTCCAAGCTCGATTAAGGGCTTAGAAAGTTTTATCGCAATATTTATCGCAAAATCGACAATCGCTCCAACAAAAATACCGATACCGGGAAGAACTGCATTTGCAACAACTTGCGAGAATATCTTCGAAATTACCTGTGAGATAATTTTGGTAAGTACCTGTTTTAGAATCTCTTTAACCGATAGCCCAAGCAAATCCTTCGCCGCTACACCAAGAATTCCTGAGGCAAATTGGGCGAGCTTTTCTTTAGTCTTCGCTTTAATTTTGCCAGTCAACCGACCAATACCGACAGCTGAAGAGGCTTTCTTCCATTGACTGGTAAATAATTGCTGAGGGGTAAGACTACCAATAAGTTTAAATGCCGTTTCAGCAGCTTTTCCAGCACTTGACCCCCCTTTACCCAAATACCCTCCCATCCTTACCCACGTTCTTCCATTCCAAGTCAAACCTTTAATGATATTAACCGGATGCCAGGTATCAACGATTTCTTTGAGTTTCCGAACATGAGGTGCGTTCGGAAAAAGACCTTCGACACTTAAAGCCCCTTCTAAAGCACTCGCATTTCCCCACAAAATTGCACTAACAGCTTTGCCACTGATAATATCTGCTCTCCACCACTCACGAAAATGGAGTGCCGTTCCCACTCTTCTACCCAATCCCATCCACGGATGATTACCAGTGGTATAACTTCTCATCCAGTTTTTGAGGCTGTTAAGACGGTTTCGTTCTGATGCTGATAATCCAGGGTCGGCAAGTCTCTGATCAACGAGTAAAAGACTTGATTCAACAGCTCTTTTACGAATTATCTCATCATTATTGAAATTTGCACCTTTAAAAACCTTTTTATTACTTCCCGGACGAGTTGGGTCAGGAACTTCTTCCGTATCTTCGATTCCTGCCTGAAGCCAGATTCCTAACCTATCTCCTACCGTATCATTCGTTGATCGATCTGTTACCGAACTCGCATCTCCCCATACTTTCGTAGCATAATCGTCCGCTCGAGCTGCCGATACTCCCCGAGCGACAAGCTCATCAATAAGCTTCTGCCTCCTTGCATTTTTATCGGTATAGCTTGCACGAGCTCCTGCGACAAGAGTAGCACTTGAGGATTCCTTTATTAACCGCTCAAGTTCTCTCTGCGAGATTCCATATCCTCCAAATTCACCTTCTCCGTAACGAGAAAGGTTAGTAATTGCTGTTTGTTGCGCATTATATGCACTTACCTGACTGGGAGCATACCCAAAGGCTGATAATTGAGGATCACTTGTAGATGACGCAAGTACTCCGCCCCCCATTCCAAATGCAGTTTTGGCGTCAAAACCTGCCTTTTTGGCCATTAGCGCAACGAGCACTCCATCCATCTGTCTCGTTACCGCACCAAGACGAGCAATTTTCTTTCCTGCGTTATAATCTTCATACGCCTTGTCAATGTATCCCTTCGGATTATTGAGAAGTTTGAAAAAACTACTTGGTCCCATTTTGATTTCTACTCCACCACCTCGTGCACTTTCACTTATTTTCCATTTTTTCTGCAGCAGACTATCAATTTCCCTATCCATATCGCCAATAAACTGATTCGTCGGGAACATGATAGGACTCATGGCCATCTGTCCCATCAAATCACCCATTAACCCCATAGGTGGCATAGTCACGGGAGGACCGGGCTTACGCTTATCTTTAGGAGGTTTGTATTTCCCGAATATGAAGTCGAATACAGTATCGTACGGTGTTGTCTGGCGTTTTTTCGGTTTCGGCATTGCTGTTTAGCTCAGGTAAATCATCCTCATATCTAGCTTTTCGGCAATAGATACATGAGACTAGTTGGCAAATAGTCCACCCACAAGCGGTACCTTCTTTGCCGCATCTTTCGCACCCTTTATCGCATCTTGTACACCCTTGCTCTCTGCGGCTCCAATCATTTCAGAAACAATTGCAGGTGCACCAGCAGCGATAAAGTAAATAGCAATAACAAAGATTCCTCTCACTTGAATCAGACTCGGTGAACCCGTTGTACCACTAAGATGATGTATGGCCTGATTAAAACCCGTGTTCATCGTACTGTCGCCAATATAGGCGGCAATGTTAAGGAGAAAGACAATTACAGGGAAAACCATGACATGCGATAGAACTCTCTTAATCCAGTCCGTTATTGCTCCTGACCTACCGGGAAGAGATCCCAAAAGGATATAGAGCGGCGAGAATATCAACTCAACAAGAATTTTAAGATATGACATGATAAGAGTGATATACACTCGAATTACCGCATAAAACGCAACTGCAGCAACAACGAGAATAAGAATGAC
>CAZDUZ010000070.1:0-3446 GCA_964508755.1 uncultured Candidatus Saccharibacteria bacterium | reverse complement strand
GGGAAGAGGAATTCAGGGAAATTCAGCGAAACCGATTTATCGCCGGAATCAAAGAGATTGCAACCAAGCTCAACCTCTCTATTCCGGAAGAAAAACTTAAGAACGTTCGGATCGAATGCTACGACATTTCAAACCTCGCAAACGAGATTACGTACGGATCGATGACAGTTGCAATCGGAGGAGTGATCCAGCCTTCACATTACCGCGTTTTCAAATTCCTGGAAGACTCGAAGCGAAACGATCCCGAAATGTTAAAAAAGGTACTAGTAAGAAGAATTAAACACCTTGAGCCCGAGAGTATTGCGAAACTTCCAAAAGAAAGCCTCTCTCAAAAGCCCGCTATCATACTCCTTGATGGAGCACAGTCTCAGCTTACCGCCGCTCGAGAAGTGATTCCTGACAGTATCGGAGTATTTGCAATCTCAAAAGGTAAGCATCTTAAACGAAAAGGCGCTCCACAAGTGGACGAGTACTGGATCCCCACCGAACAAGGAGATAGTCAGGTAGGTGTAAAAAAAGTATCTCTCGAAAATCCATTTCTGTTCCAACATCTTCGAGACGAAGCACATCGGTTTGCCATAAAGCATCTCCGGCAAGGAAAACGGTATTTAATGAAAAAATCATTTCTCGATGACATCCCGGGAATTGGAGTAAAAAGGAGAAAACAGCTTGTTACGGCATTCGGATCTGTTGAAGGTGTAAGAAAAGCGTCCCTTGAAGAATTAATGAACGTATTAAATAATAAGCAAGCTGCTCAAATCGTGTTTGAATATTTGGCCACACATCCGCAACATACTTCATAAAAAAAAAGGACGGAACGAAAGCTCCATCTGGTATCACAAACTTCACTACCTCGGTTGAATTGCATCCGCCACGTAATTTACATACGCTTCATCACCAGAAAAACTCGAAATGACATACACGATACCACTTGATGGATGAGTCACAAAGACAAGGACAAAACTCGTATCAGACCCATCTGTATTCGCATCAGAACTCGTTCCAGAGACTGCATATCCATTAACAGTACCCACATTCCGGAATTGCGATTGAGTTATCGTAAATTGTTCTTCTGCACTTCGTTTACTATTAAGCTCACTCACATACGCTTGTGAAAGCGATTCCAATCCAGCACTACTATCGAAAGATATTGGCTCAATTGCAATAATGCCATTTAAATTTCCTGAACTAAATTCAACAAGTGGCGCTTTCATGAGCAGTGACTCTCGAATCGTTGCATCCCACATTTCAGGATAGGTGAGCTTCCAGGGAAAGCTATCCGGTAATTCTTCCTGAGAACCAAGGGTGAGTATCAAATCAATTTCTTTCTCTCGCTCTACTACCCATGAAAGGCCTGAAAGAGCGTCTTGATAGGATATCTGCTCGTACCACACCGATCGAGTTTTACTATACATCCGCAAACCATAGCTTTTATTTGCATCTACAAGGACAGTTGGAGATTTTTCATCTGTAATTAGTGTACCGGAATTTTCTTGAAATGGATTATCAGAAGTTGCCATTTGTCCAGACAATGATCCAACCCCCACGTCAGCAGCAACCTCAAACACCCAATATTCTCCTGGAAGCCTTTCTCTGTCAGCAAGATCCACCGACAGCACCGGTTTCCACCCTCGGAGTGGAAGTTCCTCATTGTAATAGGAGAGGGCATCATCCCAGGTGTGGTCCTGAGGCAGTACATACGCTGATTTTCCTTTCCTCAGAAACGACTGAACAACATCCTCCCTCAAGGTATCTTTAAACATAAACTTCGCACCCGGGTACACGGGAACGTTTTGAATACCAATGACATCCCCGGAGCTTTCAAGAATGACCGCGCCTTCGTCTAGTGAATTTGTACTCTTTAATGAAATCACCGATCGTGCTGCTACAAAGATGAGCGTCAAAATTGAAACAAATACGAGAAGAGGCAGCATAACCTTCCGTACCTTCAATAACATTATCTTATGGGCACGTGGATTTTTCTTTACTGCTGAACCACGGGAACGTGCATGAGTTTTTTTTCGAGATGAGAGAGCTGGAGAGAGGTAACTAATAAACCTGCGCAATACTGAACGACGACGTTCAGCTCCTACGGGGGTTCTCCGTTTGCTTCTTGTAGTTGTAGATTTTCGAAATAACGCCATAGCTGTATTTAATCAGAAACAGTGGAAAAGAGGAATGATTAACAAAACGGTAAAGTAATTGGAGGTAAGGTACGGAATGTGTAAGATATGGTATTATTACGACCAGCAGAGAATTGTAGTGCATTTTAGTGTCGCTATTTATTGTTTGTGTGAAATCGGGGTGTAGTTCAGTTGGCTAGAACGCACGGTTTGGGACCGTGAGGTCGCCGGTTCGAGTCCGGCCACCCCGATAACCGTAGTTTTTTACTCGTATCGATACCGATCATTTTGTACTGAACGCCTGATTAATTGAACTAATATCATCCAAATTATATGGAAATTCTCACCACAATTATCAACCTTTTCCTTCACCTCGACGTTCATCTCGCTGAGATTATCTCGTCGACGGGAAGTTTGACCTATGTGATTCTATTTCTCGTTATTTTTGCAGAAACAGGATTCGTCGTTACACCATTTCTTCCTGGAGATTCACTCATTTTCGCCGCAGGAGCTCTTTCTGCAAAAGGGTACTTGAACCTTTTTGTTCTTTACTTTTCATTAATTGCGGCAGCTATCCTTGGGGATACGGTAAACTACTGGATCGGACATTACATCGGTCCCAAAGCATTTAAATCGAATTCTCGGTTCCTTAAACGGGAGTACCTTGAAAAAGCTCAGCATTTCTACGAAAAGCATGGAGGGAAGGCGATTATCTTGGCTCGATTTGTGCCTATTGTAAGAACCTTTGCACCGTTCGTTGCTGGTATTGGGGTTATGAATTATCGTAAATTCATCATGTACAACGTAACAGGTGGAATTATTTGGATCTCCATCTTCCTTTTTGGCGGTTACTTTTTAGGAAATATCCCTTTTATCAAAGAAAATTTTCATTACACCGTTGTATTGATAATTGCGATTTCACTGGTACCAATTATCATAGAGTTCATTAAAAGCAAGCAGGAAAAATCAGGTGAAGAAGCCGGTGAGCCACAACTTTAGACGAATAATACTGTACACATTCTCTCACAATCCTTTACTCAAGGAATTTGAAGACTTTACTCCGTTTCTTTTCCAACAACTTCGTATTGATTTCATTACATTTTCACTTCTCCTAGAAAAAACTCGTCCAGACATTGTCATTGGTTTTGCACACTGGAACAAACCATCTCAATTTGAAACACGTGCTATTAACCAATTTCACACCAGAGGACGCGTGATCAAAAACGGTCAGGAACAATATGAACTCGATTTTCCTCCACAGGGATATCATTCAATTTCAATAGCGAAGGGTGTGACGAACTCATTTTGCAACTGGACTGCATA
>CAZDUZ010000069.1:0-3567 GCA_964508755.1 uncultured Candidatus Saccharibacteria bacterium | reverse complement strand
CCTTGTGCTTCTCCAATTCATCCCTTTCTTCCAGGTGCATCAATGTTATATGTTTCCATGCCTGAGACTCTCAGTGAGACCGAACGGGAGGATGTGGTAACGGTAATGGATGACCTTGTTAAGAGAATGCATGGCGGAGAGCTTTGAAATTGGCAAAAATTGCGATGCAAGAAACTCTTGTTCAGACAGTTAAAGGAGATATCTCGGCTTTGCGTGCGTACCTTGAGCGAAATCAAGTATCAGGGATTTTTCAGTATCCTCCTCATACCGCCTGGCAGATTAAAGGATCGAGTGGATCAATTACCGTATATACCTCGGGAAAAGTAGTTATCCAATCGAACGATGCAATGTGGGCGCATTCTGTTTCTAATCTCATCGCTCAATTTGGGAGCAGTTCAGATAGTAATACTTCTGAGAAACATATCAATAAGATGCCGTATTCGAATACTTCTGGTGCACACTTTACCCCCCATCTTGGGGTGGATGAAGCGGGGAAGGGAGATTTTTTCGGTCCTTTGACGGTGGGTGCTGTGTTTATAGAATCTGAATCCGCCGCATATGAGATAGAAGCTCTTGGTGTAAAAGACTCTAAGAAACTCACCGATAAGGTGATACGGTCAATTGCTCCTCGAATAAAAGAAAAATTTGCACATACCGTTATTAGTCTTTCGCCTAAAGACTATAACAAGCGCTATACAGAATGTGGAAATGCAAATATTCTTCTTGCTAGACTTCATGCACAGGCGATAGAAGAAATACTTCAGATGGAAACAGAGGTAACGTGTGTTCAGGCTGTAATTGACCAGTTCTCAAACAGCAAGGATAGACTTTTAAATGAACTTCTCCCAAACGGCAAAAAAATTACGATACTCCAAATGCACAAAGGTGAGCAGGATATAGCAGTCGCTGCAGCTTCAATCCTTGCCCGTGAAGCATTTATTACTCAATTAGATATGTTGTCAGATCAATTTGGGATTGTATTTCCAAAAGGAGCGTCAGACGTAATCTCTACTGGTAAGCAGTTTGTCAAACTCTTTGGAGTCGAGAAACTGCCTCTCGTTGCGAAAGTATCATTTAAAACTGCTCAAAGTGTAACATCCTCTTTTGATATTTGATGAAATCACAGACGAACGGTACGTCAAAAAAAAGAGTTGCAATCACGGTAGATCATCTTACTCGTCGATTTAAGCAGTATCGAAAGCAGATTGGTTTATCAGCGAGCGTAAAGGCTTTTTTTCATAGGGAATACTATACAATAACCGCGTTGGAAGAGATTTCCTTTGAGATCGATTATTCTGAATGTGTTGGAATTATTGGGCCAAACGGGGCAGGTAAAACTACCGCACTCAAATGCTTGTCAGGTCTTCTGCATCCAACCTCAGGAAGTGTTTCAGTGATGGGGTATACACCTCACGAGAGAAAAAGTGAATTTCTTCGTAGCATCTCTCTTGTGATGGGTCAACGCTTTCAGTTATGGCCCGATTTACCTGCTCTCGAGTCGTTTGTATTAAGCCGTGAAATATATGCAATTTCTCCGGAAAACTATCGAATGATGTTTGATGAATTGGTGAGCGTACTAGATCTTGCTGAAATCCTTGAAATTCCCGTAAGGAAGCTTTCATTAGGACAGCGAATGCGCTGTGAATTGGCTGTGGCTTTGCTTCACAATCCATCAATTCTATTTCTTGACGAACCTACTATCGGTCTTGATGTAACGATGCAAAAACGAATTCGTGATTTTTTAGAGGAGCATAATCGATCACAAGGAACAACGATCCTTCTTACCAGTCACAATATGGACGATGTGAAATCTCTCTGTAAGCGGCTTATTATTATTGATAAAGGTTCGGTGGTTTTTGACGGAAGTATCGATAGACTTTATGAAAAATATGCTCGAGAAAAGTACATTAAAATTGAGTTACCCACGGAGTATCCTGAAGAAACGTGGCATACTTATGCACCGGTTGTAAGAAGAGAGAAGGGTAGTCTCACTCTTTCAGTTGACCGTAAAAATGTTTCAGCCCTTTGTGCAAGAATTCTTAAAGATTTTGAAGTCGAAGACATTAGTATTTCAGAGGTTGATCTTGATGAGATTGTACGTTCGATTTTTGCGCAAAAGGTATGAATTGCTGCTTACGGAACTTTTTGAGGGACACTTGCGTGAGGTACTGATATAATGAGCGGAATGAATACAATGATTAACTCAAAAAGTTTGTTTTCTGTCGAATTTCGAATACCGGATTATGCTCAATCGGTAGCGCGAATTCTTTTAAAGGAGGGGTATCAGTGCTATTTGGTGGGAGGTGCTCTTCGGGATGTGGTGATGGAAATTGAACCAGATGATTATGACCTTGCGACAGACGCTCTTCCTGAACAAATGCTTGAGATTTTTCCTAAAGCTGTTTCTACTGGTATACGGTTTGGTACCGTGACCGCTCTTGTACAGGATAAAAAAGGAATGCGTCATGATGTCCAGGTTACTACTCTGCGGAGCGAACAGCAGTATGTAGATGGTAGATGGCCGACTTCTGTAACCTTTGTGTCGGATATTGATAAAGATTTGAGTCGTCGGGATTTCACCTGGAATGCCATGGCTCTCGATTTTTCTCAAACAGAACTTGACGGAAGTGAGGATGTGAAAGCATGGGTTGTTTATGATCCTTTTGAGGGAAAAAAAGACTTGTGGAGAAAAGTCGTAAGAGCAGTCGGTAATCCTGTTGAGCGTTTTACTGAAGACGGTTTGAGAGCATTCAAGGCCTGTCGAATGGCTGCTCAGCTTGATTTCTTAATAGAAGAAGATACGTTTCAAGCAATTAAAAAGACTCTGCCGGTGGCCAAGAAAATTTCAATGGAGCGTATTCGTGATGAATTCATGAAAATGATAAAGAACTCAGCGAAACCCTCGGTGGGAATCGAGTTAATGCGCCAAAGCGGACTTCTTGAAATTTTTATGCCAGAACTTATTGAAACCGTCGATGTATCGCAGCCGATTTTTCATGCGTATGATGTATATAACCATTTATTGAAATCTGTTGATGCTGCACCCGTTGAAATCCGTCTTGCTGCATTGTTTCACGATATAGGAAAACCGAGGAAAGCTATGCCGGACGGCCATTTCTATGGTCACGATATTGAAAGTGAGCGAATGACGATAGAGATAATGCGCCGGATGAGATTTTCTAAATCTGAAATAGAACGGGTTTCCAAGCTTGTACGTCATCATATGTTCTATTATCCTGTTATTGAATCAGATGCTCCTACGGATGAAGTTGAGAAGTATGAAGCTCATCTTTGGACTGATTCGGCTGTCAGACGGTTTGTAGCGAGGGTTGGGGAAGAGAATATCGAGGATTTGTTCAAACTGCGTATCGCGGACGCATCTGGGAATCCAAATGCTATGTTTAAGCCGGATGAGATTGAGAAATTACAAGAGAGGATTTCTGAGGTGAGAGCCAAGGATATGGCTCTCAAGATAACTGATCTTGATATTGATGGAAATGATCTTGCAAGTATCGGAATTCAGCCGGGCCCGGAGATGGGAAGAATTCTTACTATTCTTCTCGATCG
>CAZDUZ010000068.1:0-3678 GCA_964508755.1 uncultured Candidatus Saccharibacteria bacterium | reverse complement strand
ATGCTGGTCCTCCCCCGATATTCTCCTGATGGACCAACGGTCTGTGGTATCGGGAGCATCGGAGGAGAAGGACTTGCAATTAAAGCGAAGCTGAGCGATCAATGCACACTACACGGAGGATACATATGGATGAAATGAATCGAAAACGACTCGAGGTGCTCAGGGCACAGTACCCTGTGGGCTGTATAGTGGTGCTTGTGAGCATGGATGGCCAATTTGCCCCGCCCAAAGGAACCCGGGGAGAAATCCTGTCCATTGACGATACCGGAACAATACACGTTATCTGGAAAGGAAAGTATATTTTGATAGAATTTCAGCCTATGGGTGCAAATGAGGGTGCGTGGGTGCAAATCGATACCTATGGGTGCAAATGAGAGTGCATGGGTTCAAAGCAAACCTTTATTTCTTTTCTCACTTTTTTGCGTAACCAAGCTGAAGCAAATAAACCATCTCGATGTATCTGCTAAACGTAATAAATTATTCTTTTTCACCAATCTTGGATGTGAGTTCCATTAACGCTCTGATATTCTCTTCAAAGCGCTCTACCTTGATCAACGCAATTCCGTCATCATCGCTAAGAACGAGAATTCGAGTGCCGCCGACCCAACCAAATTGATCTCTGGCTCCCTTTGGAATCACAATCTGCCCTCGGTCGTTAATCGAAATTGTTCCCCAAATCTTTTTTCCGGTTGGAGGTAGCGGAGGTGCAGCAACTTCATCCTTGGATTCCGAATTAATGAGGCTGTCGATAGATATTCCATACACAGAAGCAAGTAAATTACATTTCTCTATATCTGGTACGGTAGCTCCGGTTTCCCATTTTGCATATGCCTGACGAGATATGCCTATTTTTTCCGCTATCTCTTCTTGGGAAAAACCGTGAATACCTCTGAGCATTACCAGGTTTTCTTTTAGCATGATAACCCCCCTTATAAATCTATTTTTTCAAATCTTCTGCAGGATAAATTGTACGAAAAAAATGTGAGGAGAAAAAAAGCTAAGATTCCGAGAACAAACAAAACTAACTGCAAAGTCAGATACTCTGTTCCGAATGCATTCAGAAACTGAAGCCCAGGAAAATGGTGTAGCGCTTCTCCTATGCCAATAGTAATGAAAGCAATAATTATATAACTAAGAAATGGACGTCCGGTTTTATACGCAGTTTTGAAAAAGCCGCCCAAAAATACCACATTGAAAAAGCCGAAGATCAAGAAGGCCATGCCAAGAGCGAAACCGTTGGCATTCATCATCACGTTGGCTCTGTATACAACGGATCCCGAAAGAAAAGTCATCCTGATTATCACAGCGCTCCCCATCAGCAGTAAGCTGCAGGCTTCAATGAAGCACACGAAAAGATACTTGCCCTTCACAACGTCCCGTTTCGCGACAGGAAGCAGAGCGGAAAATAATATGTCGTTTGTTTCTCTCGCGTTCTGGAAGCTCTGGTATATGCCCAGAGAAACAAAGAATACACCGCAAAGGACAGGATAACCCGGAAGAAAGAACATTAGTCCGAAAAGAATGAATACATACGACAGTATTGACGCGCTGAGTTTCATTTCTTTTATCATGATATTACGCATTGAGCCCACCCCTTTCCATACGCAGAATTGTGTCTTCGAGGCTTTCGCCTTCCTGGGAAAAGCGACTGACGAACTCCGGCCTTGGAAGAGAAGCAACGATTTCTCCTTTGGAAATGTACAGGATATTATCTGCGCATTTTTCGATATCGGTAACGATATGTGTCGAGAAGAAAATTGCAACACCTTCTTCCTTAAGCTTCACAAATAAGCCGAGCAGCTCGTCCCGGGAAAAAGGATCCAGCCCGCTGGTCGGTTCATCGAGAATCAGGACCTTTGCCCTATGCGAAAGGGCTATGAGCAGGTTGCATTTTACCTTCATACCCTCCGACAACTCCAGAGCGGTCTTGTTCTCATCGAGCCCAAACAATCCGAGGTATTTGTAATAGGCGTCCTGATCCCAGGTATCGTAACATTTTTTTACTACGTCGATTATATCTCTGATCCGTTTTCTCGGATACCATGTGATAGAACCGGTTGAATAGCCAAGAAGTTTCTTGATCTCAGTTTCGTTGCCCTTCAAGGGCTTCCCGAAATAACTGATCTCTCCGCTGTCAGGGTGAACCAGATTCAGCATGGATTTTATGGTAGTGGTTTTTCCGGCACCGTTTCTTCCTATGAACCCGGTAATCTCCCCTTCGTTGATATCGAAGGAAACATCCTTTAAGCGGAACGATGGATATGTTTTATTCAAATTCCTAATCTCTGCAATACTCATATTAGACCCTTTCAGAATTTACGATTTTTATGAATATTGTAAACTACAGTTGCAATTATTTCAACCAACTGAAGTTAACAACTTTTTCTGATTGATGTTATGTCAAGTTGCGGAATTGAGTAACGGACATCACCTAAGTCGTTCTAATAAAGGCTGCAACACTTTACCGATGAACGAGTAATAAGAATAAGGTCATGAGTGCAAATCGATGGGTATGGGTGCAAGCAAGTATTATCAAAAAATCCGCAGTCAATTAAGACTGCGGAATCTTTGTTTTTGGCCTATCCTATCCTTCAATCTCCATCCCGTTTCTGAACCGGAAGAGTAGCTTTCCGCTGTGCTTGACCACTGCACTGTCAATAACCGAGCTCCAAAGTTTACTGTCAAATTCTGTGACCGGCTCATCGGTTTCGTGCAGTTCGAACATGAATGCGCTGATTGAATCCGCCTGTGCCTTCCGCTGTTCACTCTCTTGCTGCAGTTTTTCTACCTTATCCTTGAGGCCGTTGTAGCGGTCTTCATAGGCTTTGTATTTTCGGCTGAACGTCGCCTGATCCATTGACTTCGAAGCGTTTTCCTCAATAAGCTTTCGCGTAAGACCTGTTACTATTTCAGCCTCTTGGAGGAGGTCGGCAATCTTTCTGTCAATTTCAGTGGTGTCGGTAAGCACATCCATCATCCGCCTGCAGTCATCGAGAGTGTTCGCCTTGTCCGGTATTAGACTGTTATAAGCTGCTATGAACCTTGCCTTGATATCATCTTCAGTTAGATGCGGTGTGGTGCAGCGTGGTTTATTGTCTTTGAACTTATCGTTGCATTGCCATATCGTCCGCTTGTACTTACTGGTGGAGTTCCAGGTCTTAGCACCGAAGAACCCTCCGCAGTCTTCGCATATAAGCCTTGCTCCGAATACGCTGTTCCCACTGTATCGTCTGCCGAGACTTTTTCGTCGTGCCATCTCAAGCTGAACCAGGTTCCAGTCCTCCGGGGAGATGATGGCATCGTGTGAATGCTCAATGTAGTACTGTGGAACTTCACCGTTGTTATCCTTCATTTTGTGCTGAAGGAAGTCCACCGTGAACTTTTTCTGAAGAAGTGCGGAACCTTTGTACTTCTCGTTTGAAAGGATGCTCTCAATAACAGCAGAACCCCATTTGTCCTTGCCGCCCGGAGTCGTTATGCCTTCCTCGGTGAGGGTTTTGGCTATAGTGAACGGAGTCTTGCCGTCAATGAACATGGTGTAGATTCTTCGGACGATTGCAGCCTGGTATTCCACAATTACAAGCGGATGGTCTTTGTCGGGGCCTTTCTCATAACCAAGGAAGGAACTGTAGGCAAGGCTGAGCTTACCGTCCGAGAATCGCTTCCGGTGGCCCCACG
>CAZDUZ010000067.1:0-3875 GCA_964508755.1 uncultured Candidatus Saccharibacteria bacterium | reverse complement strand
TTGGACTTCCTTGTGGAGGAGGGCTCGGGAGATTGCGACAGCCAGAATAGATGAAAAGTTTTCAATGAAAGAAATATCAAGTGTTGTGTACGATATTTTGTTCTGTTTCTCGCCGAGTAGAAGGAGCCCGATCAGTTTGCGTTGCTGAAAAATTGGATAGATGATGAATAATGAGTTCGAGACCATGAATTCAATGATACGCATTACTGATTGACTTTTCTGGGATAGCGAAATAAGTTCTTCCCTGGCAAGAACAGAGGCATCGTTCTGATCTCGAATACCGGCGATAATTTCTGAGAGGTATTCTTGTTTTTGAATCCTTGTTGTTTCACCGTCACCTTTGAAGGAATAAACGGAGAATTCTTGTGTGGTTTTACTAACGAGAATAAGTCCAAGAGCAGAGGGCTTAAGTGTGGTCTCGAGGAGTTTTAACGCTTGTTTTGAGATCTTTTCAAGGTCAAGTAAATCGCTAATTATTTTTGAAAAAGATCTCAGTGAGGTGTCCGGATTATATGTAAAGAAGGACAGGTATTCGGAAAGTTTTTGAGAAATGTTTTGATTGAAGTAGTAATTTGCGATGGCTACCACACCAGCGAACACCAAACCAAACACAATGGCACGAGGATTTGTACTTCCTCCCCATATGGATTTACCGATGTAGAGCGCAAGGTAAAACTCTCCAAAGAGTATAAGTCCCGTTAAGACAAAATATAGAATCCTCCCCAGGACGTAATTGATATCGAACAGCCGGTGTTTAAAAATTGAGTATGAGATCATCGATAGCCAAATAATGATCCAAAGTGGTGCAAACAATGTTCCGGCTGAAGATCCGGTGAACCTCGGTGCGAATACATTACTAATAATAAGGAGTACTGTCAGAATGAGGGTGGAAAACGCGAGCAGCCTTATTCGTGAGCGCGCAAGTCCGGTGAGAAATCGTTGTCTTCTGAATAGATTGAAAATTAATGTTGCCACAACTGATACCGTGATGATTAGAAAAAAATAGTACAGGGGACCGGTAATAATATCGTAACGTGTTGTTTCCGTGTCGTATGTGATATCGGTGACGACCCACTTTGTAACGCCAAGCCCAGCCATTAGAAGTAAAAATAATGAAGAAATATGTGAAAATGAGAGACTACGATCTTTTTGGTCGTTTTCCTGTTTGAAGGTCGCAACTAACCTGAAGAAAAAAAAGACAAACAGCGGTACAAGGGAAAATATGAGTCGATTGACATAGAGATCTATCTCTGGTGAGATTTGTATATTTGAAAGATACATAGTGATAATCCATGCGAGGATTGTTATAAGAAGAAGTAAAAGGGATCGGGTTTGACTGGTCCGCTGTTTACTAAAGAGCGTAGCGACGATGAGGATAACCAATGCTATTGCAGAAACCGCGGTGAGAATTGTTGCAAGAGTCATAGTTCAATAATATAGTATTAAGGAAAGAGTAGCAAAGGAGTTGGGTTATATTATAGGTTAAATGTGATATAATTTCTGAGCTTCAGACATAACTTTACCGCTATTGCCATGGCCGGGATCGCTTCTTACGGTTTCAATACCGTAACGAGACCGATGAGCCCTTCTGGGCTGGAACCCCTCCTCTGTCTGCCTTCTGATGACTATATGATTCCTCCTGTAGTATCTGTTGCCTATCCGAATCTGCCAGAGATAATAGGTAAGACATCAGAGGGCATACCATTGATGGCCGCAATGGTGGAAAATGGGTTTTGTCCGTTTCCGGTTGGTCATCAGGGCGACCCTACTGTTATTTTGCCGATACATGTATCGGCGGTCGGTGGCAATTTCCTTCTGGATGGTTCAGAATATGGTGATCATGAGCGTGCTGACGGAAAATTCTATGGTTTCTCTCCTTTAAATGAAGATTCCTCTGTCGGGGGAATCACTTTTGATCAAGACGGAAATATTGTGGGCCTGACCGATCATGAACTTGATCGTCTGACAATTCTTTCCGCACGCTACAGCCAAGAAGGCTATCTCCAAGAGCAACATTTAAGTCCTGTTGTAACACCTGAAGGTATTCGTTGTTTGTATGTTGATGCCTTCACTGCAACTCCCGGCTGTCAATTTTCTATGAGACGAAGAGGTCTTTCTCTTAGAGTTGTTCTTCCTCTTCAAAATTCCGGAGCCCACATTATTGATAGGTTTGAAGACGATTCTGTGCTGAAATCGAGATTGATTAATCAAGGAGAGTTACCTCTACACACTCTTTTGCCTGAGCACACTTCTCTTCCAACAAACCTTGTAACGGAGGTCCGTTCGTGGATACGTGAGAGACTTGGAGAAGATACAATCCACTTGTATTTTGATCAGGAAGGATTTCTGTATCGTAAGGCGATGAGAGACTTGGGACTAGTTCTTGAGTATCGTGAGGGTAGGAATAGCTCGAATGGCGAATGGATACGAGTTCTTCCTTATCCTGTGACTGCCTTTGCTGAACTGAGTCAGTTTGCTTCAGATGGGGAAAGTAGTGGTAATGGAGATTTTCTTCACCTGGGAACCGGTCTTCTAATACCGTTTGTGGACGCTTTTAACCGGTTGGGTTACTACGATTACCTTCTCAGGGAGCACCACGGCATGAGAGCTGCATATGCTCTATCTGCAGTTCCGGGTATGGCAAGGATGATGAGATTTGGTTCGAAGTTTATTCCTCAATTGGAGTATGTACAGATTGGTCCAGTGCAACATGATTGCTTGAACACAGATGAGGTTCCTGCCCTTCTTGTGATTACGTAGGTGAGACCGATGTATGAGTGATTTTTCTTCTTATTCTGAATTCCTTGACGATACGAATAATCGGCCGACTGAGCCGAGTGGTTCTTGTCGTAGGGATCCTTTTGCGCAGATAACAGAGGAAGAAAATGCGGCATGTGAGAGGTTCGGGCACGATTATTCGAATCCCGTTCTTATTGAAGAGATGGCGCGACTAGCTAAAGAGCGGGAGAGAGCTCTAAAAATAAAGGATCTAATTGACAATGCATGGCTCATGGCTATGTGTGCTCATATTGCCGCGAATCCGCAGATCGATGACTATAAATTTTTTCTAGAGTCGCTAGGAGGAGAGGCTTCTTCTTATCAAAGTCGTCGGAGGGATGTAAGGAAAATTCAACGATCATCTCCGGCATCTTCAATGTGGGTGCCTGTCGAGGAGTGCTGTGAACCTGATCGGTCCCTGCTTCCTTTGTTGAAGGAAATGCGAGATCCGAACACACTGAATCAGGTAATAGATATGCTCAGTCGGTCGGCAAAGGAAATCAGGAGAGATGTTTTAATTGGATCTGTCGGGGCAAATGCTGCAATCCCGGCGATGTTCTTATTGCTGACGGAATTTTGCGGGCCTGATGTCGCGAAAGCGTATGCAGTAGCAGAGGGCGTCTTGTTGGCAATACCTGCAGTTCCTGGACTTCCCGGAGTTGTTCGCGCCCTATACATGGGGCTATTCAAAGGAATAAGAGATGGAATGGAGAAACAACGAAAGGCCAAGAAAGAAGGAAAAGAAATCTCCCTAAAGAAGGCGATTGCTACGTCTATAGCTTTGGGTTCAGTGACGGCGGTTGATTTGGGGTATCTCATGATCCCCCTTGTTGTTGCAATACGTAACTTTGAGTTCGACATCGACGCTCGTGGGATGGAGAGAATCGTGCGAAAAGGAAACCCGCTGTATAAACTCGTGAAGAAATATGGAAAGGTCGAACAGTTAAAGTATCTGGCTGAAAGAGTTCATGTTCAGGAAGACCGATGGAATGGACAGGCTTTTCCGTGAGCCAGAGGTTATGTACAGCATCCTCGCGGGAGATTTTTCAAAAAAGAATGGGCCGGCTCCGCTGTTGTGATAACATTAGAGCCGACCC
>CAZDUZ010000066.1:0-4250 GCA_964508755.1 uncultured Candidatus Saccharibacteria bacterium | reverse complement strand
TCTGATCTTGGAGAGTTTTTCCTGGGAAGTGACGCTATCACACATTTATATAAATATCAAAAAGGAAAGCAATGGCTGATACAGCGATCCCCCATGAAGCGGAAGAACTGTTCAATACAGGGCCAATGATTGGGAGCATACAGTCCTTTTCTTGACAGGCGGATTGTCGGGAAGTATACGATCAAACAGGTTCAATGCGTAAACACGCTCATTGACGCCCATCAATGGGGATCCATTTGATATAGCTAGATTTTTATATCCAGCGGATATTTGTAGCATTTAACGATCTCATCCACCTTCTTATTGATTGGTTGTGAGAAATCTACATCACGAGCCCCATTCTCAAGTTCAGGGTAAATGAATTGCATGATAGGTACCTTATCTGTGTTATTTAATTTTTTTAAAATTCCATCATGCCTTGAATATAGGCATAATTGACTAATATCAGACTCATCTAATATCCCTCCTCCATCAGCCCAAAACTTATATTTGCTATCCACTATTCTATTTTCCTTTGGAAGTAGAAAGTCTGGGCGGAGTTGCCGATGTCCTGAACTTGTTTCTGATTCAGCTCCACGACCATAGCCAACTAATATATTGTCATATTTTCGTCTTAATAGAACTTCACAATATCGTTCAAATAATTCTGGCATGTTGATAAAGAAAGGTATTGTATATTTGCTTACCTTACCCATTTGCTTTTCTACTGAATAGCTAAATTGTTTGAGGAGAATACGAGCTAATGTCAGTGCCGGTTGATATTCTTTGTAGAAAGGGTTCCCTAATATGCTTGAGAAGTCCAAAGTATTAGTATCAATACTTTCAACATTTTCAAATGCACGTAAAACATTTTGCAATAATTCACCAATCTTTGGATTCAATCGAGCGAGGGCTTGAGCGTAAGAAAGAATCTTTATTAAGGCTGATTTTAAGATGCGGTTTTCAATACAATTTCCAGTATGTCTTTGGTAACTGCAACTATTTCTAGGCGAGCATGCATATGCAGAATGTTTCATACTCTTTGCAATATTAATTTTTCCTTTTACCGTATATGCTAATATGGAAGTTTCTCGAACGAAATTTTTCTTAAGTCCTTTTTTCGCAATATGATCCACTTTGACCAAAAAATCACAGACAGCAAAAGGAGTGATGAAATCCTGACTGTTATTGGGAATCGGTATTGGTGGCTCATCTGGGAATAATGAAAAACAATCTGTTAGATGGGGCCTTACTTTTTCGTCCAGCAAACATGTCATCAATAATTGTTCGTAATGTATATCTGTACGTTTTGGACTTGCATAAAGAATTCCCTTATATTGTTTACCCTCAGAATTCCATTCGATCCACCGTATTCCAACATAATAACCTATTCTAAATTCACCTTTATCATCTTTATGCAACCCAAGGTATAATGGCGAATCAGCCTTCAAATCACTATTCATGGAGCCTTTTTCGATAGAGCTATCTAGCCGTATAGGGTCTGAGTCTTCCTGAGTATTATGTTCCTTGAAATGGAATAATGGGTAATCAGTCATTTAATTAGATTTTCGATTTCTTTGGGGAGATCATTCCCTACCAGTATGCCATCCTTTATATATTCAAACAGCAGAGGTTTTATTTCCCAATCCAAACGTTGCTGAAGGCTTCGGTTGCCTTTAGGCAAGAAATAAGAGTGGCCTATCATTACGTCCTCCGGATTGAAATCTGAGGAAATATTCTTTTTAATGAATTCCTCAACTTTCTGAAATAGGTCTCGGGCTTTTTCATCATGGATAACATCAATATTTGAATATATGCTATGGAAGATAAACCTACGACGTATTGCATAATCTACTCTTCCGATTGAACGATCGGCAGTATTCATTGTACCTATGATATAAAGATTCTCCGGTAGTATTATTTCAGTAGAATCATCGTCGGATGAATCTGGGTTTTTGTAAGGACTTTGGACTGCTTCCCCTCGGTATTCAAGTGCATATATCAATTCACCCAAGACAGCCGGCAGGTTTGCTCGATTGATTTCATCTACGATTAAAACATACTTTCTACTTAAATCTTGTTCCGCTTGATTTGCGATTTTTGCAAGAATCTTATTCTCCACTCGGTAATGAAGTCTTCCCGTGTTGTCAATCTCTGTCATGATACCTCTGACAAAGTCCTCGTAAGTATAGCTAGGGTGGAATTGGATTATTTTGATATTATCTTGCTCTTCATCTATCAAGGCTTCTTCTGTGAAGATTTCGGACTGAGAAATCTGTTTGTCTGTTAGAAAACTTGATAGAGTGGTACCTTCTGCCTGCAAATAAAGAGCAAGTTGTTTTGCAAGTCTGGTCTTGCCTGTCCCTGGAGGGCCTTCAATAATAAGATTTAAAATATCGCTGGGCATTGTGGTGCTCCTATTAGAAAAACGGTTTAGAAGTTGGAATGTTTCTGGATACTTCTGTCTGAAACTTTGTACAAATTTATCTGCACGGCTTAGGCCTGGTGCTTGAGAGGATAATATGGCATCATTCCGTTCGGCTTTATTGATCCAAATTACTTTAATACCAAGATCATCTCCAAAGCCATCATTCCTTTGGTATTCATTATCTATTACGACCCCAATTCCGTTACCAGTCCTATTAAAATGAGATAAAATTACATCTCCTGCAGTAGGCTGCATAATCGGATAAATTTTTTTCCCTTTCCCTCCACTCGTTGGACCACCAACCCACACTTTATTTTTATCAAAGAACTCTTGTTTATGATCGTCTGATTTGTTAGTTTCCCCATAAACGTTAGAACCAATCTGATAGTAGGATTTATTTATGCTTAATTTATTTGTTTGTATTAGATAACAGAGTAAGTTGACCTCATATAACTCACAGTTAGGAAACAGTGTTCTCACTTGCTTGATATATTCAAAATATTTCGTAATACCAACGGATTCGATATCCGAAGTAATTGATTTTTTGGTTTTTAAAGGAAAGAGGATTGAGGTTCTATCGTCGATTGGAAGATATGTTGAAGGATCGATAAGGAAAAGTGTTTGTGTCAATTTTGTGGTCTTGACGGTTTTGATTTTTATCAAATCTTTGTATTGAATGTCATTAATACCTTTTCCCGATTTAACTATTTTGAAAATTTCCCATAATAAATCAGTTTTAAAATCAGCTCCTCCATGGAATAGAGATGCGGAACTTGGGGAGGGCGAAGGGAATATCCAATCTGTAGGAATTTTTGCCTTGATCTTACAGTTATCAATTACTCTGCTGTAAATGGTTGTCTTCTGGTTTACCGTATTTCTTTGAGCAAGAAAGTAGATGAATGAAAAGGGGTCAACTTCTTGGTACCTGCAGATACTCGCATTCTCTCCAAAACACCTAGAAGCCAGATCCTTAAGAAGCTGGTTCCTTCCCGGTTTATTATATAATGAAGCTAAAAAATCGGTTAACTCTCTGAAGAAAAACATCCAGTCATAGAGGTTGATTGATGAATAATCTAATCCGGGCATACAGATATCCGCCTCCAATTAAGCTGAGATTACAAGCAAAGAAATGAAACGATGTTCAGTTAAAATTGGTACAGCTGTGTGCATTATAGTCCTCGAATATGGTTTTGTGTAGGGAAAGTTTTCGATAGTTCATTTCAATGACTCTGCGGGGAATGGGGTTCAATTTCCGCCAATCCCACGAATCTCGTAGGTAGTAAGAGAAAGAGAACAACGAGAGAATTACTCCCGCATTAAACTTCGCAACAAGGAAAAGAGCGACAAGTTCTACAACGTTCGGATCATCATCCCAAGAAACCTTCGAGATAGATGACGGTTGCGGGAACTTCTATGATAATAATTTCACTGACCTTGTAAGCACCAATGACGGGGTGTTATATGACGACTGGTTCACACTGAGCAAGGATGAGATTATCCTTCTGATCGAATTGAGTCATGCCCCGATCCCGTGCCGATTCCCTTTCTCTCGGGCTTCGGTAGCCCAGTCGATTGGCCCCAACCCCTCAAGCCGGTTGTATTCGTCCCAGTACCTTCTGGCCCATTTGACTAACAACTTGGTAATCTCACAGATGTAGGTCGTCCGTTTGAACTCGCCGAACTCGGAGTAACAGCCTCCGATGCAGTATGAACAGGCACTCTCCACCTCGCAGGTTCCGCACTTCTCATCGAGAGAGCAATTGGAGCGGTAGGCACCTTCGCGCACTCTCAGAAAGTTCTCCTTGTGGGTGAATCCCTCCTTGGCGGTCCCGACGATGAAACC
>CAZDUZ010000065.1:0-4279 GCA_964508755.1 uncultured Candidatus Saccharibacteria bacterium | reverse complement strand
AGTCGTATGCTCTACCAACTGAGCTACCTCGGCATTCGTTTCGGACGATAGTATAATATATGTCACCAAGGAGGTCTAGTGTCAATACCAGAGTAATTTATCGTTAAGATCCCGGTACCAGCAATAAAATTCAATTAAAATATTGCATCTTACTTTGTAACTTTGTACCATCAGTGCATGTCAATGAGAATACCTGCTTTAAATCCTGAATTAATTCAAAATGCAGTATCAGTCCTAGAAGATGGAGGATTAGTGGTCTATCCGACTGAAACCTGTTATGGGCTTGGAGTAGATGCGACGAATCAAGACGCAGTAGATCGGTTATTTACCTACAAAACTCGTCGTGAAGGAAAACCTTTTTCTGTTGCTGTTGACTCTATGAATATGGCGCAGGAATATGTTGAGATTAACAATACTGCGAGGAATTTATATGAAAATTACTTACCAGGACCCTTAACTGTTGTATCAAAGGGTAAGGGTAAAGTGGCTAAAGGTATAGAATCCGAATATGGAACACTGGGAATTCGCATTCCTAACCACCCGATTGCACTTAGTATTGTTAAACAATTTGGTAAACCAATCACTGCTACATCAGCAAATGTTTCGTATCTCCCCAAACCTTACAGTATCGACCAATTACTTCGAGATATTCCAGAAAAGCATTCGAATCTTGTAGATCTTTATATTGATGCAGGAGAACTACCCCATAATGAAACATCAACAGTAGTTGATACGACATTGAATGATTTAACGATAATTAGACAAGGTCAGATCGCATTTTCTGAAAAAACTGGTAAAACAAGTTTTTCAGTTATAACTCAAAGTCCGGAAGAAACATCTCAATTTGCATCAATGGTTACCTTGAAGTATATTGATCACCTTCAAAAAGGACCAATTGTTTTCGCATTGGGAGGAGAGCTTGGGAGCGGTAAAACTCAATTTGCAAAAGGTATTGCGGCAAAACTTGGTATTACTCGCACGGTAAAGTCTCCTACATTCACTCTAATTACCCCCTACTCATTTATTCGGGATGGTAAAACGGGGGTATTTGCCCATATGGACACGTGGAGATTAAACGACGAGAAAGAATTTGTTCAGGTAGGAATTGATCAATACCTTCACAGACCAAATATCGTGGCAATAGAATGGGCTGATAAATTCATAGGAGCAATTGAAAAATTGGCTCAGGACAAGGTGATTCTTTTTCTAAAAGTACACATGAAACATGTTGACGATAATAAACGTTCAATTGAAATTGAAGAATACAATGGATCTTGATACAATGAGAACCGACGACAACCATTAATTTTTCACCTACTCTTGTCGATGTTTTTCCTTAAATCACTAGTTCTTTCTGTGTTTTCTCCTTCTTTTTACCGGGAAGCAGTTGCGAAAGGAACTGGCAAGGCCCTCGGTGTTATCTTTCTTTTTTCATTAATTGTTACTTTTTTCACTTCTCTCTACTTCATCTTTACATTTGGACTTTCACTAAGAACTCTTCCCGATGAGTTTCCAGATTTTCCAGAAATCACTATAGCGGATGGTACGCTTACCACAAATCCAGCGAAACCAATTGAAATTATTGAGGACAATACTTATTTTGCTCTCGACAGCACCGGTTCAATTACTCAAATTCCGGATGAATATCGAAAAGGCATATTGCTATCAAATACCGAAATAATTGTGCGTACCGATGATTTTCCGGAAGATAGAGTTGTTACCTATACTGAATTGCTGCAGTCACTTGAACGTGATTCTATATACGTTGACAAAGAGACGCTTATCGATGTAATTAGAGGTTTCAGTGTAGTCATCATGGTAATTGCACCGGTATTTATTCTCATTGGGCAATTTTTAGGAACTCTTTTTTCTGCATTCCTGTTTAGTATCATTGGATTCATCATCTTAAGTATCATGGGAATTCAGGGAGCATTCGGAAAGAGCTTCACCATTGCTCTGTACGCATCAATACCTGTGTTTTATGTCGAGTTTCTATTTTCCACCGTAGGAGATGTATTGAATCAACTAGGATTTTCAGTTGATCCTGGAGCAATCTGCTGCCTTATACCTCTTGTATTTTCTATGCTGTTATGGGGTTTGTTTTGGGGTATAGGAGCGTGGGGAATCTCTCGCGAACCGAAGTTACCAAATTCGAATTAATAGACTGCGATCTATTTCAGCTCAAAGGAATACTGCATTGAGTCTTGCTCGACCTGAATCCAGTATGACTGGTTTGGCAGTATATCAAAGTTATTTCCAAACATATCGTCCCTCTTAATCAGATTTTGATAACGCCCTTTATCCCATTTGCTAATCATAGAAACAGAAATGTCATTTTCTTTCATGATTTCTATCAATTCGTAAGCAGTATACGAAGTTCGCCTCGAGTTAAATACTCCCACGAGATTCCAACCTTTTTGCAGTTCAATTGTTTGATAATTAGATGGAAGAAGACCTGTTAAAGAAAATACACTTCCTTCTGATGCTTTAATGAAATATCCTTCACCAGGACGAATTTCAAAATCGTTGCCATAATAGTTTATTGTACCGTCTGAGCTGATTCTTTGTGAATAAATTAAGAAATTGCCCTCTCGGTATACGGAAATATGAAAAATCTCGATTCCTTTTGAAAGGAGATACTGAAACAGTTGTGAAGCCTTGGTAATTTCTGTTTGCATGGGACTTCGCATCAGCAGTGGGAATGAAACGGTATTCCATCCAGAATTAAGATAATAAAGCATTAATTCACCCCTTTTTTCAAGCTCAATTTCTACGGCTTGTTGTTCGTTATCGGTGAGGATCTTTTCATTTGCATCCATTATCCCATTTCCATTTGAATCATAGAAATACTTTATCGTTGCAGGACTTGGAATATCGATGGTCGGAGTTGTAACATGAACATTTCTTCCTTTCACAACATATGATCCTGAATCAACGATTTCATCATTGAAAGCTTTCGTTCGATTTATCAATGTATTAGTTAAGTTTCCTGAAGTTTGCCACCCAGAAATTCCAACATAGATTGATGACGGTAGTAAATCATAATCCGTAAAATCATCATCACCTGTTTCTATTTCGTTTGCCTCTTGAAAAATTGTATTAATGCTATCACGAAGATTGATTTTAATAAGATTGTTAAATTTTTCTTTTTCATCAACAGTTTCTTTACTTTCTTTATAATCTGATAGGTTGATATTTGGCACAGGTTGAATCTGATTGATATCGCCCAAGAAATGATATATTCCTTTAGTACTTATCAGTTTCGTAACCAGAAAGAGCTCCGCTTTCTGTCTTTGGAAATCTTCTCGTGATATTTCATCATTAAATACCGAACTTATATCCACAACGTATGAATTGTCTTTTACTTCACTACTTCTATATCCAGTTTCAGCTTTAATTACACCATTATTATCAAATGTTGCAAGAGAGATAATAACGATAGAATCGTTAATTTCAACACTATCAGAGAAGACTTTACCGTATATCGGAAGCGGCTCAGGTATTTTGCTTTCTGTAGGTAATGTCGTAAAAAAGTATTGTCTTTCTGACGCATGAATTACTCCATTATGAACGGTTCTAAATGAGTATGAGGTTGAAGGAGAAAGATTTGTTATGGTTACCTGATGAGTGCTTTTTTTAGCACAAGGTTTCGTTGTTACCCGAGAATCATTAAATACATTTTTACCTTGAAGCGCAGATACATAGTCGGTAACACCAGTACGCTCTGAATCAATAAAGATAATACCCCCGCACACTGCCTTTTCACTTCGCCAAATAATTGTTACAGAAGTATCAGAGATATTTGTAACAGCTAAATTAACAATTGGTAATTGATAATAAGCCTGAATACGTGCAAATATTAGGAAACTTACCCCAAGAGAAAGTAGAACTATTGAAAACAGTAGAAGAAACGGTTTATACCAATTCTGATCTTGAAAATAATCCGTAGCTTTATTGAAAGTCTCCTTAATACGCATTTCAGGCAGTAATGTTCTAATCTTTTGAATCGAGTTTCTTAAGGAGTATAGGTGGTACCTTCAAATGCACTTTCTGCATTTACCCGTACCCAGTATCCAATTGTTGGAAACAGAGTGAAGTTATGACCATACTCCTGATTATTTTGATATACAACTCCCTCATAACGGTTATTCTCCCATTTCACAAGCATATCAGAAGGAATATCCTTGTTTTGAATTGCCTTTAATGTTTCAAAAGCTTCCAATTCGTTGCTTTTCGATGAATACATCCCTACCAAATTCCACCCTGAGTTTAAGGTAAT
>CAZDUZ010000064.1:0-4479 GCA_964508755.1 uncultured Candidatus Saccharibacteria bacterium | reverse complement strand
TCGGAATTCAGCCGGGCCCGGAGATGGGAAGAATTCTTACTATTCTTCTCGATCGTGTCATTGATGATCCAGCACTGAATGAGAAGGAAACACTAAAGAAAATCGCTTTAGAGGTAAGACATACGAATCCATGATCAATAGTTAATAATAAATGGTGAGACATTCTTTTGCTACGTGTGTAGTTGCCAAAGAAAGCCTTTTGCTGATAGGATGAATGAAATTTATAAGAAGATCCTGATTTAAATCTTAAGAACTGCCCATGTATATACAGTTTTGCGGTGCAACCCGCATGGTAACCGGCTCCTGCTTTCACGTTAACACGGGAACTCATTCGTTTCTTGTCGATTGCGGTATGTTTCAGGGGAGAGAAGATCGTGAGCATAATCTCGAAGGTTTTCCTTTTAATCCTGTTGATATTGAATACGTTTTTCTCACCCACGCGCATATTGATCATTGCGGAAGGCTTCCGCTACTGGTAAAACATGGATTTCATGGAAAAATAATAGCAACTCGGGCAACGCGTGATCTTGTACGGGTTTTACTGCAAGATTCAGCCAAAGTCCAAAAAGAAGACTTCAAAAGATGCGAACGGAAAGGTAGGGATGATTGTGATGAACGGTGGCTTTACAGCGAGGAGGAAGCAGAAGATGTCATGCAGTACTTCGAAACCTATCCATATGGGGACAGCATAAAGATCAGCGAATATTTGGAATTCAGAATGCGGGATGCAGGTCACATCCTCGGTTCTGCCATTTTTGAGTTCTGGTGTACCAATGAGGAAGGACGACCTCGAAAGATTGTATTTTCCGGTGACTTGGGTCAGCCAGGTCAAAGAATTGTCCGTGACCCAGATCTTATTCGTGAGGCTGATTATGTCGTTATCGAGTCGACCTACGGTAACCGTTATCATAAAAGCAAAGATGAAACGTTGCTCGAATTTCTCTCAATACTAAAGAAAGCGAAGAAGGATGGAGGGAATGTACTTATGCCGTCGTTTGCAGTGGAGCGCGCACAGGAAATTTTATATGAGCTAAATTTATTCGTGGAGAATGGTCTTATCGAAGGCCTTTCTGTGTATTTTGATAGTCCGCTTGCTCAAAAGACCACTCGAATTTTTGAACAACATTCTGAATTGTATGATGAAGATGCACGAAGGCTTATTGAAGCAGGTGATCAAGTTTTTGAATTTGAAGGTTTAAAGTATGTGGACGATTTCGAAGAATCAAAGCGTCTTGCGGGAAGAACGGGAAGTGTCATTATTGCCGGAAGTGGCATGTGCAATGGCGGACGAATTCTCTCCCATTTAGAGAACAATGTCTCTGACCCTAAGAATCACTTAGTCTTTTCGGGTTATCAGGTAAAAGGAACAAAAGGAAGAGAACTCATTGATGGTGCAGAAACAATAGTTATGAGAGGGAAACCGCTTGATGTGAATATTCAAGTTCATACTCTTGGTGCGTTTTCTGCTCATGGGGATCAAGGAGATCTTGAGTACTGGTTGAGGGGTTTTGGACGATCTCCCCGAAGGGTATTCCTTGTTCATGGTGATATTGATGTCGTGAAGTATTTTGAGGCTCAAGTTAAACGCAACTTGAATCTCGAGACCTATGTACCTGAATTCGGTGAAAAGGTTATATTGGAGTAGAGAAGAGAGACCTATTGCCATACCTTAGATTAGTTTAAATAACCTTCTATGGAAATACCACAAGAAGTACAAGATTTAGCTAAAGATATTAAAGAAATCAAAATTCAAGGAGCCACAGCTGTGGCTGAGGCGGCGTTTAAAGGTGTGCGGTTATACCTTGAGGGGTATAAAAGTGGTGGCTCATACGACGTTTTTCTTGCTGATGTCGAAACCGTTGGTACCATGCTTGCCAAAGCACGACCCAATGAACCATTAGCTCGCAATGGGATTAAGTACCTTTTTAATATGTATCGGGTGAGATATCCCGGAGAGACTGATGTGGAAAAAACCCGCCAACATCTCATTGCTATTATGGATGATTTTTTACAATTACTTGAAGGAACGAAAAAGCAGATTGTTGCAACAGGGGTTAACAATTTTGTAGGACTTTCCGGTGTAATGACTCACTGCCACTCGTCCACGGTAGAGCATGTGTGTGAAGAAATTTCTCAAAGACGCGGTAGTAAGGGGTTTTCTGTCGTTGCTACCGAAACTCGTCCGTTATTTCAAGGGAGAATTACCGCGAAAAATCTTCTTGAAAGTGGTGTTACTGTTCAGCTTGTGGTCGATAGTGCGGTAACGTCATTTCTTGCTGGACATTGGGATATTCCGGTTGAAGCTGTGTTTATTGGCTGTGACGAGATTACGGTAAGTGGAGATACCCTTAATAAAGTTGGAAGTTACAGTGTCGCGCTTTCTTCGTATTTTGCGAATAAACCGCTCTATGTAGTTGGTACTTTGTTGAAGCTTGACCCATCGACGATTTACGACCGTCCTCGTATAGAAATGCGCTCAGGCGAGGAAATATGGCCGGATGCACCAGAGGGATTGCGAATAATTAACCCTGCGTTCGAACTTATTCCCCACGAGCTCATCAACGGATTTGTTACCGAGTTTGGTATTCTTAAACCGGAAGAGCTTGAACGGGAATTATCGCGCAGATATGAGTGGTTATGGTGATTGAAGATATACAGAGAGGATATGTCCTTGGTATGGTATAGTGAATCTTCTCGGTAGTGTGGGAAGTCAGGGTGGTGAAAAAATGAGTTGCGTGGAGTTAATAACAATTAATAAAAGTGCAGATAATGAGGATCTGTTGTTAATTAAATTTTTGAGTGTGTCTGATGGCCTTTTATTTTAGAACTAAGAAGTTAGATATTTCGACCGGGGATCCGCTCGTTGTTGTTCTTAACGCGCAAGATGCCTATCAATATGGAATTACGAAAGAACGAAATGTCAGTTTGTGCTGGAAGGATATTTGCCTTTTCGTTTCTGTTGATTTTACGGATTCTCAAGTTGCTCCTGGAGAACTCGGAATGTTTCAAGAAGTATGGGCGAGGTATGGTATTCCATCGAATGACACCGCCTCGATTGATATACCGGAACCACCACATTCGATGGAGGGAATCCGAAAAAAACTAAGAGGGGAAACGCTTACCTATGATGAAATTCATGACATTCTTTCAGATATTGCCAAGCGGAGATTGAGTTCCATTGAAACGACCTATTTTGCGGCGGCTTCTTACAGTCCGGGATTTAATGAGGAGGAAGTATACAATCTTACAAAAGCGATGGCTGATACCGGTGATATTCTTGATTTCACTGATGGCGATCCAAACAAGAAAATTGTCGACAAACACTCGATTGGAGGTATACCTTCCAAAGGTGTTACTCCGGTTCTTGTTCCCATTATTGCTTCTTTCGGCCTTACGGTTCCCAATACGAGTACGCGATCAATTACAACCCCTGCCGGTACGTCAGATATGTTGGAGGTGATAATGCCGGTGACACTTACGAAAGAGCAGATTTTGGAAACCGTTCGAACTGAGAATGCGTGTTTGGTATGGGGAGGGTGTATGGAGCTTGCTCCTGCGGATGATGTGCTTATTAATGTGGAACGACCACTTCATATGGAATCTTACGATAAGTTTATGGTCAGCATCATTGCAAAAAAACTTGCGATGAAGATTACTCATCTCATTATTGATCTTCCTTATGGAAAAGGTGCGAAAGTGGAGACTATGGAGCAGGTTCAGCAGGTTAAGGAAGGGTTTGATCGTCTTGCACGGAAGTTTGGAATTGTGTTGGATTTATTCCCACGCCAATCATTCGGTCCGGATGGACATGGCGTAGGACCTTTGCTTGAAATCCGTGATGTCCTTCGAATTTTTGAACGAAGTCATGACCGTCCGGTAATGCTAGAGCGGCTTATTCTCGAAATGGCAGGAAGGCTACTTGAGCTTTCAGGTGCAGCCGTTCAGGGTCAAGGTGAAACGCTTGCTCGTGCAAAACTCGAAAATGGTGAGGCTGCCGATAAGTTTTGGCGTATCGCTTTTGCTCAGGGGGCTACGAAAAAGACACTTTCGTCGGAACTGGTGCCTGCGGAGTTCAGTAGAACAATTACTGCCGATCATAATGGCATTATTACTAGAATCGGAAATAAAGAAGTGGTGCAAGTTGCTCGATCTCTTGGGAATCCATTTATTAAAGAGGCAGGTATGTATTTCCACAAATTAGTCGGAGATACAGTAGCCGCAGGTGATGAGCTCGTTACACTCTACGCGACAAGTCCAGAGCGACTTGATCTCGGTATGTCAGTATTCGAACGCTGTGGTGCATTTATCGAATATTGAGAGACTCAAGCGAAATTCTTCCGCAATGATTGTCTATCAGTTCGTATCTTGCTTGGTATTACATTCTCATTGAGTGGAAGTTGTATTATCGGGAGATTTTCCTGTTACTGATGGAGAGGTAATCGGTTGGTAAGGAGAATGGCTTGATGCATTAGGGGAGAC
>CAZDUZ010000063.1:0-4497 GCA_964508755.1 uncultured Candidatus Saccharibacteria bacterium | reverse complement strand
TTTGCTCAGGAACTCAGGATCGATAACAAGAGCTTCGTCCGATTTGCCCTGAAGATCCATCATCTCACTATGAATTGCGAGGATCTCTCCGAAGTTGGTATCAAAGCTCTTAAACTTCAGATCCCAATGTTCAACGTTATCACGGATAACGGTTCTTCCATCAGATGCTTTGATTTTAGAGAAAGCAGCCATCATGTCGCTACCCATCAGGGCAATCTTGATCTTATTGCCGATACCTGTGCCGGTAAACATCTCTTTGGCATAATCAACGAGCTGTGCATCGGAAATATCAACAGTTGCGGTCGTAGTGTTCCAGGTGCCAACGTCAATCTTTTTCTTAACCATCCAGTATATACCTCCGGTGGTATAAACAAGGTCTTTAGTTTTTACATTTTTACGTTTACGCTTGATACCAAAGAGGAACGAACCCTCCATACCGGTACGCATGTCATAGATACTGTCCTCTTCAAGGTCAGAAAGGTTCCAAGGCACTTCCTTTTTGCCAATCTTAGCAAGGTTGGATTCCTCTACCTGCATCACGAAGATCTGGCAATATTGCGATTCCTTGGTGGGAACATTGGAGAACACTGCGGTCTGAACGTCAAGTTCTGCGGCTGCACGTCCCATTCTCACAATCTTGGTGCCGGCAGGAATAGCGGGATATCCCTTGCCGTCCGCTGTTTTACTGTTGATAGGCTGGAAAATCTTGTGGCCGTTACCATCAATATCAATAACAAGTCCAACGAAATCAACGCCAGTATCAACTGCGCCTGCTTCATTATAGCCATTCACGCCTACAAATCGAACGGTGTCCTGAATATCAATCATGTCATCATCCACCAGCTCAACAGTAAAGCGGTCATTCGTATTAGACAGCGAAACTGCGGTAGCCACCTCTCCCTGGATAGGACGTGTGCCTACGGAGTAGTATTCTACCTCCATGCTTTCTGCCTTAGTTGCTCTACCTGCCTTACGTGATATCTGGTCAACAGGTGTACTCATCGGGCGCATCTTGGTAATACGCTCGTCAACATCGGCCATGAATAGGTCAGGCTCAGCCTCAGATCCCTTATTAAGGGTAAATGCTCCCTCAACGGGAGTGCTTGTATCACTGGATAGAGTTTTACCTGCATCCGGCAACGGAGTGATCACGGTGTCAGCCATAATGGCCCCACCTCCAACGAATATCGATGCCAATGACATCAATAAGCTCAATAAAAATTTGAATTTTCCCATAGTCTTTGTAATTTGCTTAGTTAGTGATTCTATTTGTTTCTCTTCATCCCATCCCAGATGTTTGGTTTCTTTACAAGGTAATCAAGGTGCTTGGCGGCACTGCTTCTGCGATCCTCCACCTGTGCCGTACCTTTCCCATCGATCATTGGAAGCTCATCTTTCAGGCTCTTCCTCTTTGCATCGATCTTCTGGTTCTTTGTTCGCACGGTAGCCTCTTCTATAGCTTCCTGGACATCGTTGTCGTAATTGATACCTTTCAGCTTCGTTTCCAGCATATCTCGGTTGATCTCACCCATGATTGCACGGTTGGCATCATCAAGCACCGCTTTGAAAGCAAGGTCAACCTGCTCTCTCGTATATTGACCGGAAGCTTCAATCTCATCTGCGATCTTCAGCGATTGCTCCAGGTTAGCCTCATACTTCGCTTCCAATTCCTTCTCTTCGTTCAGCCGCTCAACGAATTTAGCGTTTGCCTCTGCAATTGATTCTGCATTCTCAGGATCATCCAGGTACGAGCGGAAATCGTCACCGTAGGTTTCAATCATTGAGAGTACCGGGTTTCTGTCTCCATTGAGGGCAGAGAGGAACATGCCGGCAAACTGAGGATTGCTTTCAAACATTCCAGACAGCTTGTCGTCAACCTCTTTATGCTTGGCAACGGTCGATTCGTAATCGTCGAAATCGCCAATAACAGCGTCATACAGTCCATCATCGTCAGAGAAATCCCTGTCAGGGTACTTTCCCCGCATTCTTTCAAGAAGAATATCCCTTTTGGTCTTTACTTCCTTATTTTCAGTCTCTTTTGCCATATTTTTTTTATATTATTGACAATATCGGTTACGTGTATTGCAAACATACTACCTGCCGGACATCTTTTTTTGCTATTTATTAACCAAGAGACTAATTTTATGAAAGGAGCGTAAAACCCATCCATCTCGATGGAAATATTTACAAAAAAATATATCGGATTTACAAAAAAGTATTTTTAGCATAAAACGAAACTATTTAATAGTAGAATGAAGACAATTTTTCGGACATATCAATTTGAATTGCAGCCAACACGAGAGCAAAAAGTGTTGTTGGATAAGCATTTTGGTTGTGTTCGGTTTGTGTTCAATCACTTTTTAAATGAAAGAAAAGAGCAATATCAAGCAGATAAAAAGTCTGACAATTACTATAAACAGGCTGCTACATTAACCGAGCTAAAAAAGAAAGAAGAAACTGCTTGGCTCAAAGAAGTGAATAGCCAATCATTACAATTTGCTTTAAGATGTTTGGATACTGCTTACGTAAATTTCTTTAGAGGTAACGCTAAGTTTCCACGATTTAAGTCAAGGAAAAAGAAAAACTCATTCACAGTTCCACAGTTCGCAAAACTTGAAGGTGGTAGATTTTTTGCACCAAAATTCAAAGAAGGTATTAAAGTAAATGTTCACCGTGAAGTTAAAGGCGAAATTGGTAAATGCACTTTGAGTAAAACACCAACAGGAAAATATTTTGTATCAATACTATCAGAAGAACAATATCAACCAAAAGAAAAGACTGGTGCTGTTTGTGGAATAGATTTAGGGTTGAAAGACTTTGCTATTACTTCCGATGGAATTAAATTTAAGAACAACCGATATACCAAGAAATATGAAAGAGATTTAGCGAAAGCGCAAAAACACCTTTCGCGTAAACAAAAAGGCAGTAGTTCGTTTGAAAGACAAAAACGAAAGGTTGCCAAGATTCACGAGAAAATATCCAACACAAGACAAGATGTGTTACATAAGGTATCACATCAACTTGTTTCTGATTATGACATAATTGCTCTGGAAGACCTTAATGTAAAAGGAATGATGAGTAATAGGAAGTTGTCAAAGCATATTGCAGACGCAAGTTGGGGTACATTTGTGAGATTCTTGGATTACAAAGCAGATTGGAACGACAAACAAGTAGTGAAAATCAATCGCTTTTACCCAAGTTCTAAAACTTGCAATGTGTGCGGATGGATAAACCAAGACTTAAATCTTTCAATGAGAGAGTGGACTTGCAAATCTTGTGGCGTAATACACGACAGAGATGTAAATGCGAGCAGGAATATCCTCAAAGAAGGTTTAAAAATATTTGGGCAGGGACTGTCCAATACAAAGGTGGAGAGGAAATTAGACGTTAGTAATAACGCACACTCTATGAAACCTGAAGCCCATTTGTCTTTAGCAAATGGGTAGTTCACGAAAGGCAACAACCAATTGTTTCAGAATAATATACAAGGTTATGGGAACAATATCTGAAAGAGATCGAGACTTATTGAGGGCATACAAAGAGGTGCTTCAAGAGGTTGAATATCCCTTCTCCCTAAATTCAGTCATGGAGCTGACTGTCAGGAAGCCGGCCAAACGCTTCTATTCGTCCACCAGGTATGCTTACATATGCATCAAGGCGATGAAAGAGAATCGGCCCATACGATACCAGCAAGAGGAAAAAGAGAGAATGATTCGGGAAGTGTGGAGAAGGGTTCAGATAGAAGAAAAACTTAACCCAGGGGTTAAGCTGGATCAGATCATTGAATTGGTAATGGACCGGCCGGCACCTGAATTTTATCTTAAACCATCATCCGCAGAAGTAATTCTGTGTAAGGCGAAGCGCAAAGAGCGATTCATCGAAGAACAAAAAATTCTAAGCCGTTATGAACGTATTCAAAGACGTAAAGCTCGTAAACTATAGCATCTGCCTCATACTGTCAGTACTTTACTTTGCAGAACTGCCCCATACTGGATGGCTCTTTCACTTCTCTCATGCAAATGTATTCCATCTGTGCGCCAACATGATTGCTATTTCAGCGATCTTTAAGGCTGTGGACTATAGGTTACTCCCTTTAGCATACCTTGTTACTACAGTTATGTGGTTCATCTCCGCAGACAACATAATAGGGTTCTCTTCCATCATCTATTTCATGTGGGGTACCAGGGTGATCCGTGATTTTAGAATCATACATGCTGTTGGTGATAAAGCAATGAAGCCAGGGATGACATATGCTCTCGGCATAGGAGCGACATTCCTGATCTCCGCTATTTTTCCATCCATTACATTCTCTCTTCACTTCTTTCCCTTCGTGGCCGGGGTAATCACTTCGGCCACGATTATTCTCTACCGTTCCTTTAAACAGGATATGACAGCATGAAAGTATCTGATCTGATAAGAGAAAACAGGGAGCGCAATCAAGTAAAGAATGCACCCTATAATCCAGTCACAGGAGAGAACTCCCCTTTAGATCGGGTG
>CAZDUZ010000062.1:0-4552 GCA_964508755.1 uncultured Candidatus Saccharibacteria bacterium | reverse complement strand
TTGGGTGCATTATCTTTCATTACCTTGTTAAGAAATCCTGGACAGAAGCCGACACCGTACTTGGTCACGTTGATTTCTGATGAACTGCAAGTCTCGCTTTGGTCGTTTGGGTTAAAGAAGTACTTGTTTTCGAACAGCTGATCTCCATCCACATCAGTTGGGGTATCCGCGAAGAAACTTCCCTGCATACAAAGGTAACTACTTTTGTCACCAATGATACCTCGCTCGATAGCGACGACAATTGCTCGCCTTCCCACCGCATCTGTGTCCAAGGGTTGTGCTTTACATTCTTGAGGAAGACAGCTGTTGTCTCCTTTACAAGCTTTACTTAGGTACTCTGCGCACCACTCATCAGCATTTTCTTTAAAGTAGCTCGAGGAAAACGAATTGGGATGTCCAGGTTCATACCCACGTGCACCCGCTTTCCCATACTGTGAAAAGTTTCTTGTACCAAAAAACCATGCCGATGGGCCCCAGCCGTTGAATTTCATCCAAACGGCTGAACCGAACGTAGTGTCCATCCAATTCTCAAGTACTTTGTTTACCCTTCCCGTACCAGAGAGGCCGGATCCCGTCTGCCAAACGACGGGAGTGGGGGAGAAAATTTTAACGTATCTACTGATGAGATCTTTCTCTGCTTGTATAAAGTAGTCATCAAACACGAAGCAGTACGAACTGTACTCCATCGGACATTTTGTTATATCAGATTCGGTACACAGTTGTACTTTCTTCCCTGGCACCACATTTGATGGATCGCAATTGCTCTTTTTTGCCACAATATCTCTGGCTACTTGTTCGACGGTCATTTCGGGGTAATGCTGTTTCTGTACGAATTTCGCCATGGATTTAATGACTGGACAATCAGGGTTAAGGACGTCTGGAGTACAGGTTTGGGCATGTTCCTCCCACGCAGCGCATTGAACTGCGAAGGCACATTCTCCATATCGCCCTCCAGACATGAGGTTTACCGCTTGGATGAGGCCGCTTTCAAGTTCGGGTGTGAATTCAGTTTTCATCGCATCAAGTGCTTTTTCGTAGTAGTCTCTAAATTTTGGATCCCAGACCGCAGCTATTTTATTGGGAAGTTTGACGGATTTTACTTTGCTTAAGTCAGCGGTCACTTTTCCATCTGCATCTAGAAGAATGGCTTCACTTTGATCAATATGGGTTGGATCGTTCCAGACATTTTTTACGCTATGAGCGGTTCCGTCATCCCAGGGTGTGGTTTTATAACTCAAGTAACTGTCATCGTTGCAGCGAGTGGTGGGGTATACTTCTATTCCTTCGTCCAGTGCCCATTTGGGAACATTTCTCTCTTTATTTGTGCTGTCAGCTACTTGTAATTGAATCCAGAGATTTTTGTTTAATGACTTAGCAAGATCTACCTCGCCTCGAATTTGTGAGAAATTGTAAACGCCTTTCTCAGTTTCTACCGCAGCCCAGTTATCTCCTTGGCCCGGTTTAAAACTAAAAGGAATGCCTGAGGAGTAGCCCCATAACACTCCTGAATTTGTACGGTATTCCAACCCTAAGGAGTGACAGTAGCCAAGACCTAATCCTTCGGTAAAGATTCCTTGTTTGCTTCCCTGTGCATTACTGCGATCGTCGTAATCGGTGTTTCTTGAAACGATCACGTACGTAATGAAAGGTATAGCAAAGGCAATAAGCAGAAACGTAATGGCTGCAATTTTTTTAGAGTGTTTTGATTTCATTGCCTCATGTATTGTCGATGCTCTTTAAACATTTGCTTCGTAATAGCTTTAACGGGAATACGTCGTGTACTATTAGTTTCAAGATACTTATTCGTGTCTGATAATTACTCGTGAATGTCGTCCGTACAGTAAATAATGTATTCTATTTCTTGTCAAAATAAATGAAATAAGTCCCGCGCTTACAATAAAAATTGCAGCGATTGCAGGATTATCAATTATTCCTGCATTTGGAAGGGTTGTTCCTGAAGAGGTGATCATGTAGGTGCCTCCGGTTACCGTTCCTAATGTTCCGGCGACAAAACCAATTTCATCTACGTCTATCTGCACTGATCCTGTACCGGTTCCCGTCGGAATAAAGGTGAAGTTACCTATGGTACCCGGAGCCGTAATATATCCTTCAGGAAGAGATGCGAGACATTCAATATGAATACTGCCACTCGATGGATTGACAACCATGATTTCGCAGTTTGAGGAACCATCACTATATGAGGAGTAGGTTATTGGACCGGAATAATTCAGATTTACAGAAATTCCCGCTACTTGATCGGTCGGCGGGGTCGCGCTTACATATAATCCGACAGTAAAGGCGTTGGAGTAGGTACCTGTGGAAGGTGACATTGAGAGGTTCACTGCGGCAAGTGTAGGGGTAGGATTAACAGCCAGCCAGAATAAAACACCAACAATAGGAACAAGTATCCGGACCATTAATCTGTTAAGCGAATGATTATCTGTCATATATTTCTGCAAGGAGCAGCAAATCGAAAATTAAAGATCCGTTTACTTTCCGACATTGTAGCTGGCTTCCTCAACACTAATCAAGTTATTTGTTGTGTCGATTGAGCTGACGATAGATTTTGTAACTCCCGTTGCGTTCATGGTAAGTGTCCCAGAGGTAGAAGGTGCGTACATGATGTCTGCAACTGCAATTCGTCCTGAAAGAGCACTGAAATCTTCTGTCGGGGGGCGAAGAGCTATCACACTTACCACCGATGTGTTATTTCCTGCATCCAAACAACGAAATCCGGTTTTACACACAACGTCGGTAACGGTTAAACTGCCTTCCTTCTTTAAATAGATCTCTGCTCCAGCAAGAGTTGATGGTTCATCAAGATCGATATAGAGTGTTGCTAACCCTTTTCCATAATCTTCTATTTCAATATATGCAATAGGGTCGACTTGTTGCTCTGTCTGATCGTTATTGTCTGCGTTCTGATTTTGTTCTTCTGATTTTGAAGATGATGAGAGAAAGTACCAGACAAGAAGGCCAATGTTTATAAGCACCAATGCAGATATGACTGAAATGGCAATTATCTTTTCTTTCTTGGTTAACATGAATTCCAAATAGAGATAAATTAACTACCTACATAATCGAGGTATGCGATAATAAAAAGTGCATAATCCGATACACTTATGGTGCCGTCACCGTTAAAGTCGCTTCGGATATTGAGGGTTCCGTCATCAATGAATGCTAAGTAATCAATAACAAAAAGAGAGTAGTCAGTAACACTTACCGTGCTGTCACCATTTAAGTCGCCGGTAGCATTTCCCTCGATGAATGTGAGGAAGCAATTTATGCTTGTGCATTTGTTATAACTAATATACGGATTGTTTGCGTTTGTGGCTAGTGCAAGTCCACTGTTGCTTATGTCTTGTGCGTCTATTGTCGTCTTTGTCCAGCTGGTTCCTTGGTTTTCGGATTTTGCCATACGGACAGTTCTTTCTGGAGTTGTCCAAAAGTAAGTAATATAGTAGTTACCGTCACCGTCCGTTGCTATAGAGGTTTCTTGGTTGATAGTGCCTGTAATATCTATTGTTTGAGCAGACCACTGAACACCTTTATCGAGAGATCGGGCGAATCGCAACGCTCTCTCGTCTTCATTAACTGCAATATAGGAAACGATGTAGTTACCGGCAATATCTACTGCTAATGAAGAATACAATCCTGCGTCACCGGTGCTTTCAATTGTTGATGTTGTCCATGTCGCACCTTCATCATCAGATAGAGCAAACTTTAAGTTCGTGTTGGTAGTATCGTAATAGGAGACGATGTAGTAAGTAGTGTTGGAATCCGTTGTGTCCACAGCGATAGAAAGCGGTCCTCCAACTTCACCGGTTGCATCAATTTCTGAAGGAGTCCACGTGCTTCCGCCGTCTGTTGTTTTAGCAAACCGTAAGTTATCGTTTGTTTCATCTTCATATGCCACGACGTAGCAATCGACGCCACAATTTGCTGCAGATACAAAACTACCGACATCTCCAGTAGACTCAATGATACCTGTTGACCAATTTGCTCCGCTGTCTGATGATACTGCGTAGCGGAGATCTAGATTTGTCCTGTCGTAATAAGCAATCAAATAGGTGGTAGCATTTTCAACAACTATGCTTTTGAACGGGAAAATATTGCGTGTGTCATCTACAACCACATTTGTCCAAGTTTCTCCTCTATCCGTTGACTTTGCAAACACTAATTCTCCATCAGAGGCACTTTTATAATGAGTGTAGGTTGCAAGGAAGCTATTTTCAGAAAGAACGGAGATTTGGGGGAGAAGGTGGTTTTCAGGTAGTGCTGTCGTGTGAATCGTAGATCCCACCCACGACTCAGCGAATACGTGGGAAACGCTATTATTTAATGAAATGGTGAAAAATCCGACGAGTAAAAACGCAAGAGTCGCGAGGAGTAATGTTGAAATTGGTCTGAGCGGGCGAGCTCTCATCCGGCAGTTCGAAACAGGTTATGATGTTTTCATCATACCATTACATACCAGAGTGTCAATGAATAGCAATCTATACCACCGGAAAGAGTGCACCGATTGTTTCGTCTTGACCGTTGTACTGATTTG
>CAZDUZ010000061.1:0-4859 GCA_964508755.1 uncultured Candidatus Saccharibacteria bacterium | reverse complement strand
CGTTGAGTGAAGAACAACGAATAGGTCAGCATGTGTTTCTTTCACTCCCTTCTGGGAGCAGTAACGAGATGCTTAGTCACCTGATTACAACCTATCATCCTGGAGGAATACTCCTTTTTTCGTATAATATTCTCTCTTTCGAACAAACAAAATCGCTCATCACCACCTTACAAACACTGGCAAAGGAAGCAGGGGACCCACCATTATTTATCGCTGTGGATGAAGAAGGTGGAATAGTTGAGAGAATTAACTTTTCCCCTGTAGCATACTCTGCTTTTGAGCTCGGAGAAATGAACGAAGAAAATCAAACAAGAGAAACGGCAAGACAAACAGCAACCTCCCTCAGCCAACTAGGATTCAATGTAAATTTTGCCCCGGTAGCTGATGTGGCGTATGAGCGCGACTCAGTCATGCGTGAGCGCTCATTTGGAAATTCTCCCGAAGTCGTTACTCATCATGTCGAATGGATAATTGATGAGTTTACTCAACAGGACGTTGCGGGAACAGTTAAACATTTTCCCGGACACGGACGTACCTCTTCTGACAGCCATTTCACTTTGCCAATTATTCCTATTAGTAAGGAGGAATGGCTTTCAACTGACGCACAGCCTTTTATTCAAGCAATATCCCAGCAAGTACCCTTTATTATGACGGGACACATCCTTTATCCCGAAGTTGATTCGTTACCGGCAAGTTCATCCTCAATATGGATAAAAGATGTTTTAAGAGAAGAATTGGGATACAGAGGAATTACGGTTTCAGACGATATAAAAATGAATGCATATCAATCACAGTACAGAGATACTGCTCAGCAATTCCTTACTGCAGGAAATGACATGATCATCGCCGCAGTCAATGAAAACGGTGTAATTTCTGTTACCGCTGGCATAGACGAATTCAAACAGTCAAATCCAGAAGCCACACGCCAAGCACTCTTACGGATTCTTGCTCAAAAATATTCACTTTACAGCACTTTACCCTGACATTTCGTTCTACCGTGCGTGTGAGTACATGCTTCTCTTTTACTTGGACAACAATCTCATTTTGCGGTATGATATCTGCGCTTTAATCCGTGCAAATATCCTTCTATGGCAGACACACCAATAAAAAACGACATACCAGAAAATGACAAGACAGATTCGACCGAAGACTTAGCCGCAGATACCGCAGAAGCACCAATCAGCCTTCGCCACGAAGAAAAAAAGGAAGAAGTGAGCTATGAAACACCGGAAGGTGGTCGGATAGTAGAACGCTCCATCATTGATGAAATGAAATCAAGCTACATCGATTACTCGATGAGCGTCATCGTTTCCCGGGCCCTTCCTGATGTCCGCGATGGTTTGAAACCATCTCAAAGGAGAGTTCTTGTCGTTCTCAACGACCTCGGACTGTTACCAAACGCAAAATACCGCAAATCAGCGAAAATCTGTGGTGATACCACCGGTAACTACCACCCTCACGGTGAAAGCATCGTCTATCCGACCATGGTGAAATTAGCTCAGGATTTCAACATGCGATACCGTCTCGTCGACGGACAGGGTAACTTCGGAACTATTGACGGCGATCCTCCTGCTCAAATGCGGTACACCGAGGCACGTATGACCAAGTATACCCAGTCATTATTAAAAGATCTTGAAAAAGGAACCGTTTCGTTTATACCAACTTACGATGGCACCAACCTGGAGCCAACCGTTTTACCATCATCTTTTCCCAATCTCCTTTGTAATGGAGCTGAAGGAATTGCAGTAGGAATGGCTACGAAAATCCCCCCACACAATCTACGAGAAGTGGTCGATGCAATGGTAGCAATGATTGATAGGGGAAATGCCTGGAATGGAAACGCAATTTACAACACGTTGAGAAAAGAAAGGGAAAGCAAAGAACGCATTCCACACACCCTTTCCCAAACACCAAAAGATTTACTCGAAAGTTACATCCACGCAGACGATCCCGATGCAGAGGTAAAGATGCAGGAGATCCGGGACAGATTAGCAGAAGCATCAAAGGCAAAAAGTCATCAACAAAGCGATACGGCACCAAGCATCCCCTCAAGTTCTACAGAAGTATCTCCTCAAGATACAGAAAATACAGTTGGAGCATCTGATAGCGTCACCCCCGCAACCTCATTTTCTTCTGAAACAGTCACCACCGTCTATCCCGATTTCGAATCCGAAATGACCGTTGAAGAAATTATGCAGTTCATTCCCGGACCGGATTTCCCCACATACGGACAGATTTATGACCGTAAAGAAATCCTGAATGCGTATGCGACAGGGCGGGGGAGAATTCTCATGCGCGCAAAAGCAGCAATTGTAGAAAACAAAAGCGGAAGATTCGACATCATCATTACCGAAATTCCATATCAAGTTAACAAAGCACATTTAGTAGAAAAAATCGCAGACCTTGTCAAAGAAAAGCGGGTAGAGGGTATTTCCGGACTTCGCGACGAATCGAACCGGGAGGGAATGCGCATCGTCGTTGAACTTAAGAAAGCCGTCCAACCCAAAACCGTACTGAACAAGCTCTACAAATATACCGAAATGCAAAAGGCGTTCAACGCCAATATGATTGCACTTGTAGATGGTCAACCTCGAATCCTCACACTTAAACAGTTACTCGAGCACTTTCTATCCCATCGATTACAAATCGTCATCAGGCGATATGAATTTGAAATTGCACAAGCAAAATACCGGGGTCACATCCTTGAAGGCCTCAAAATTGCTCTCGACCACCTCGATGAAGTTATTGCTACCATTCGAGCTTCCAAAACCCAAGAAGACGCGAAAGAAAACTTGATTAAGAAATTTGATCTCACCGAAGTGCAGGCCCAAGCAATCCTTGACCTGCCACTACGTCGCCTTGCCGCATTGGAACGTCAAAAAATTGAAGACGAATTAAAAGATATTCTTAAAACGATCGGTGCCTTAGAAGCCCTTCTCGCATCTCCTGATCAAATCCTCAAGAATATAAAAGATGAACTTGTGGAGTTGAAAGAGAAACTCGGTGATGATCGCCGAACGAAAGTCTTCAAAGGACAAGTTGATGATATTGAGGAAGAAGATTTAATTGCCGCTGAAGAAACTTTTGTGACGGTTACAAGTGCAGGATACATCAAACGAACTCCACCAGACACCTACAAAGTTCAAAACAGAGGCGGTAAAGGGATTTCCGGTGCAACAACCAAAGAAGATGACTATATAGCACACGCAATTACCTGTAATACCCACGATACTATTGTATTCTTTACCACTCGTGGAAAGGCATTTGAGCTGAGAGCTTTTGAAATTCCTGAGTATGGTAGACAAGCGAAAGGTATTCCAATAGTAAACCTTGTGCAACTTGAACAAGACGAACTCGTAACCGCACTCCTTACCCGAGGCAAGAAAGGCATCGTCGATGAAGATCAAGTGCAAGAAGGACAAGCAGACGCTGACGGTAAAGTGAAACAAGAAAAACAACCCTACAAATATCTCTTCATGGCAACCAAGAAAGGCACTGTCAAAAAAACTGATCTGTCTGAATTCGATAGTATCCGTTCCAATGGACTTGTCGCTATCAAGCTTGATGCGGGAGATGGTCTTCAGTGGGTACGCCCTTCGACAGGAACTGATGATATCATCCTTGTCAGCAAATACGGCCGGTCCCTGAGATTTAATGAAAAAGATGTACGGGAAACCGGAAGAAACACGCGAGGAGTAAGAGGAATCGCCTTTAAAAAAGAAGATGACGAACTCGTCAGTATGGATATCATCCGCTCAGAAGAAAACGTTCTTCTCACCATTTCGGAGAATGGATACGGGAAAATGACCCCCCTCAAAGAATATCCTCGTCTTGGCAGAGCAAGGCAGGGAGTCTTTACATTCAGAGTAAACACAAAGACAGGAAACCTTGTCGTAGCTCGCATCCTCGACCATCCGGAACGTGAACTCGTCCTCATTTCACGGCATTGTCAGGTAATTCGAGCGTCTCTTCAACAAATTCCTAAATTGGGACGCCAGACCTCTGGAGTTCGGGTGATGCGCATGAAAAACGAGGACGCCGTAGCCGCAATGGCATTGATGGAGTAGGGAAGCAATTACTCCACACTCTTCTCGACACGCTGATTGATATTTCCGGTGTATTCCTCGTACCGTTACTTTTCGCTACCTTATCTGATAAACTTAAGAGTTGAATCAAAAACTGTAATTGTAATGCACCCTCATCATCACGAAGAAACAACTCAAGAAAAAAGAGAATAAACCGCTACATCCGACCATTGACCAAGCGGAGACCAATAATGCCGTAGAGAAAGCAGTACCTCAAGCAACTCAATTGGATAAGACAATCGAGGACTCGACTTCCCCGGTTGAAAAAAGCATACAACCCTTAAGCACTCCCTGGAGTATTCGAATTCGCAATTATCTCTCAATCCTTGTAACTTTTATGGTGTTGTCTGCGCTCCTCCTGAGTATTGCAGCACTTTTTACCGCTATCACCCCGCTCCCCATCAGCAAACAGGAACATGTCGGTACCAATAACGGTTCCGCTACTGACATCTCAAATGAAGATGAAGCTGACCTTCCTGGTATAGAACAGGCCGAACAACAACACGAGCAAAAACAGCAGGAAATTGAAGAAGAGCAGGAAGGAGAAAATGAAACTCCGCTACCTCCTCCTCCGCAGGGACAGGGAAGTGGTAATTACTGGCAATACCCTGCAACAATCTTACCGGTCACCCGATCAGGAGATGACCTGCTAGTACTCGTCAACAAAACCTATCAGCTTCCCTCGACCTACGCCCCATCAGATCTTCAGTCCGTCGAACAATCAGGAATGCGCGTTACAAAATCCGGACTGTACCTCAGAGCTTCAGCCGTGAC
>CAZDUZ010000060.1:1735-4924 GCA_964508755.1 uncultured Candidatus Saccharibacteria bacterium | reverse complement strand
ACGACATCTCCGGTCTGAAGTTTTGTATGTAATGGAACGACTTTTCCGTTTACCTTTGCTCCAACACACTGGTTTCCAAGCTGAGAATGGACTGCATATGCAAGATCAATTGGAGTTGCGTCTTTTGGAAGTTGGTAATAGTCATTTGCGGGAGTGAGTACAAAAGCAACATCTCGAAAAAGTTCAACGGTAATTGGTTTGTCGTCATAGCGCTGATAGTATTGCATTTGTTTGTTAATCGTCGATAGCCAAGAATAATCTGTGGATGAAGTTGCGTAACGGCGACCTTGCTTCTTATACGCTAGATGAGAGGAAGGTCCATACTCATTATGTTCGTGCATTTCAAACGTACGAATTTGAATTTCAAAAGGATACTTGTTCTGCTCATTTGCAATGAGATGAATGCTTCGGTATCCGTTAGGTTTAGGTTTTGCTATGTAATCTCGTATGCGATCCATTTTGATTGAATATACTGAGGTAATTGTAGAAAGAATTTCATAACAATCTTTTTCAGTATTTGTGAGAATACGAAATGCAATAATGTCGTATAGATTGGTGAGCGTATCAGGAAGGCCTTCTTTACTGTATTTTTTTAGCTTTGCATAAATACTGGGGATGCTTTTAAGTCTACCTTGAACCGTTGCTTTACAAGAAGTTAGCTCAACAACAGTTTCAAGATCTTTCGTGATTTTCTCGACGAGTTTTGTTCCCGATTCTATGTGCGTGTGAATATAACGATTAATTTCTTCATACTCATTTGGGAATTGATATTTAAACAATGTCGTTTCTAGGTCGCGCTTAAGCTTGCTTATCCCTAATATCTCGGCCGCTGGAATATAAATTTTCTTAACTTCTTTCATGAATGTTTTTTGTCTATCTGGTGAAAGACCTTGTAATGTTTCAAGATTATGAAGCTTATCAGCCAGTTTAATGATTAGAACTCGAAGATCTTTGATTAATGAAAGAAAATGCAGCTGAGCAAGAACTTCAGATTTCTCAGATGCTTTTTCTGCTTGATTATTTTTAATTATTGTTAGAGCTTTGGTAATTTGGATGATATCGTCATTACAAATATTAGAAAGTTCCTGTTGCAGCGTTGGATGATCACCATTATCTTCAATCAAGTCGTGAAGAAGCGCAGCTGAAACGGAATTTGGTCCAAGACCAATCTCAGCGACTCGTAATGCAACCATTAATGGATGAATAATTTCCGGGTCACCATTTTTCCGGAATTTGCCTAAAGTGTACTTTTTTACCAGGGAAAGGGAGCGTGATACAATCTCTCGATTTTTTCCTCTAAACTTTGATAATACTTTCTTTTCGATGCCTTTAATCTGCAGATTAGCATCAATCTCCTCAAGATACATCTTTCAGGACACTTTTTTAATTTGAGAGTGAAATCATAACGGCCTTTTTACCAGCTCTTAACAATTTGCTTTCAGAATCAAGCGTAACTTTAGCCGTTTTGTCATTGATTTTTTCACCAGCAAGCGTTACAGCTCCCTGTTCGATCAGTCTTTTCGCCTGACTATTTGTTGGAGCAATCCCGCTATACGTTGTTAAAAGCTCTACTATTGATACTTCAGGATTATCGAGTACAACGTGTTTTACTGTGTCTTTCGATACATTCCCCTTCCCTTGAAAAAGCTGTTCAAAATGGGTTTGAGCATCTTGGGCACTTGCGTTACCTTTATGTTCTGCGGTAATCAGAAAAGCAAGCTTCTTCTTTGTGTCCATAGGATTAATTTTCTGAGAAACCATGTCGTCATTCATTTGTGTGATCTCATCCATCGGCACATCGGTAAGTATCTCATAGGCAGGAATAATTAACGTGTCAGGGAACGACATAACCTTTCCATACATATCGTTGGCACTATCGGAGAGCATTATCATATTACCCTCGCTTTTTCCCATCTTCTTACCGGTAGGATCTACGAGAAGCTTATTTGCAAGCACTGCCTTCTCCTTTTTTAACATGCTTTGAATAAGATCCCTTCCGCACAACATATTGAATGTTTGGTCATTTCCTCCAACTTCTACATCTACATCCATGTTGACGGAATCGAGAGACTGCATAACAGGGTACAAAAATTCATGAAGGTAAATTGGTTTGTCTTCTGTAAGCCTTTTTTGGAACATGTCCCGCTTAATCATCTGCTGGACCGTAAAATGTGAGGTAATATCAATCAAGTCTGCGAATGAAATCTTTGCAAGCCAGTGTGAGTTAAACTTCACCTCTACTGGATTTTGCGGGTCTTCAAAATCTAGAATTCTGCTCGCTTGCTCTTGAAAGTTTTTAAGGTTTTGTGTGACTTCGCTTTCTGTAAGTTTTTTTCTTGCTGCTGCCTTGTCGGTAGGATCGCCAATTCTTCCAGTGAAATCTCCAATAAGGAAAACAACGTGGTGACCAAGTTTTTGGAAATCACGAAGCTTTCGCATACCAACGGTATGTCCGATATGAAGCGTGTCAGCCGTGGGATCAAAGCCTTGGTATACATTAAGCCGTCTTCCTGATAGAAGCCATTCGTGAAGGACTTCCTTTGACGGGTAAATATGTTCGACTCCTCGATTTAAAAGGCGGTCGATAAGGGCAGAATCTTGAGAAACTGGAGTGCTCATGGGAGGTATTATAGCACTTTGCAGGGGTCTGTCCCCTGCGGGGACAGACCCTTAATAAAATCATAATTATTTAGGTGTACCATGGAATATGCCACGTAAAGCTAGAGGAAAGTTCGAACCAGGGCATCTTTATCATATTTATAATCGGGGTAATCGAAAGGAATTAATTTTCGAGAAACGGTCTGATCGAGAGTACTTTCTACGAAAGGCAAAGATCAAATCTAAAACTAGTATGTGCAATATTGATATTGTTGGTTATTGTCTTATGGATAATCATTACCACCTGCTTCTTCGTCAAAGGGGAAGTATTTCAATCTCAAAATACATGCAATGTCTTATTACTTCATATACACAATATTTCAATTGTAAATATGGATATGTCGGGCATGTCTTTCAAGGAAGGTATCAATCCAAGAAGGTTATAAATAACTTGTACGTTAGAAGACTATTAAAATACTTTGAAAACAATCCACTTGAAGCAATGTATATGAAAAACCCCGATCATTATGGATGGCTTAAGATTCCTAGTGGGACTGTCCCGAGCAGGGACTGACCCCGTTTGACCCGTTG
>CAZDUZ010000060.1:0-1635 GCA_964508755.1 uncultured Candidatus Saccharibacteria bacterium | reverse complement strand
TTGGTGACCCGTCGTCCTCTACCTCTTCATTTCCTCTTCAATCTCCAACAGTCTATTGTATTTTGCAAGGCGTTCTCCCCTATCCGGTCCCCCGAACTTCGTCTGCCACGATGATGTCCCCATCACTAAATCTGCTATGAAATCATCATTTGTTTCACCTCCTCTGTGAGATACCATGGTGGTGTAGCCGGCTTCATCAGCAAGCTTTATTGCGTCGAGGGTTTCAGAAACAGTTCCTATTTGGTTTACTTTGATTAATACGCAATTAGCAGCTTTTAGTGCAATCGCACGTTGTATCCGTTCAGTATTTGTAGTAAGAAGGTCGTCTCCTACTATTTGCAGGTCATTTCCAAGTTTTTCGGTAAGTTTTACCCAGCCGTCCCAGTCTTCTTCGTGAAGTGTGTCTTCGATAGACCATACTGGGTACTGGCGAAACCATTCTGACTGCAAACTTATCCATTCATCAGTTGTGAGGCGACGATTCTCTCTTCGGAGGTTGTATGTATCTCCAGAGTAGAATTCAGATGCTGCTGCGTCAACTCCAATTAGAATTTCTTCTTGCGGGGTATAACCTGCTTTTTCAATTCCGGCAAGAATAATTTCAAATGCCTCGGTGTTGGATCCGAGTTCCTTGGGAGCGAAAGCTCCTTCAAAACCGACGCCTGTAGAATAGTTTTTTTCGCTTAAAATATCATGAACAGCATGAAATATTTCTGCTCCTGCTTGTAGGCTTTCGGATACAGAGGGAAACATTTCATTTTGCGGGATGACCATGTATTCCTGAAAATCAGTAGCCCAGTTGCCATGTTTTCCTCCTTCCATGATGAGGATGTTGAGTTGTGGAGTTTCGATTTCTTTTGTTCCCGTCAGTTCTTGAAAGTATTTATAGAGAGGCATTTTTTCGCTCGATGCCGCTGCTCTGCAAAATGCCATAGATGCAGAGAGTATCGCGTTTCCACCTAACCGTGCTTTATTTGAGGTTCCATCGAGTGCTATGAGGGTGTCGTCAAAGTGATCGATATCATTAAAAACTTTTCCTATAACTGCCTCTGCAATATCTTCATTTACGTTTGCAACTGCTTTTAAAACACCATTTCCTGAGTAGCGGGTTGGATCGTTGTCGCGTAGTTCAAAGGCTTCGTGTGTACCGGTTGAAGCTCCTGATGGGACTGCTGCTTTTGCTTCTGTTCCGTCTGAAAGAGCGAGTGTTGTTTCTATCGTGGGAATGCCTCTAGAGTCGAGAATTTCGCGTGCCCGCAGTGAAATTACTTTCATGATTGCAGCTTATAAGAAATGATTGATTCATTATACATTAATTTTTCTCTCTTTCATGTATGACCCTTTTCATTAAATTAATCCCCTCCTCACCCTTGCTTCGGTTATTGTTCGGTGCTAGAATCGATTGATCATTTTATTAGTAGGTTTCATGACACAACCTTCTTTTCAAGCTTCCCTCCTTAATGATGCTGAAAACATTAATCTTTCTACAAAAAACGACTTTCAAAATTCAAATGCACTTTCTCATACGAATCGAAGTAATATTAATGGCGCTCTTTCATCCGATAATGATAATTCCTCGTCATCTAGTTTAGCGAAAGAACCGCTTGCCGCCCGTCTCCGTCCTCGCACTCTTTC
>CAZDUZ010000059.1:0-5294 GCA_964508755.1 uncultured Candidatus Saccharibacteria bacterium | reverse complement strand
TAATTGTTACTATCCCTCGTACCCTCCCGCTTCCAGAGGGAATATATGCTCGCAATAGCTACCAAGATGTCATCAATTGATCCTAATATCGGAAAAATACCTTCAGGTATTACATCTACTGGAGATACCAGATAAAGAAGTACAGCAATTTTTATCCAGTTATTCTTCAGGAATGCACTTTTTGAATTTTTCAAATGTTTTAACTGATTTTCATTACTTGTATTATCGCTATTCATTCTTCATTACACTCTAACTTAAACATAAAAAGCTCGACCCTGTGTACGAACAAATTCATACATAAGGACGAGCTTTTACCCGCGGTACCACCTTATTTTCAGGGAAACCCTGACACTTTTCACATCGTGTACATAACACAATGTCATAAACGCTATTTCGGGCGTTCCCGCTGAATTCTACTTACCTCATAATGACCCGTATTCATACGTCTCAGAGGCTTTCTTTTCAGGGCTCCGGAGTGATTACTCCATCACAGCGTACCCATTATACCATACGGAAAGATAATGAAAATCTAGAAATAACTCTTATGTGGTAATGATTTCTTTCTAAACTACCGTTGTTTCCTTCGTAGAAATGCCGGTACCTTATCAATTTCCTCATCATCCTGATCAACATCCTCAGTAATCATTCCCGATGTACGTCTTGGTGTCACTCGAGGATCCTGATTATTTGTAGAATCCATTGAAGTTCGTTGACCCATATCATCTCCCTCATCTTCAAACGGATCCCTTCTTACAGTTGGCATTACTTGGACATTTGCATTAAAGCCTGTTGCAAGCACCGTAATCTTGACTTCATCTTTCATCTCTTCATCGACTGTAGCACCGAAAATGATATTTGCTGAAGGATCGACAGCTTCCTGGATAAGATTTGCAGCCTGATCTACTTCAAGCATTGAGAGATCATTTCCTCCAGTAACCGTAAAGAGTACCCCAGTAGCACCATTAATTGAAGTTTCAAGTAACGGACTAGTAGTAGCTTGTTTAGCAGCAGTAATTGCACGGTTCTCACCTGTAGCCGAACCGATACCCATAAGAGCAGTTCCCGCATCACTCATGACTGACTTAACATCAGCAAAGTCAACGTTGATAAAGCCTGATTGAGTAACAAGGCCAGATATACTTTTCACACCTTGTGCAAGCACATCGTCAACACGACGCATTGCTTCTAGAAACGAGACGTTTTTATCAATAATATCGAGAAGTCGCTGGTTTGGAATCACAATAAGTGTGTCGACCTTTTCCTTTAACTCTTCAATACCACGGAGTGCTACATCCATTCGACGACGACCTTCAAATTCAAAAGGCTTGGTAACAACAGCGACCGTGAGCGCTCCTAAATTTTTTGCAATTGATGAAATAACCGGCGCAGAACCAGTACCGGTACCACCACCCATTCCACAGGTAAGAAAGACCATATCCGCACCTGCAAGATGTTCATGAATTGAATCAACACTTTCTTCAGCTGCCTGAGTCCCAACGTCAGGATTACCACCCGCTCCAAGTCCACGAGTCAATTCTTTACCTAATTGAATTTGTATAGGGGCAAGGCTGTTTTTAAGAACTTGAGCATCAGTATTAACGGCGATAAATTCCACGCCCTCGATATTATACTGAGAGATCATGGTGTTAACAGCGTTACCACCACCTCCGCCAATTCCGATAACTTTAATTTTTGCTATTGCATCTGTAGTTGGTTTAACAAGCATGGGGGGCAATCGTTAACTTATGGAATAATGGATTTGATCCAGTTAAAAATACGGGACACAATGTTACCTTTAGACATTGATCCTCCGACAACCTTACCAGGACCAACATCAAGATCTTCTATGACCGCATGCTTTATTAAGCCCTGGCAGGCAGCATAGTCAGGACTGGTAACCTCTTCAATCATACCTGATAGACCAGCAGGTTCTCCTACTCGAGCAGGCACACCGAGTTTCTTCTGAGCAATTTTTGTAATGTCATAAAGTTGTGCAGAGCCACCTGTAAGGACTACGCCGGCTGGCATAGAAATATCGAATCCGGCTTGCGATACTTGAATAGAAACCATTTCAAATATTTCCTCAAGTCGGGCTTCAACAATTTGCTGGAACATAGATTTAGAAATAGTACTATGGCTATCAATTGAAAGAGACGATATGTCGAGTAGATCTTTGCTTTCTTTTTCCTTTTTCGCGGCACTTTTTTCTTCTTCTAACATTGATCTCCGTTGAAGTGGAGGTGCATCAAGGTCTTCCTCACGTCTCCGAGGTGCTGAACTCTGTGCTAGAAGTTTTTTATACGATACTTTCAAACGCTCAGCTTCTTCGAGAGAAATCTGAAGACCAATAGCCATATCGCTCGTAATACTTATACCACCTAAAGGAATGCTTCCACTATATGAAATTGATCCTTCTTGAAATATACAAACACTTGTCGTACCACCACCAATATCAAGAAGCGCAACCCCTAACTCTTTTTCAGTCTCTGTTAATACTGAGTGAGAAGACGACCATCCGGAGAAGACAATATCATCTATACTTACTCCACAATTCTGTACACACTTGATTAAGTTTTGAATAGCAGTGGTTGTAGCAGAAATAATATGCGTGTCAACCTCAAGACGAGTTCCCGACATTCCGATGGGATCTTTAATCCCACCTTCAGAATCGACAATAAACTCACGAGGAATAATATGGAGTATTTCACGGGAAGGAGGAATGGATACAGTACGAGCATTCTCAATAGCACGATAGGTGTCTTCATCACCAATTTCATCTTTTGATACAGCAACCACTCCACGACTATTCAGGCTGGTAATATGTTTTCCGCCAATAGTGGCATAAACACTAGATACGGTAATACCTGCCATCCTCTCTGCTGCAGCAAGACTTTCAGCGATTGCATTCGTCGCTTCGTCAATATTAACGATTACTCCTTTTTTTATTCCAGCGCTCGGATGTGTGTAAACACCGATTACTTGTGGGGATTCTTTACCCTCAGGTACAGCAGCAATTATAGTGCACACCTTACTTGAACCGACATCAAGCGCCGTAATTATTCGTTTAGCCATGTCTATATAATAGATAAATTGAGCAGTTTTTTCAACAACGATGTCGGTATGACTCGTGGGTTTCTCTATTCAATCACCCATTCACTATACTTGTCAACTCGAACAACGGGACGGTCGAACCGTACATCAATTTCTTTAAATGATCGCCCTTCCATAATAACTGATTCTCGCGTTAATAGATATGCCGACAAACTCTTTTCAACCTCATCCAAGTTAAACACACCTCGGGTTGAGTCAGAAAAACTAACTAATGCTACTCCGCTTTCTACCGTTCCGAAACCAGAAACAGCAACCTTTTTATCTTTAAGTTGCTGTATAAGTTCAAATAGATTATCAATATCTCCATATACGAGAGTGTCTGCCAAATCACTGTTATTCGAGGGAATAATGAGTAAAGGAAGCTTAACACATGCTTTCCGGTTTGCGGTGCAGTCTGTAATATTTTCCCCTTCCTCATCAATAACAATATCTGTATCAAGAATTGGACCAGCAAGAACCTGTTCTATCTGATTGATATTACCTTCACGGACAATAGCCACGGGAAGTTTCTCTTCTATTCTTACAATGATTGTTGAAGGTAGACGTTTCGCTACATAGGATACACGCACAAAGGGATCCGTTCGAAGTACCGTGTTTTCAACATCTTTCGTTCTAATAGAGAAAATTCGTTTACCTTCAAAGGATAACACCGCAGAATCAATTGCACTTTTATCTACAAACTTGAATACATTACCAGTAAGAGGTATCACCTCTATCGTTTGGACGTAGAACAAATTTAATTGCATAACTAACCAACCTAACAGAGTGAGAACACCAAGCACACCTGCAGGAATTATTACTTTCCTTAGAAGAATTTTCATTTTTTTCAATACCATTCGTATCCGTCCCTGCATACCATACACTTTTCAAAAGATTTAGACCTGAAACACTTCAATATAGTCGATTTCATAAAGACTTGTCTACGTGAACAATAGTGAGAAAATCTTAAATAAACAAAATACTACATTTGAGGTAATGCAATCTTCTTAATATCATCAATACAAAGCCATGCGCTTGAAATTCCGTACCCTTTCTTACTTATAGAGAATGGGTTTTCTAATAAACGAACGTTCTCAAGAAATACGAGAACACAATATTTTTTTGAACGGTAATAATTTGAATATGTATTGTCGTTTAAACATATATCTTTTGCATATGATGCAATTATTGTATTGAAAATCTTTTCATCTAACGGTGAAAATTGAAGTACCTTTTTCACCGTGGAGATGACAGAGATGGCTTCCCCTGCATTTTTAAAATACACCGTGTCCCCACCGCTTATACGATCCCAAGGGGCTATACGGTTTTTATACCAACGAGATTCAATTGATTTCTCACCGGAAAGTATTTTCGGAATGAGTCCCCATGACTTTTTCATGATCGCCACATGATGCACGGTATATACAGGTACAACTTAATTTATCGGGGAGGTTCCCAAAATCCAACGACTACATGATAAGATTTATTTGTATAAAACGGCGTCTTCTTTTGAAAATATCGTATGGTATTCCACCAAGAGCGTTTCTGAAGGTATGATTGATTATGTTGGTTCAGGTAAGTCTCTTGTTCTATCCCTTCTCTACGATAAGCTTCGTCATGCTTCAAACCCTTAATGAAACGATAATAAAAATATTCACCTTTTGAATAAATCCAAAATAATCCAAGTGATTCTGCAAACTGGGTAAGATGTATACGCTCATGGTTAATCCATTGAGAAGTCATTGGATGCGTACGTGTTCTCAGAATAATAAAACAGGGAAAGATAGCAAAACCCATTGCCTTCTTAAACCCTAATAGTCGTGTGAGAACGGTAGCAAGTGATTCTGAAACAATGATGATCTGTAATCCTTCACGTTGTATTTTCATATTCCCATATTCAACTTCATGAGCGGGGGACGGGATAGCTCGCAAGCTCGCGCTACTTCGTAGAACGTCCCCGCAGCAGCTTCGCTTCCGGGCTCATCAATCGCCCCTTCAGAATGTATGTCCTCATTTTATGAGACCATACATTCTGGAGCGGGGGACGGGATTCGAACCCGCGACCTTCTCCTTGGCAAGGAGACATTCTAGCCGCTGAACTACCCCCGCAAGAAGCTTACTGATGTAGTCATACGAAAGTGTAAAAAAATGCCGAGGGCCAGGATCGAACTGGCGACCCTACGATTTTCAGTCGTATGCTCTAC
>CAZDUZ010000058.1:0-5305 GCA_964508755.1 uncultured Candidatus Saccharibacteria bacterium | reverse complement strand
ATACAAAAAGGGCAGCTCGGGTATACCTAACCAACCTGCTCAACGAGAAGGCGATTAGCCAAGCCGCCCTTTCTGTCGTCGAGCTATGCAGGTTAGGTATACACTATCATTTTACATAGTTTCCTCCATAATTCAAACTTACAGACCATCAATCATCCGTTTAATTTCCTCCTTCGAGTAGCTCCGCCTGTTCTTTTTCTTTTTGGCATTCATGTTTGCAATGATTTCTGTGGCTCTATCAAAGTCCATCCGTCCATATCCGAAAAAAGTAGTGCTCAAATTCTCATGTCCAACGCTTACGCTAATTGCTTTCAGCTCCTCAACAGTTTCTGCTCTGGAGAATGCTTCCGAAATATGCGTATGGCGGTACTTGTGAGGTGAGTAGTAGTCAAGCTCCGCATCGTTGCATCGTTTCTTGAACACTTTGCGTATAGGATCTGCACTTTTCCAGAATCTTGGCTCTACCCCTTTCACGACGAATGCCAGCAATGTACCTCCCTCCTGCTCGAGCAATGTTCTCGGGAACAACGGGTCTTTATGCGTGAACAACTTTTCTTTTATAAGATACTCATGCCAATCAAGAACATACTTAACCAAGGTTTCGTCAAACTCAAACATCTTTGTCACAATCTGCTTTGAAAACTTCGTATGAACACCCTTATCTGGCTCCTGATGTACGACGAGCTTTTCAGCATCAAAGCATCCAAGTGGAAGGGTAATAATCGCCTGGTCACGCATCCCTGTAAGCAGCGTGAACGCTATCATCGCTCTGTCCCTCATCGCAATTTCATCATCTCCTTCAATTGAGCTGCACAGTTTTTTCACATACTCAACCGAAGGATAATCAGGTAGGGCGGGTGCCGTTGCTTTTCGGGAATCAGCCTTGCTCAGCTTCAGAAATTGCACATCGTAGGATGATACCCTCGACTTGTACCCTGGTTGTCCCGAAAGCCACATGAAAAAGTTGTTCACGTGACGAAGCACGTCGTATTGTGATTTGAGCGAGAGTACGTTCTGTGTTCGCTCGTTCTTATTGGTAGCTAGATATTTTTTGAACTGCCGTGCACTGTTCTCATCAAAATTTCTATAGTCTGCATCCTTTGTAAATTCCTCGTACTTCCAGATAGCTTTCTCAATTGCCCGAACCGTTGCTTCTGAGTATCCTTCAGCCTCCTGAAGCCAGGAAAGATACTTCCGCTTCATTCGTTCGTTTTTCCCTTTGTATTTGCTCATAATTATATTGTTCTGAATTTAACTGTATGTGAGTGTTCGGGACGGCTCACTCAAAACCAATTAATACCGATTCATCTTTTCTCAAAGAGTGGTAAATTTTCAAAGGCAGAAAGGTCTGATGGTGTCTCGATTTTTTCCAAGGATTTTGCCCCACCCCCTACCGCAGAAAATCGGTTTACAACAGAACCGCACCCTGCGCACGTTCCCTTGAGCACCACAGATACCTTTCCACTCCCAAGCTGTCTCCTAGTGTCAACACATCTGACCCTCACCCCATGAACCGCTTTTCTGCATTTCAGGCAATAGAACTCGCCATTCTTTAGCGTGACTCGGGACTTACTCCGTTTTTCACTTAGATGCCTTCGCACCTCGCTCCCTTCAAACAGGAACGGCCTTGAAACGTCATCAATTGGCTGCATTCCGCCTTTAGACCAACCCCTCACGGTCTGTACGTGGACACCAAAGACCTCCGCAATCTCCTCTGTTGTGTAAGAGCGTTTACTGATTATTTTCCTTACGTCGTATTTCCTTCCCATTTTTTTGATTCATGCTTATATTTAATTGGTCTGCATACACAATCCTGTACAGATTCAGCAGTCGTGTCGCTCTCTCAAGCAACTCTGAATCCGAGAGCTTAATTCCATACCGCTTCCGATACATTTCTCTGAATTGTTCAAGTGCCTCAGCTGAAATTGCCATCATCGTACCCGCTATACATTCGGTTTTTGATACTTTTGAGCGCATTGAACAACTCGACTGGATTGATACGGAGCTTTCCCCGCCAATAGTCACGGATGACTTCGTCGAGTTGTGTACTGTGTGAAAAGAAAAAGAGAGACTTACCGTGCAGGTTACGCTCGAGGTTTTCCAGAGGAAGTCCTGACGCCACACACACCGCAGCAAGATTTAAGTCGTAGGTGGTGAAGTATGTATCCTTATTTTTCATGCGATACTCAGACTAATATGTTAGTAACCGCATGAACCACTTCACCAAAAGGGCCTGTCAAGTGTTTTTCAGGTGAAATCAGTGAGTATTCTGTAAAAGACTGTATTGGCAAGAAAAACAGACCCCTGGGTAGAGTTGTGTTCGTGTGAATTTCGTGAAATCCCTACTTCACCAGAGATTTTGGTGAAGGTCGTGGTGAACTACTGCATACAATCGAGTTCGGGGTTCAATCCCCATTTATTCTCAGGAAAGCAGTAAAATATTTCTCTAACCTTGTACTTCTTGCATAATCGATTAACCTCAGCTATCCGAGTACTGATTGTCTTCGCACTTGAGGCTAAGTTCTTATCCGCCATCTCCTGAGCCATTAGGTGAGGTCTCCCGTATTTGCGTATGGTGTAAAGGTGTAGAATTATCCTAGCTGCCTGAGGTCGTATTCTCTCGGTATACTTGTAGACAGCACCATCCTTGAAAAGCATTAACTCAAAAGATTTTCCGTCTTTTTGGGCTAGTATAATATCCTTGTCCAACGGTAGGCTATCTGCATTACCAAAACCATCATTTCCAAGCAGTTTTGAGAACAAACCTTCATCAACAGTCAACCCGCTCTCCTCAATACTCACAAAGTCAGATAGACAAATCACAGCTTCAGGTGTCATCCCGATATGATGACTATCCCCGAGCCAAATGACAGCTTTGTGAGACTTATTGATTGAATTGTGTAGTCTAGCAATATCGTCAGGAGTATCACAAAGCGCTAAGTAAACATGAGTATCGCCCCTTTTACCAAGAAATGTAAGCTTCTCAGCATATCTGTAATCCTCGGAATTACCGAGAAGTAATTCAGTAGTAAGCAAGGAACAGAATACTCTCAGGTTGAACCGCCATGCCTTCAACTCCGTTGCAGGAATTTCCTCCACACCACCCCCATCATGTGAAACGAACGGCTTGCTGTCATGGATGATGACATCCTCGAGCGAGCCGTCATCCCCTTCTGTCATATGCACTGATTCAACCTGCTTCAGAAGGCCGTTTTCACTCAAAAGCGGTGCTATGTCTGCATACTCACGGTCAAGAAGCCGTTGAGAAATTGCACTCGGATACGAAAGAATGAATTGTCTAAGCGATGTGTTCTTGTTCATACTCCCTCTCCAGTCCCCATTTTGCTAGATATTTTCGTGTTTTGATGTGCAGCGGGGTGTCGCTCAAACTACATTTATCTGGGTAAGTAAGCTGCATGGTCACCCCACCCTTTCGCCCATCTCCTGGATATTTTACTCGAATACGTGCTTGATTCACAAAGTAATGACTAGGCAGCATGTTTCGCTTTGAAAGGTACTCCTGCATTGTTTTTACGCCATCACATTCTTTCAGGTCTATCGTCACCTTTTTCGTTTTATCGAGTTTGTCTACAAGTCTCAGGTGCGTCAGCCCCACAGACTCTATCATGTCCTCTGGTTCAGTCGAAAAGACAAAATCGGGATTCATGAGCTTATCAAGCTCGTAGATTTTCTGATAATCATCTACAGGGTTTTTATCCTCAAGGACAGCCTCGTTGAAAAGGTCAAACAGGTCTTTAATTGTTTTACCTCGGTAGCTAGACGCCACTTCCAGCGTTCCCGCCTCTGGATAGTAGATATAGGTGATTTGAAATGTGGGTCGGCGTGTTACCCGCCTGAGGTCATCCTCCTGGTATTCAAGGTCTGATTTTTTATAGTCCTCGGGATACATGAGAAAGCATATCCTGTCGTCGAATCGGTACACTTCGGCTCTGCATTGCTTGCCCTTTCCAAACTTATCGATAAGATACTCACTCAACCTCGAAGTTAAAACCTCGGTTTTCAGTTCTACCTTGTCCGCAGAAACTTTTTTCAAATCAACCCGTCGTGACTTATTTGCCAGCGTTGTTGTGTCGTGCAAAACACGAGCCGATTCAAATATTTTCGGTTGATGGAGAAATGTATAGAATGCTTGGTTTGTGCAGTTCTCAATCTCCTCAATATCACGTTGGAGTGAAATACCGTAACTGTCAGCAACAGTGAGTATGGATTCTACTCCGAACTCAGACGCCATTTCCTTTACCTCACTGAAATCATACTCCAATTCATTAAGCTTCTCCTGCGGGAGAGCCTCGATAAGAGCCTGTAAGGCATCCACACGCTCGTTGTCACTGCTGGCATGGGGTATTTTAATGTTGATGTTTTTCTGCTCGAAATACTGCTTGAGAAGGTCATCGTCTACATAACGAAGGAAGTTCGGGATTTTGAAGTACTGCGCCATTGTCGTCTTATGCTAATAATTACTCGGGCAGTACTGGAATTATACCGTCAATGCGACGTTTGTGGAATGTGTGCATGTGAGTATGTTCTACTCTCGTCCCAAAATCATCCGCTCAACTTCGTCACGGGCATTCTCGACACCCGTATCCGCAGTTTTTCGTTTACAATGAATTGAACTCCTCATGGATGCACACTTCTGTGCAATTTCCACTTGTTTGGCTTTTGACGGTACAGGAATCAGTAGGTTTTGGACATTCGGCTTCGATGTGTTCGGTCTAACCGTAACAACATTCCAAGTATGACGTATTTGTCTCTGTACCAGCTCTGATGAAAGAACCTCAAAGAGATAGTCCTGAGTCAGAATCCCATCATCGGCACGTATCACAAAGGAAAAGGAACCGAAAGTATAGCCATCACACTCACTTGGAACCATAGCCACCTTTCCCGTCGTGCTACCGCACTGCACCATAAGTATGTCGCCAGTTTTAACTCTTTTTTCATCAAGTCTTGGTGTATCAGTCTTTATATATTTTACGTCAGACATATCGATTGAGCCATCAGACTTTATATTGGTTACCCTAATCATCGGAACCCCCTCGTCTTCGCTTCGAGCATAATCCTGTGTGGGCATAAGACCGTAGTCAATAAGTTTTGTCAGATTGACGAGTTTTTCAACTCTCTTATAGTTATTGATTGAGGTATACATTCGTGAAAACACGGGTGAATGATAATAGGGGTCTAGTCGATCTTTAACATCTTGCGACAGGGCTACGTAAGCCATTGACTTTGACCCTCCTGGTAAGGATATCTCCAATGCTTTTACAACAAAATCCGACAATTCCGTTTC
>CAZDUZ010000057.1:3933-5682 GCA_964508755.1 uncultured Candidatus Saccharibacteria bacterium | reverse complement strand
TATAAAGGAGCAATATCTCAATCTTCCCTTGTTCCCAATCAGTGGTATGACCTTGTAATTACTTTTAACGACACGACAAATCAGACGGTCTTTTTCATTAACAATTCACTGGACAGTACCACTTCAATTGACGTGTCACTTCCCAAGGCAACAAATACTGCTCCCATTACTATCGGAGGCCAATCTTTTTCGGGATCTATAGATCACATTACTCTATACAACCACATAACCAATACCATTGAGTGCACGTGCGATGGTAAAACCTGTGGTCAGGATAACGGCTGCGGAACTAAATGCACAAATTGTCCAAGCGGACAAACCTGTGATCAACAATCATGGACCTGCAAAGCAAATGAATGCACTCCATCCTGCATAGGAAAAGTATGTGGTGACGAGGACGGATGCGGAGGAACGTGTCTTGATTGCCCTGAAAATCAAACATGCAACAATCAATCATGGACATGCCAAGCGGTATGCACCCCTTCCTGTGAGTCAAGAGAATGTGGTTCAAATGGATGCGGTGGCACCTGCGGTATCTGTGAGAGTGGCTTTGCTTGTAGCAATGAAGGCGTTTGTATTGAAAGCGAAATTTTGCCAGGAGATATTAATAACGATGGTAAAGTGTCGGTTTCTGATTATTCACTCTTTATTTCGGATTATTTGTATTTCACCCAGTATGGAAGTATTCGTGATCGATCCGATTTCAACAATGACAACAAGATTACTGTTAGTGATTACGCCTTATTCATATCCTACTACCTTTCGTATATTAGCAAATAGAGATAGTCTGCATTGCCCTTATCTCGTCGTACATTTATAATCCACACACTGCCACCCATTTGATTTTCAATGCCCGCCCATGTCACAAGAACCAGGAACAGCTGGCAATGGAGGTTCGACAGATCGCTCTGCACAAGAGTATTACTTTCAACCGAGTCTTTTCGATGAAACGGAATCAGGGGATGAACTTGCTCAAACAGATAGAGAAATTATTGACGCTACCCTAGCTGATGATGAGGGATGCTTTCCAATCGATAGACGAGGACAATTCACCCTCTGGGAAGAAGAACCTTTCACCGAACAATCCCGACATCTATCTTTGCCACAAAATGGAGAATTCGCAGCGATTGTTATAGAAGCTTTGCGTTTAGTTGGCAAACCCGGTGAAGAGCCAGACCCTCGTAAGCTTGAAACTCTTACCGCAGGACTTAGAAGATACCTTGCAAGCAATGGAGAATTAAGAACAAGATCATCGAGATTGAGCCCTGAGGCACTCTCAATAATTAATGGTCTCCTTAATGGACCAGTGAACTTCGAAGAAGAAAGTTATATGAATGAAGGTTCTTCCCATCCTCCCGATCGGGACACAGTAACCACTCCCAATAAACCTGACTCTGAAGCAATTATTGCAGCAATTGCGGTTATCGTCGGTGAACGATCAAATCATAAAGCTCTGCCCATAGCAATTGAAAGAGCAATCGCTCGTGCAGCAAAAAGAACACGCGCTGTACTTGAAGGAAAACCTGCAATTACTGTTACTGAAGCACCTCCCGCATTTAAATACGGTATTGCATCTCATCACATTTTGGCAGAAATACCTAAGATTCTGGACAGACGTAAAGATCTGCACGTAGCACCAGTTGAAGTTACTACCGACCCAAAAAGATATTTGAGAATTCAGCAGGATAATAAAGGGGAAAAAACGAAACAACCATTGCTCGCATTTCCTGAAGAAATTGAAGAAGAAAA
>CAZDUZ010000057.1:0-3833 GCA_964508755.1 uncultured Candidatus Saccharibacteria bacterium | reverse complement strand
AGTGCCTCAGGAATGAACATGTTTCAGATAGATATTTCTGACAAAGATGACAATGACCCTTTTGTGTATGCAGTAATTGACTGGCTCGGGATAGCGCAAGCCTACATAAGTATGTTTAAAGACTATGAAGCTCAGGATAAGAAAGGTGTTCATTTTCATCAACTCTCTGAACTTCCTTTAGGAACAATAACCTTACAGAGAAGTATAGAAGAAGCTACTGACTCAACAACACCTTCCACCGTTTGCGTATCTGGAGGTATTGCCGATGTTCTTCTTATACGAGAAGGTCATTCATCCTCAGCAGCGGTTTTTAATTCAGCAGATTTTATTACTAGTCCTCTGACTGCACCATTTGATCTTGCTGTAGACCTTGCTGAAAAATCCTTCTATTCTCAGGCTGCAATGTACCGGAGACATCGACGACTTCCAGATGGTACTCTTGTAGAAACACGTACAAGGCCAGGAAGGAATACCCAGGCATTCTTGCAGGGATTGTTACAGTATGGAGGACAATCAACATTAGCATCTGCAGAAATTACCATTATTGATCATAAATTACCCTACGGTGATGCCGGTGGTTACTCCGTACAACTATTTCCAGAAAACGAATTCACACCTGCTCCAGAGCATATTACGCAAATGCAACGTTATGTGTTTTTTTTGTATGCCCGTCTTGCATGGCTTGATGAATGGACCAAAGGCAGAGGAGATGATTTTGCACTTTCTGTTGACGACATTATCCGTTTTGCTGACAAATACGGGTATGACAGAATATGCGGGACCATTCGGTACTACTCACCTCAGGGTACGATCCCTATCACGATCCACCCAGACTCATCTATGCTCTATGCAATAGGAAATGCTTTATTAGCGGAGCATGATCAAGAGAGGCAGACGACAGCCGTTACCTATCATGTGCTTGATGCATTGAGTCTTGTACTTCAGGAAGAGTTGAGAGGATTAGAAAAAAGAAATGTGCCAGTACGTTCGGTGCCAGAAACGTATAAAGAACTATGCTCTCGATACGAAGGTAAAACGTATCTCGGAATAGCAGAACTCGAAGCAGCTCTTTTTGAGAGAATTCCGACATCCACACAATACGGTGGCACGAGTGAAACTATTCAGCTGAAAGAAGGTGTCTCTATCATTCAAGCGATAGAACTTCAGTCTGAAAAAACGAGAATCATGTGGCTGACCGGTCTTGATCCTGAATTTCCCGGAAGGGTGTTCAGAATTGCATTTCGAAACGATCGATTCTCCATTCAAAGCGATTATGGATACGTTTCAGGACGGTTAAGCTCTGATATTTCTATTATTCGTGATGCACGAAAACACATGGAACATGGTATACGGTCTGCTGATGAAATTCGAAAGCAATCTCGTCAAACAACCCAAAGAGACACGGTCTCTTCTGCCTTTCAAAGCCTTTGGGAGCAGGTATCTCAGATCGCACCAGTCGTTTCGAGAGCTGAAGTGATTGCCGAAAATACAGTACTTGATACTGACGGATCAATACGACAACTTATCGATGGAAAACCATTGATATTACGACAGGATCCGTTTAGTGGAACCTGGTTTTTGGATATTACGCAGTTGGAAAAAGCACTGGCTGATCTTTCTCAGCAAGGAGAAACGGATATTTACCATCTATCTGAAATTCATCGCATGGTAATGGCCGCACAGCATCGTGCTGAATCAGACTATTCTGGACCAACAGCAGGTAATTGCATGTGTCCTCACCCGGCACATCGAAATACGGCAACTCCTGCAGGATCATTTGATGCTGTACAGGGAAGGGGACATTGCCATAATGGGGCATGTGGATGCAATTGGATTCTTGAAGGTGCAGCTCAACTTACACCACTTACTACGTTGAAACCTGGTTTACAGGTAGAAGACTATCGACTAGTTACAGACGAAAGAAATCGAGCATTTGAGGCATTATTCGGATTTGCATCCTGTTTTACTGGACTCGATTCAGTTGGAGCAAAATACCTGCAAAGCCGAGGACTACAACCAGGTAATATTCTCACAGGAGAGCAAGGAGATGTAGGTATTTGGGGGTATATTCCTCCTGAAGTAGCAACAACAATTGCTTCAGCAGCATCATCTGAAGTGCTTTCTATTCTTAGAAAACATCAAGGCAGAGGGGTGTATAATGCACCGTTTTCAGAAATCTCTGGAGTACTTGATCGTAACAACACCCTTTCCTCTGAGGTTATTGCAGAAATCAGAGATCATGTACAACAAATAGCTGAAACGGTTGCTCTGTATTCTGATAAACCTGAAGAAGTCTTATTAAAAATTTCATTCAAAACAATTGCTGAACTCGCTCAAAGAGGAATTTTTGGATTTAGAAGTTATCAAGGATATGAATACGAACGAATAGGAGGAAGAATTCTTGTTCCAACATACTGGCCAATCAATACAGTCAGAGCTGGTAAATCGAGTTGGGGGAAAGCAAACCTTAACGGAAGAGGCGTTGTAATTCGCGGAAAACGATATTACAGTAGTCCCGAAGACGATTGCAGTTTTAGACACATCAAAGGACATGAAGCACGTCCGGGAAAAGGCGGAAAGCGTGCAACTCCAGTCGGTTTCTGGGTAGTGAGTCCCGATCATCTTGAAGAAGAAATCCAACGACAGGGTAGGATTGTCATATGTGAAGGATTTTTAAACGCTGCTTCTCTCGGAAGACTTAATCCAGATTTGGCACCAGTAACCATTGCAATCAATGGTACCGGTTACCGGCAAATAATTGCCCTCTTACAATTTCTAAAAGAAAAAGGATTGCCACTTGATACGGTTATCCTTGAGTATGATTTCGATGGACCGGGAGCAGGAGCTTATCAGAAAAATGCCGCAGCAATAACAGCTCATATTAAAGATATAACCATTCAACCGGTTCACACGGTATTGCCAGAAGAAATAGCAGTAAAACTTCCGCCTCCTGACCCAGTATGCTTTGTCTCAGGTGGTTCACACGAAGGAATGAAACTTGACCTCAATGATTTACTGAGATCTGAAGAAATAGGTGCAAAGTACGCTTTTATGAGTGAGCGCTAATTATCTTTACTTGTTTTCTTGCAGTTCTCGTTCGTGTCTTTTGCATCTTAACTCTTCATGCTATAATTCCAACTAATCGAATAGATGAAAGGCGATAATGCAACCAACATTGCATTGCCGAAAGAAGAAATCGTATCATGCTCATAGTTATGAAGATACGAAAGTAGAACTTTCCGGGAAGTGCCCGTCACAGCACAAAGACCGTGTCGTAATAGAGCGGTTGATAAGGTCCTTCTGGTAACAGTTGGATGAAGTGAGGTGGTAACGCGTTTTTAACGCCCTTACATGAATATCAGGAAACTGATGTTTGTGTGAGGGCGTTTTTGTTTGCCTTTTGGGATTGATACTTCGTAAAGGCAAAATATTCGTGGGGTGGTAGTTCAGATGGCTAGAACACTGCACTGTCACTGCAGAAGTCGCGGGTTCGAATCCCGTCCACCCCGTATACATACGGAATAAATGCAACTGTTCCGCGGTAGCTCAACGGTAGAGCCGTCGATTGTTAATCGACTGGTGCAGGTCCGAATCCTGCCCGCGGAGAAAAAGTACAGAAGTTCTGAGTGTTTAATGAATAAGAAATGTAAATACTTCATTATCATTTCATGACACATCAAGACAATGTACTTCATTAATAATTTAACTTATTCTTAATACATAATGAAACGCACAATAATTTCTGAAATACCATCCCACACAGGAGAGGTCGTATCCATATCAGGATGGGTTCATACCATCCGCAAGCATGGAAAGATAACTTTTCTTGTCAT
>CAZDUZ010000056.1:1781-5743 GCA_964508755.1 uncultured Candidatus Saccharibacteria bacterium | reverse complement strand
AATAACCAACTTATTTGAATAATATATCGTACGTTTAGTGTGGTCAAATATTCATGAATTCCCACCAAGACATATTAGTTGTACTATACTTGGTACTGAACATAAATTAACAAACATGAAAATGTTTAACCTATTAAATAAGAATAATTCGAATGATATCCAGCCCCTAGCCCCAAATGCCTATTCACAGTCAGTACGAGAAAATCTGATGCAAACGTGGGAAAATCGCCATGACTTATTTAAAGCTCCATCTCCTGATTTTAGTAATTCACTAGAGTACTACTTCCTTCATCCTCACGAAAATTTCCCCTATTACATTGTCATGACTTGTGGATTAAGTGATCATCCAATGACTATGCCACCAGGAATGGAAAAATATAATCACATTGAATTGTGTATTGTGTTACCTCCTGATTGGAAGTTACCGGATTCGGAAGATAGCAAAGGTGATTGGAAAAAAGCAGAAAACTATTGGCCACTCGGTCTGATTAATCACATAGCCTCAGCAGTATTCAATAATGTGTTTCCTGTATGGGCAGGTTCAACCATCTCTAATGGCGACACCCCTTACGCTGCAAATACTACTTTTACCGGTGCGCTTCTGGTAGACGCAAGCAGATTATTTATCCCTCTTCCCCCACCACCAAAAGGGAAGTTCTCCATGCCTTTCTTTTTACCAAAAGTAGGCAACGAACGGATTACATTCTTACAAGTGGTTCCCCTGTATGAAAAAGAACTTGCGTATATTGTTGAAAAGAATGATGGCGGATCATCTTTTCTTAAGCTCGTTCCTGAACATGAATTTCCCAAAGATAGCCTTGCAGTGGATATTTATCGTCAGTCATATATATATGGTAAGGACTAAACCAACCTAACAGAGTAATACGATTGAACAAAAAAACAATGAGAGGAAGAAGTTATCCACATAATCAACACATAGCGTATAATTATCGGTTATGAAATCCGTGTTCCTCGAACATACCAAGATCAGTTTACCAATAATTGAAACAAAGGCTACCGCTTATAACGTCTCTCTTGCGGGAGAAATCTATGATGATGAAGGGTACGTTGCAGAAGGTTTTCGGAAAGTTGAATATCGCACAATGGATATTGATAAAATTCAACTTCTTGGGATTCTTCCCAAACACCCTTATGCTAATGTCCAAGAGTTACTTTATTTTGAACCAGATAGTGATTTACTTCTTGCACTAACAAATGAGGTTGTAGATGTCGCCGATATTATTCAGCTGGTAAAAAGCGGTCAATTTAGAATCGCTGGTCTACCTTATCCACGATTATGGAAAGATCAGGAACTGGTTACGGCTGCTCGTATCTTTTATGAAAGACACGAGTCAGATTTTCCGACAGTTGTTGCACAGGCAAAACAAACCGTTCTTTCATTGATGTCATCGTTCCCCTTGGATAATAGAACACAAGCTGAGATTAAAACGAAGATGGCTGGTCTTCCTCTATCACTCAGTAGTAATAGACCTTCAAAATATATCCACACACGAGAGGGGTCAGGCATCAATATTTCATTACAAGAAGTTGTTATTGCATTGTTTGAACTTACCCACGTACTTGGAATTGAACCCGATGGTGACTCATATACTACATTTGTATATGATGTCGTGGGTCACGAATATGGACATGCATTTGATACTTCATTAACACCAGATGGGGTTCAGGAACCCATTCATATAAGCGGGAACTCTCTTTTTCCCCTTCATTATCCAGTCGCTTTTGTACATACCTATGGAAGGATTGCACAGACACATAAGGCAGAGAGATTTGCTCAAGGTATTGCACAAAGAACCGTTCAAACAGCCGGACTTAATCCTCAACTCGTTGATGATCTAAATCGAATGTATATAAGCAAAGGATTTCCTGATCTCGTAAGAATAATATCGCCATTAAGAGTATCCCAGTTATTTAATGGGTTGCGAATTTTTGGAGACCAGGATGTAGATGAAAAATACCTGCCGATTGCACATCAATTCGGGCCTTTGCTCGAAGGATTAGTAATCGCGCAACTTTTTCCTGTATCAGCAATGGAATGTGATCACCTCATACAAAGAGCATATTCTTCTCCTCTTCTACCGTGACAAACCTCCCCATGCCGTATATTGCCTCTTTTTATAATTTTTTTTGAGGCCAATTTTACCGATCAAAAATTGAAACAGGTATTTCTGCTTGCTCTGCATTCCAAAGAAACTCTCTTAGTATTTCCTTCGACTCTTCATCCTGAAAATACGACCAGTCTGTTGCTTCGTTGTACTGACTTTTATCCTGACTAAAGAGATTTATTCGTACTCGATAGTTATTCAATTGATACTCTTCCACATATTGAGCAACTTGTATGATTCCTTCTAAAATACTTTTTCTCTGTACTACAGATACTCTAACCTCTTTTTCGGGATCATTGGTGTATTTAGCAGAAAAAGTGCCGGTATTAAACCAAATATCTCTCGTTTTCAGGGTTTGCGCGGCAGCAATTGCAATATCTGGTTGCAGGAACTCCATGGGATCAAATATCTCACGAGTACGCTGCAAGGCATTTGATTTCCACGGGAATCCTTGAATACCAAAGCTGTCCACCAGCTTTGTATTTAATTCACCTATATAGGGATTAAGACTTTCATAGTTACCATTTTCCCAATCAATATCGTCAGGTGCATAGGTGACAGCATTGAGTAAAATGCTTGCTTTAGCAGCAGGAAAATACTTTTTATACACAGAGAGATACTTATTTACAACAAATGCAAAATCACCGGGTTGTGTATCTTTATTGGCCCAGTTGGGTGTGTTGGACTCAGGAAATGGTACCCAGATACCCATCATTTCATCTGTCATTCCTGCTTCTTTAAAAAGCCTGAAATAAGTATCAAGCGCCTGATCATACATTCCATTCATGAAATCTCGATACTGCATTTCTACTTCTCCGATATAAGGTTCTGCAATAACAATCGGTGTTACTTTATTTTCATGAAATTGAGTTAATTGAGTAGAAAGTTCTGTGACAAGTTCTTGAGCCGATGATGTGTCATAGGGGAATGAGGTGAAGATCATCCACGTGTCAGTGGCAAAGGATCCGCAATATTCTTGATACTGCTCTAGCTTTACTAGATGTTGTTCATCATACGTTTTAATTTCAAGAGGCTTTTGTTTTGAGCAGGTATAGGTTGTGAGTTTCGGAGCTTCCTCTTTTTTTACGTTTTTGATTACTTCGTCTTTAACAAATGAACCAAAGTCAACATTGCTGAAAATATTAAACGTTATTACCGCAAAGAAAAGTCCTGCGACAAACAAAATAGCATTAGAAATAAATATTTCCTTTCTTTTCATAGTGATGAGCAGCTAAAGTAAACTGGTAAATATCGCGTGAGCGTTTATATTCCTTGCCTCTTCCATGTTTGCCATACCACATCCTCTTTTTTAACAAGCATTCGAACACTTTTAATCAGTGAGGCAAATTCAACCCATTCAAGGAAATAGAAGAGAGGCCAGGTAAATGGAAATAACGCTAGTAAATCTAGACGGATTCGTTTATTACTAAATATTGCCGTAACGACATATATCAAAAAAATAAATATCAGACCAAGAGCAAACGATACCGATTCCATAGTAACCAAGCTATAGACCATAAGGATCGTCAGAGCGATGGGTTCAATCAACATCTGTATTTCGGAAATAACGGAAAGCGGAAGAACAAAAAAAGACAAAAAGAAATTATGTTCATCCTCTACAGAAAAGAAAAGCGATTTGTATTTAATAAAGGTATCTAGTCTCCCTTTTTTCCACCTGACTCTCTGGGCAAGCAGTCCGGTAACCGTTGATGCACCTTCGGTGTAACACACGACATCTTCAGCATACGTGCATTTATATCCATAATACCTAACCCTCATAGACATCTCGATATCTTCTGTTTTGTTTTGAGTATCAAATAAACCGATTTTATCAAA
>CAZDUZ010000056.1:0-1681 GCA_964508755.1 uncultured Candidatus Saccharibacteria bacterium | reverse complement strand
TCTGCATCTACTGTAAGAACGATATCACCAGTAACATATGATATGCCAGTATTTAGTGCGACACCTTTTCCACCATTTTTCTGGTGTATATACTTTACAATTTTAACCTTATTTTCTCGTAAATATTTCTTTACAACCTTTCGTGTATTGTCAGTTGATCCGTCATCAACAACAATTACTTCAAGATTTCGATACCTATTTTCGACAACGGAAGAGATTGTTTTTACGATTCCAACTTCTTCATTCCATGCAGGAATGATTACTGATACTTTTGGAGAAAAGTATACGTTCTTACGTTTCTGCTCTTTCTGAAGTTTCTTGGTTACCCTAATAAACCGAAGCATCTCCTGGACCTCATAGAATGGAGCAACAATAAGAAATGTGTAATTTTTGAAGAGTGCAAGCAACACCAGTACTCCGATAATTGCAGTAACAATGGTGAAAAAAGGGTTTGTAAACATACATTATCGACTAGAAATTAATGAATATCCGTAGTAACGGTTGATTTCTGGGTTTTCGACTATAAGAATAAGCTGTCTTCTGTCGGATTTACTTACAATGAAAGATTGATCCATTGAAAGAATTGATCTACTGTCGACTACAAAATCAGCCTGGAATCCTTTTTTCGTATATACGAGGATGGACATTCCATCTTCAATTTCTTCTGTCAGTGGAATTGTCCTCCACGACTGATCGACATACACTAAATAATCGACAGTATTACCAAAATCATCAGAATTGAGTCCAACATATTGTCCGAAATTCACTTTCTGGTAGTACTCCCCATTAATGATACGAGCCTCTTCGAGTGGTAAACGGATATTGAGTTCAGGAATAACGAGAACATCAAGTTCTCCAAGACGAGCATTGTCATTAAGGGAACGCGTATCAATTTTAATGGAAAACTCGTCGATTATTTTTTGGACAGGTTTCTGAGCTTCATACCGGCGGAGCGAAAAACCCAAAGGTAGATCTACATTTGCGACTTCTTCATATGCATTTGCAAATACAAATACAGTGAATGCAAATGTACATAATCCGAAAACTAACTTTATCATGAAGCTTTTTACCTTATGAAATCTCATGGGTTTTCATGTATATACGTAATATAAGTTTTACAATAAGAGCAAAAATATTGACGAAAATAACCGAAATAAGCACTCCAATTAGAATCGGAACTATGAAACCCTGTTCAAAAATGTTTTCCCACATGTACAATAACCTAATAGTTTATCAATTATGCCATCGTGAAATATACCACATCTGTAGTACTTTTCATATATCAGAGACAATTACACAAGCAGTAAGTAGAAGGGTTTGCAGTAGGTTGTGTATTTTTTGCAATGTTTAATTTTCCTTTCATTATCAGATCACACTATTTACGATATAATTATGTTGTACTATTCTCATGCCCCATTAAGTTGACACCTTCATTTAAGTGGCAGTAATTCTTGGGATGCGACGTCAAAGTACGGAAGTGCCAGTAGAACGTTTTAGTGCTTATTCCCCTCGTCATCCAGAAGTCAAGGAATTAGTGCCAGAACAAGATCCTTTTACGTCAGATGAAGTCTTTACTCTTCATGAACGTTTTAATGAATTGGGGACATTTGAAATACCGCTTATTAGAAGTGCAGTAAGTGACGATTCAGGTATCACCGCTACGAACATTGAGGCATTTAAG
>CAZDUZ010000055.1:0-6278 GCA_964508755.1 uncultured Candidatus Saccharibacteria bacterium | reverse complement strand
GAAAGTGCAATTCTTTATCTCTATGGAAGTGATGGGGCAGATTTCATACAAAGAGTAACAGCACTTAGGTTGAGAGACCTTGGTTGGAGGGGGGTCGGAAATACAACGCTTGATGGAGTACCTGCAGTGTTCTCCGCGACAACCTATACACCTTTTCGTAGTGGAGGTGAAATACGCTTTCCGAAGGATCAACTTGCTCATGTCTGGGACTTCCTCCATCAAATCGCACAAGACACTGGATATACCCTCGATGCATGTGGATTAACAGGACGGGATTTAGCTAGAATTTTAGCGGGATTAACTCTTGGAGGTTCTGATTATCGAATTGTAGGTCGTCCAGATCTCGTAGTATCCCCAACAAGTTTTGGGATGAGGTTAAAGGATGGCGATTTTTTGGGGAAGAGAGCTGCAGAAGAAAATCCACTTAGAGTTGCAAGAGTGTTTGTAACCTCATTGCATTATGCACGACGAATTAATGCTCAACAGATGTTACTAGACGAGGAAGGTTTTATCACTAGCTCAGGATACCTTCCAGATGTTCCCGACCTACTTGCTCGATCCAGTATATTCCCTTATACAGCTTCCCACCCAGACGAAGTTCAACATCTTTATGCAAACATTCCTGAAACAGTTGTAGTTCCAGATCGACCAAGTATACGGATGACGGGAAATCACTTAATAGTGCTGTCAGAAAAAGGTCGACTTAATCCAGGAGATATTGTGAAAGTTGAACGTACCCGTAAAGGAGATGAAATTCTTGGGATAGTATGTTCCAACCTGAGAGCCTGGCCAAGAACATAGTAATTATCTTCAAGAAACGATGAAATAGCTGTTTTGCTGAGTAGATCACTTACCGCTCAATGAACGTAAGTGCCACACCTTTTTTACCGGCTCTACCAGTTCTTCCAATTCTATGGATGTAATCGTCGTACGTATTGGGTTCGTCGTAATTGATAACATGAGTGATATCAGAGATATCCAATCCACGAGCAGCCACATCGGTAGCTACTAGAATACGAACCGTATCACGACGAAAGCTTGCAATGACACGCTCTCTATTTGATTGTGTCTTGCCTCCATGAATAGTACCAACACTAAAGCCTCGGTTCATTAAATTTCGTGAAAGAGAATCGGAACCATGCTTCGTGCGTGCAAAAATAATCGTCTTTTGGACTTCTTCTCTCACAAGTATTTCCTGAAGTCGTTCAATTTTATTTCCAGATGTAACCTGCACAATATCCTGGTCAACATTTTTCTGAGGAGAGATAGCATCATCTTGTATACGGACCGGATTTTTTAGAAATGACCGTGCTATTGATTCAGCTTTCTCATTCATTGTTGCTGCAAAAAAGAGGACTTGCTTCTCAGGACGAAGTTTGGAGATTATCTCTGTAATATCATGAACAAAACCCATATCAAGCATTCGATCTACTTCATCAAGAACAATATTATTAAACTCTGAGAGATTGATCATTCTTCGATGTTCAACATCCTTCAGTCGACCAGGTGTTGCGATAACGAATTGAGGAAGATTTCTCAGAGATGACTTTTGCCTATACATACTTGCCCCACCAATGATGAGAGCAGATCTAATATTTGCACCTCGACTTAAGCTCCATAATTCATCTTCAATTTGTTTTGCTAACTCACGAGTTGGTGTAATGATCAAGACTTTCTGCTGTTTTTGGGTAAGCACTTTATGAATAAGCGGCATCAAGAATGCACCTGTCTTTCCTGATCCTGTTTGAGCAATTCCTAGTACATCATTACCAGATAGTGCTTGTGGAATAGCCTGAGATTGAATACGGGTAGGAGCCACAAAATTCTTTTTTCTCGTATTCTCAAGGATTATTTCGTGCAGACCGTATTGAGAAAAACTCTCATTCGTATCGATACTACTTTCCGTATTAAGGTTTGCAGCACGAGCGACGTAACGCGCAGGATTTATACTAACCGGTTGAAAACGTCTTCTCGAAGAAAATCGATTTTGAGGTCGATAGCTACGATATCCGCTCGATGGACGGCTAGAACCTGAAAAAGAACAGTTGTTCTCGCTGGATCTATACGCACTGGATGAGTATGTATTTCTCTGTGTTGAGTATTGATTTCTATTCATAACATTCTTCTTGTACACTAAAAAGCCCATGCCTTAAGGCCTAAATAATCAAAATACAAAAGGGAAAAAAGAAACTTACCTAACCTGCAGTACTTTGAGCGTGGTATTATAACACATATTCATTGTTATCTTATGACAGATATACCTTAAAGCCATTATAGGGTATAATAACATTGTTATATCAGCAATTTTCCCCCAGCTACTGTAACAGGTGATCATACTTATTTTGGTACGAGCCTGTCCTGGCTCTCATTCCTATAGAGAAAACACCATTTCTGATTTAAACGTATACGAAAAAACATGAAGGTTCTCATAGTTCCTAAAGTTGAAAATTTCAAGTTAGCACTTTCACAGCTTCCTCAAGCGCAGTATGACACGTCGTATTTTAATGATATTCATTTCAATTTTACTACTCAAGGTCCAGAGGTAACCTACAAAGGGTTTGATTGCAAACACTACAATTTCGTATGGATTGCCTCATATTGGGGAACACGTGATCTCGCGTACAGTCTGCAGTTATACTTAAAAGATAACAAAGTGAAGCATACACGTGTCGGACGCTCAGGCTCCAAAATCGTCGATCATATGATTTTCAGTATAAATCAAATTCCAAGTCCGGTTACTTTTTATGCAAATACAAAGAAATGGAATACATTTATTGAAAAAGTTGAAAACAACTGTAAATACCCAGTGGTAATTAAGGACATACAGGGATACCGAGGGAAAAATACATTCTTAGCGCATAATCGCGAAGAACTGGCATCGATACTTCCCTCAATTAATCCATTAGTCAAAGTCATGTTCCAGGAATACATTCCAAACGATTATGATTGGGGAGTATTAGTAGCAAATGGAAAGGTTGTAGCCGCAGAACGAAGTTATCCAAAATCAGGGGAGTTTAGGAATAACTCCTGCAATGGCGCCCGTGAAGAATTTGTTCCAGTAAAGCATTGTCCCGATGAAGTGAAAAACATCGCAATTCTTGCCGCGCGCAAGTTAAAACTTTCCTGGTGCAGAGCAGACATTGTCATTAACAAACACACCGGAAAACCCTACTTGTTAGAAATTAACCGATATCCAGGAATTACCAAAGGAACCGATGAAGTAAAGGCTGTTATCAAATTTCTTAGTGATAATGTTGAGAAAAGATCAGCTATAACAAAATATTGATTTCTTCATTTTTAAAGGCCTCTTCTTTCAATGTTAATCCTTACTGATTGACCTGATTTTACTCAAGTGCTAGTATCCAATCAGAAGTAATGAAATTGTCCCGTTTCATTTACTATCTGCCCCATACGTTTCACCGCATTCCACTGCAAGTTCCTTTTTTGTTTTCCATTTTTTTGCACTTTCTATTCGTCATTAAATAACTTTTGTATCTTGAAAGGAGGTATCAACAAGGGCTACGGCTTTATGCCGCACAGAATTTCTTAGCCAAATTTTTATGTACAATTGTATGAAACGGATAGTTATTGCTCTTGCACTCATCCTCTTAGCAGGATCGGTTGCAGTGGGTTCCTCATTGGCCCTTTTCAGTGACCAAGAAGCAATCCTTGGGAATACTATTTCCACAGGAACTCTCCAGCTAACGCTTAACAAGTCTGCAGGTAAACCATACGGAGTAACAAATGCATATCCTGGTTATCTATCGACGGTTGAGTATATGGATGTGTTTAATTCAGGAACGTTACCATTTGAAGCAGTATTTACCCCGCAATACGCTTCTGGTGATACACCTCTCTATAATTTCCTTCGCCTGAAACTGTGGACAGATATTGACTCCAACTGTTCAACCATGGGTTGGGGTGAACATGTCATTTGGGATGGTTTGATGTCCACCATGCCATCAACCACAGTCAGCAGCCAAACATACTGGGGTCATGGAAATGAGAGTGATGGATCTGGACCAAATGACAATGTACGGGTCGGATGGTCAGTTCGTCTCTGTCAGCAAGTCGGAGTCGATAACTCCGCAGACAACTCAGTAATGGGGAAATCAGTTGTCTTCAATGAGGTAGTTGATGCCGTTCAAGATAACGATTAAGATCAACGAAATCTCAGCCTAGTTGCGCAAACCACTTGCGCAACTGGCCGAGGTCTGAATATTTTGCATTTATTATTTGATCATGAAAAATTTCCCTAAAACTTTTTCATTAAAAAATAACATAAGAATATCAACCACGAAATTTCTTCCAATCATATATATATTTGTATCGATAATACTTGTAGCGATTCTTGGACTTTCCCTCATATCAATTTTCAATCTTCCAGTTAATATTAAGGTCTATACCGTCAGTACAGGTTCCATGAGTCCAGCAATTTTCAAAGGAAGCACGATTATTATTCACAAAAATAGTTCCTATAGAGTGGGGGACATTATAACTTTCTTTCCACGCGAAGCACCTCCTGAATTAAAGAATCGTGTCCCTACAACGCATAGAATCATTAACGTTATTAATGCAGAAGGCAAAGTTTCTTATCAAACGAAAGGCGATACGAATGAAGGAAAGGATCTTGAATTTGTCGAGAAAGATGCGGTCCTGGGAAAAGTAATCGTAAGTATTCCATTGATTGGATATCCTATTCAATTTGTCAAAACACTTCCCGGATTCCTTCTCTTGGTAATCGTTCCGTGTGTGTATGTGATAGTGACAGAAATTATGACAATAAAGAATGAGTTACAAAACAAACGTAAATCGAATAAGTAAACGATTATTATTCAAATGCCTCAAGTTTTAGTTCCCTCATTATTTACTTACGCTTAACTTGGAAATGGGAAAAAAAGATTTGTGGACCAACAATGATTAGTATAAGTAGTGCAAAGTAAAATGAAAACATCCTCACCCCACTTGTTTCCATCACCGCTCCGATTTGCCCAGCTAGAAGTACATACGGTATTCTACGAATCAACTCATACGTTGAAATTGTGGTCGAACGAATGGCTGAAGGTGTTTGTACATTAATTGCCTCTGTTATTGCGCTGTTTTTGATCGGACTTAGGTAGGAGTATACCATTATCAGGAATGAACAGTCTGAGAATTCGAATTATTAATCATCCTTTGAATTTTTTAAGTCACGAAATTCAAGAATATCGCCTGGTTGACACTGAAGCACTTTACAAATTCGATTCAAGGTAGAAATCCGGATGGCACGAGCTCTTCCGTTTTTAAGTATAGAAAGGTTAGCGACAGAGATACCGACCTTTTCCGACAGGACTTTTACTTTCATTTTTTGTTTTGCTAACACAACATCAAGATTTACAATAATTGCCATCAAATTCCTCTCCTTAAACATAAGTAACGAGTAAATTAAACAGTAAGATCCTGTTCCTCCTTTAATTTTGCACCACTAATGAATATTCGACCAATTGTGTAAAGAATCAGTGCATAAAATAAATGATCAAACCCAGAAATGCCTGATGGATTGTATGTCACGACTTCATTATTTAAAGACTCCGCAGGAATCATTAACATGTCAGATATTAATGAAAACACACCTGCAACGACCATGCAGTATGATGATTTAATAAACATTTCACCATTTTCCCTTGAAAAAGGCTTCTTATTTTCAATATTTGAAAACACAAGATATAACCACCGACTGACCATAAAGATCATCAATAGAATAATAAATATTACAATTACTCTTATATCAAAAATGGCTGTTGAGAAAACCGCCATTACGCCAAAGAAAGAAAGTATTATTAATCGAACTAACATGTTCAAGAATAGAAATATGGATAAAAGCTTTTGGGGCAGAGAGCCGAGATATGCTTTCATGTATGTATCATTTTAAGTTAAACCATTAGGTATACTACATTTGGCAATATCGTTTGTCAATATGTTTTTAACGTTATCCGATACCGTCCGCTATAATAAACAGGTCATTAATATATACATATGAGTTACGTAATTAGTTTAATAAGATAATAAATACTATATTAACATTTGCATTTGAAAAGTAATTCACAACTCTTCTGCATATACTTTCAGAAAAAAGTATTGTAATTTTCAAAAATAATCCGCCCAGACACCACTGAAGACCTCGATTCAATCGTTACCATTGCAAGGTCAGTTAATATCGATAATCAAAAGATACACGATCTTGCTTATGCCTCAAAAATTCAGCTTCAAGGATTTATACCAGAAGGTTTTGCTACACA
>CAZDUZ010000054.1:0-6290 GCA_964508755.1 uncultured Candidatus Saccharibacteria bacterium | reverse complement strand
ACTTTGATTTAGTTCTGACTCAGGTAATTCGTTCTAACCGCGATTAATATTGGTTGCGCGATTTTTGAGTTGTTTTGCAATAGTATAAAAATACTACCATATTTTCACTCCACCGTTAGCTAGTAACAAAATCCTCACAAAAACCGCTTATTGGTAAAGCATAAGGAATTTTGCTCACCTGACCGTGATTTTATACTATTCACCGTCACTTTGAAAATCCACAGACTGAGGTTTAGATATAGACCAAGTGATCTCTATCCCCTACGGGCTTTGGACCAACCCTGCGAATCTTTCGTATTGTGTTGTCGTTGAAGTAGTAGAACGTAATACTGTCTTGTGGGGACTGTTTGTTTTTTTGCATGAATCCTTTTGACTGCAAGGTCTTAAGCAGTCGGATATGTTGCGCTTTCGTGAGCTTGAATTCGAATACCGAATACTGTACTCTTTCTCCAAATTCCTCCAATGCTTTCGATAATCTTGTGCGCCGTTTGGACTGTGAGATATCGTAACAAACGGTAAATCTAATCATGGTACGAATGGTTGATAGCTATACTCATCGGTTAGCGATTTTGAAATCAAACGTGTCTGCATTTCAATCACACCCCTAATCGAAAGTTTTGTTTTGTGAATTATCTGATACTTCTTTATTCCTCTCATTCTCTTAAGCCACGCAACCTGGAAAACTTTGTACCCACTGGCATTTAGTCTTTCTAATCCGTCCATATTTTTGAAATGCTCTTTTCTGATCTGTTTCCGATTGATGAGATTTAGGACAAATCGATCAACGACCCACGGCCGATACTCTTCGATAAGATCACACACAAGTGACGGCCTTCCATAGTAGTTTGTATGCATAAAACCCAAGTACGGATCTAAACCTATGATTTCACAGAAGGTCTGGATCTCAGTCCCGAGCAATGTATAACCCCAAGACAGAAGTGCATTTATTTCACCAACAGCAGGATATTTGAACCTACCGAACCATTTAAAATCAGAACTTACCAATTGTTTACCGAACACAGCAAAGTAATAGTTGGCATAACTTCCCTCTATACCCCTTAGATCATCAACAGATTTCACCTTTCGTATAGAATTAATCCATGGCACCAATTCTGATCGATTCTGTCTGATAGTGCCTGCACAATTAATTAGTTTAGCAGTTATTATCTTCTTCGCCGTCTCTATAGCAAAAGAAGGATCTGAAAATTTCTCATACTGCAGTTTTCTTAAAAAAATATTCTTAGATTCCGGATGTTTCACAGAAGCTACAAAGTTGAAATTTCCATCGATAAAAACAATTGAAATTTTGTTTCTTGTAGCATATCTCAAAATCTTTGGATCAACACCACAATTATGATTAATCACAATCGTCGTCAAGTGAAAGAACGGAATCTCATCAACCTTCATCCCATGTTTGTTAACCAGGATCTTTTTGTTTTTTAACTCGATAGAATAACTATCGCTGAACAAATAAAGCGTTGTTTTGTCCGAAAGATAACTCATTCCAAATACGGCATACAAATGTTATAAAAAGAACAATGAACACAGCTCTGCTGACTGATCTTGCCAAACAGAGAGATGTTCCCAATTGATAGTTTTTCCCTAATTTCCATAAGTGTTTCTTCCGCTTTTTTGAATTCTTTGGAGGAGAACTCATACTCACAACACTCATTAACTTCATAAAAATAAACCACTCCCTTCCGTATTTGTTTGCAAAACTGATCTCTTAGGCAAAAAGATTGCAAGATAAGCTGAAAACGATGATTTTCAGCCCTTTTGAGCTGACCGGACTTGTACTCAACCGGTATGAGTTCGTCCTCAAGTTCTCTAACCAAATCAGCTTTCCCAACGAGCCCATAGTGATAGTTCACCAGTCGAACACCGGTTACCTCTTTGAATTGATCCCTGTAACGAGAACCTTTTATATCTGTATTGCTATGAATTGCTCTCCCTGATTGGATATACGGATTCTCCTCCTCGCCGTTTTCCGCTCCACTCAAATAATAGAAAGAGGATCGTTGACAATACAAGTATTCAGCAACAAAGGCGATGGGTAACATCTCCACGCTATACTGCCTACGCTTGTTTATCTTCACAGGTATAGAGGAACGAGGGAATGTTAGTCAGTGTCTGTATATACCAATCCTGCCAACATTTAAGGCGATCTACCCCTTTTACAGTTTCGTCATAAACATCGCTCAGAGAAAAAAGATAGCTTCGAGCAACATTAACTGCCCCTTGAGCATCGGCATTCACATGTTTTCCTGTAAAAATATCAGTATAGATTGCTTGTTCTTTTCTAGGGTTTAGAAGGTTAGAGGCAAAGCGCTTTATACTTAGCCTTCGTTCAAGCGAATTGCTTCCTCGTTTATTGAAAACCGTATCCATGTAATACTCAAATTTCTCCTTGCTGAGTACTTCGTCATAGTACAAGCCTAGTTCTTTCGCTTTTCCGCCGAACTGAACACGCTGAGATCTCCCATTCCAGTCAACCCTGATAGCTCTTGTATCGAGATCAACGATCATTGTTACGCCTAAGGGCTCATCCTTCAGGGTCAGCGTTGAAGTATTCCGTATATCTTTCTCATCGAAATCAAAGTATGTCCAATTTCTCAATATGAAACCAGTTTGGATAGACGTCTTTGATGTATACCCAGCAGGAACTTTGACCAGGTATCCTCGTGGTTTGTAAACAGCAGTCTTCTGACTGTAGTCCTTGTCGTTCCTGAGATCAGTAATTCCAAGTTCCCGAGCTTTACTCGCTAATATGTCGTTAAGTTTTGTGTACTGTCTCATCCAAACGTATGTTCCTTTGGTACGACCCCTTCCAAATCCTCTAGGCAGACTCTCGGTTACGAGCATGGCGTTGTTCCTTATGGATAGTTCTAAGGTTTGGATAGCAATATCCTCCAGTAGTTTTTGGGTGACATTTTTTATCTTTTTGTTTAGATGAGACGGAACCATCCCATTCCGTCGTTGTTCTTCATCTTTTCTGTCTTGTATTTGATGAAGCTTTTTATTCATTTCGGGACGCAGGTACCATACATTCCGTATCTTATTGGTTTTTTGATCAACAATGGCGGCCACTGCTGGAATTTTTTCACCCATATCTATTCCAAGCACACTCTGAATATTTTGTTGTAATGTATCTTTCACTTCTTTCGATTTAGGAAATCTCTGCTCAAGAGAAATTGCACAATAATACCTTTCTTGTTTTCCCATTTGGGTAACCTTCGTTTCCCTGATTATCCTTGCATTTGAGAACTTGACGAATAGGCTCTCTAAAAATTTAAGACTGTTGGGATTTGACTTCACGTGATTGTTGTAAAGATACTTTCTGCCGATCCGCTTTCCAAATGCTAACGGCAGAAGACATGTTCCTTCTGCATGTTCAAAGCTTATTGGTTTGATAATCGCCCTTTGCCGGTCCCCCGTACCAATGTATCCAAGAGCATGATATTCCCCCGTTTTAGAAAACTTCAACTTTATATCCTGTTTCAAATTGAACAAGACATAGAACTGAAGTTTTCCTCCAGTCTCTTTGAAGCAGAACGCGAATTTCTTTTTTAAACTATTTTCATCACACGAAAACCCTGCAAAAGCAATTTCACGTCGCTCCTCTTGGAGATCCTCAAATGGGCTTGCCTTCAAAAGAGCCGTTAGTTTATTGAACTTCAATCGAAAATCGGTATACGCTTTTGAGGACTTATCAAAAACGAGTTCAGAGGCAATAGATACATACTGCGCATATGAATCAGCCGTCTCTCTTGCTTTTTGGGGAGTGGAAATATCGATCTTGGAGTGTTTGATATCTTCATCCAGATAGTGGACAAGGTCACTCCATATCTGATATGCATCTTTGCTTGCTATTTCTAGCCATCCGTACTTATTTCTATTAAGGCACTCTTTCTTCTCTACGCTATCAAAAAAACTTCTAATCTTCCTCCCCGACCGTGCGCTTTTTTTGCCTAACCATTCCGCTAAATTCCGAGCGTTAATGGAGGGCGATTGTACTCGTAACACCTCCTGCTTCACATCTCTATATGTAGAAATCATTTCCTTCATGATTTTTTCGTAATCTCTAGTCTCTGCTTTTCCCAAAACTGGAAATGATGGAATACCCTTAATTATTGAAAGCTTGGGTGCTTTTTTTCTAATGTCTTTCTCCTCAGATTTTTGCCAAACATATTCATTAAGATGTTGGTTGTAGGTCGTAATAAATGCATTGTAATCAGTCACTTCATTATTTCGCTGTTCGGGTTTTTCAGGGTAGACAAATAATCCTTTTTTAATGTATTCATTGTTTTTGTCAAAGGTTTTTTTGTTCTGATCATACCGAACATCTATCTCACTCAAAGATGCATAATACTTGTCAAGAAAACTACAAACCGTTTCCGCAATAGATGCGCCGAGCGTTTCCCTAATGCCGCTTGCATTAATCACCTTAGCAATATCGTTCACCTTTAATCCCTGATATAGGGGGGACTGATACGCTTTTTTGATTGGATTAACCGAAAAATATTTTGGAGAAATTAAATTGTTATACAGTGACTGACTGGAAAACTTGCTGATCTTCAACTCCCCATCCTTTTCTGAAAGCTTCAGGCAGTTCGCACCATTTTCAGCAACATACTCGACACGCTCTTTGTTAGTGCCACCTTTACCTTTATACGAAAGTCTAAAAATCCGGTATCGAGGGCTTCCGGAACCTCCTATCGGAAACTTTTTTCCTATGTATTCCTTTTTAAATCCGACTTTATCTCGTTTATGCTCTTCCGAATAACTTCTATCACAGGCACGTAGTAGAATTTTCGACTCATCATCCAAAAAGATACGGTAGATATCTGCAAGAATTTTATTTCTGATCGACTCCCACTCTTCCAGATACATATCGAGGAATTTTTTTGTATCAGGAGCAACCGTTTCCATGTTAATTCCAACCTTCATCGTTCGGTTAACATGGTGACTTGAAATAGCGATATTTCTATCCCTTGTCAGTCTGTTAAGTCTCTGTATTGAATACCTCTTATCTACAACCTTGAAGTCATACTTCTCTTCGAATTCTTTCCTCAACCGATAATCATGTTGAATGTGTTTAGTTTCAGAAATGATTCTTTTCTGATTCTGTGTCAGAGGCAACCTCTTGTTCGTAATGTGCCGGATAATCTCATGATCACGACAGACCTTGTTCCAAAATATCTCATCAAAGACATCGTCTCTATTAATAAAAGAGGAATCGATAAGGGGGATACAGTTAAGAGCCAGAGCCTTCGTATCATTAGTCAACTCCCTCAGCCGGTTCAGTAATTGGGCCTTCTTGCCTCCAGAGGACAGGAGTTTAATAAACTCATTCGTCGAATATTCCATCTTCAAGAACTTCCTTTAGTCGGCATTATTATTTCTCTCCGGCAGTTCGCTACATTTGAGTTTACTCGATTATATATAAAAAACGGAGCCGACTCAAAAAGAGAGTCGGCTCCGCGAACGAATTACCTGAGAAAGAGTCTAATCTGACTCACCTGAATGTGAGTCACTGCATTCAAAGAAACGCTAAAAATGCAGACTGATTACTCAGGTATCCGAATTATAACATCATCTTGAGACCAGTAGATACTATCTATGAAATATTCGTGAAAAACTGCCCCCTCCTGATCCGCCTGTTTTGCGCACGCCACTCAATACACAACAACCGCCGTATACCCCAGATATCCCCATGTGCTCAAAAACAGGCTCTTCGTATACGTCAACGGACCGCGCCACGGATCGTTTGTCAGGATCGACTGTGGATCGTCGGAACTGCCGATGAACCCTTTGACAACCTCCGAATGCATTCCCATATAGCCGGTCGCTCCCGATTCGAGCGTGTAGGCACCGGGTGGCTGGCTGTAGCGGTTGTACCACCACACAATAACGGGATTGCCCGCCTCGACTTCTTTCGCAAGGGACACCACATCCCACCCCTGTCTGACGACGGCGGTGCGATATCGCCCGATAAACGAGGCGACCGGTCCCGCATGCACCCCGTATCCCGGGACCCAGCTCTGGTTGGGATCACCCCCAATACCGATCGCACTGCGCACCTGCTCCTCTGAGAGATAGACCCCCCGGTACGCGAGCACCATCCTCGCCGCGGCGACATTGCAGGTGAATGTTTCCTGCTGTTTGTACCAGGGCACCGCGAGAGAGAAGATGTTAGCCTTCGTGGTGAATTCCGCCATAAACTCCTCAACCGAGTCCATCCCGTGCACCGACTTGATTCCAGCGGTGACACGGACGGTGTACCGGGTCGA
>CAZDUZ010000053.1:829-6417 GCA_964508755.1 uncultured Candidatus Saccharibacteria bacterium | reverse complement strand
GGGTATTCCATTACAAGCCGGTGATCATATAAACATGGGAACTGATGGAGCAGAGCCGATATTTGGACAATTCTCGCGTAAAAAGCTTGCTGAATTTGCGAGATCACAACGAGCTGTTGATCCTGGAACAGGTAATGTAAAGGATGACTTGGCGGCGTTGTCGATAAGGGTGTAGGAGGTGTGCTACGTTATCTTTAAGCGATGGTAATCGTATGCAGTCCTTATCTTTTCGGTCACAGAACGAGAGGTTACTCCTCGAACTGACTATTATACAGTTTGCAGTAAAATCCATTCATGTTCATCAGCTGTTCATGGTTTCCTTGCTCAATAATCTCTCCGTCTTTTAGCACTAATATCAGGTCAGCATCTCTTATTGTTGAAAGACGGTGGGCAATTATGAAGCTTGTTCTACCTTCCATTAGTCGATCCATAGCCTTTTGAATAAGAACTTCTGTCCGAGTATCAACTGAACTTGTCGCTTCATCAAGTATAAGAATAGGAGCATTTGCAAGCATTGCACGGGCAATCGTGAGTAATTGTTTTTCACCTTGAGAAATATTATCGCTATTTTCATTTATTACAAATTCATAACCTTCTGGAAGTGAATGAACAAAATGATCGACATGTGCTGAATTTGCAGCAGAAATGATTTCTTCTTCAGTTGCATCAGGTTTGCCGTAGGCAATATTTTCTTTAATTGTTCCGTTAAATAGCCAGGTGTCTTGTAATACCATTCCGAATTGTTTTCGAACATCAGATCTTTTCAAATCACGAATATCAATACCATCCAAAAGAATCGATCCTTTTTGCACATCGTAAAATCGCATTAACAAATTGACGATGGTTGTCTTACCGCTGCCTGTCGGTCCTACGATTGCAACTCGTTGTCCAGGTTTAACATCTACTGAGATGTTGTTAATAACTACTTTAGTTGGATCATATCCAAAAGTAACGTTCTTAAGTTGAATATGTCCTTTAACTGAAGAAAGTTCCTTAGGAGAATTAGTCTCTAATATTTCATTCTTCTCTTCGAGAAACTCGAAGACTCGTTCAGCTGCGGCTGCAGTCGATTGGAGTACTGTAGTAGTACTTGCAGCCTGCATGACAGGCTGATTGAATTGCTGCATGTATTGAATGAATGCCTGTATTCCTCCAATTCCTAATTTACCATTAAATGCGAGCCATCCTCCAATTGTTGCAACTCCTACATAGCCTAGATTTCCAATAAAGGTCATTATCGGCATAAGAAGACCTGACAAAAATTGCGATTTCCAGCCCGAAACGAATAGCTGAGAATTGATCTTGTTGAAATGCTCAATTGCTGATTTTTCCCCGTTATAGGAACGGACGACATTATGGGCAGAATATGTTTCTTCAATATGTCCATTTATCAAACCGAGCTGATCAGCTTGCTGTTTAAACAATTTTTGTGAGTGTTTAATGATAAAGCCAATAAACGCAAAACTAATTGGTAAAATGAGCATGGCTACAATCGTAAGTTGTATGCTAATCGTAAGCATCATAATGATGATACCGATGATGAGGGTGATAGAAGTGATCGTTTGAGCAAGACCTTGATTAAGTGTTTGTCCGATGGTATCCACATCATTGGTGATTCTACTGAGAATGTCTCCGATACTGTGGGTATCGAAATACTTTAATGGCAATGCATGAATCTTTTGAATCACTTCTGCCCTTAAATTAAAACTGACTTGCTGAGCAATACGGGTCATAATCCAGGATTGCAGGTAGGTGAATAGTGCGCTTGAAACGTAGAGTATGATTAGTATTACAATCGTTTGGAAAATGCTGTCGAAATTGACGGATGGACGCGTCGATAGATCAAGATCCTTAATCTTATCTTTTTGTTCTGAAGGTATTTTTTTAAGCACGTCACTAGGAACATTTTTAAGAATTTGTTCTCCCTTAGTTCCAGGCGGAAACGAGGTACCTTCTGGAAGTGATTTCAGAGCATTATCATAAAAGGTCTGTGCTACAAAGCCATCTACCACGGTGTTGGTGATATTTCCAAGCATTCGAGGGCTGAGAATGGTAAATACGGTACTCGCAACGGCAAGTATAGTAACGAAAACAAGAGATAAACGGTAAGGTGCAAGATAGGTGAGGAGTTTTCTCATACTTCCTTTAAAGTCGTTTGGTTTGGCAGAACTACCAAACATGGACATCGGTCCACGGTGTCCTATGTCAGTCCTTGGAGCCTTTGATTGTGGTGAGTTGTGTTTGTTATCCATTATGAAGAGTAGGTATGTAATTCTTCTTCCGAAAGCTGGGATTTAGCGATATCTCGGTAGACTGAGCATGTTCGCATAAGTTCTTTATGAGTACCTTTGCCGACAATTTTCCCTGCATCCAGAACGACGATTTGATCAGCATGCAAAATGGTGTTAATTCGCTGCGCAACAATAATTACTGATTTATCCCTCACTTCTTCAGATAATGCGTGTCGTAACTTTGATTCTGTTTTAAAATCAAGCGCAGAAAAGGTGTCATCGAAAATATATACCGAAGGATTTTTTGCTATTGCTCTGGCAATGGATATCCGTTGTTTTTGTCCTCCCGATAAATTGGTACCGTTTTGAGCAATGGGAGTCTTGTATTTCTTGGGTAGCTTTTCAATGAAATCGGCCGCCTGGGCAATCTTTGCTGCTCTCTCAATTTCTTCGTTACTTGCTTCTGACACGTATCCAATATTATGTGCAATGGTTCCTGAAAAAATGACAGCCTTTTGTGGGATGTATCCAATTTTATCTCTGAGGAATTTTAAGGGTAATTCTGTGAGCGGAATACCATCAAGCAAAATGTCCCCATACAATGGGTCGTAGAAGCGAGGTATTAGGTTTATGAGTGTTGATTTACCAGAACCGGTGCTTCCGATAATCGCCGTAGATTGACCAGGAATAGCAGTGAAACTGATATTTTCTAGAACCGGAACATCTGCTTGGCTGTATCCGAACGTGACATTCTTAAATTCAATTTTCCCTGTATGAGAAGTGCTGTGGAGATCGCTGCTATTTTGAGGGTCAGAAATACTTGGTTTCACTTTGAGCACTTCATCAATTCGTTTACCAGATACTAATGCTCTGGGAAGCATTATAAATACTATTGAAATGAGCAGGAAGGAGATAATGACTTGTATTGCATATTGGAGAAACGCCAGCATATCACCAATTCCAAGAGAATACTCAATGACTAGATGTGAACCAAACCATATAACACCCACACTTAGGAGGTTTAAAATCAAAAACATTGCAGGCTGCATGACGGACATCAGCCTCGATACGAAAAGGTTGTTTTGAGTAAGATCTTCGTTTACTTTTCCAGTACGACGCTGTTCTTTTGGCTGGTTGTTAAAGGCTCTTATTACTCTTATACCTGTTAAATTTTCTTTTGCGACCATGTTTAATTGATCTGTGATTTTTTGAATTAGCTGGAACTTGGGTACGGCTAAAGAAAACAACACCGTAATGATTGCGAGCAAATTCAGTACAGCCACGACCATTAACCAACTCATGTCAGGAGCAGTACCTACTGCTTTATTTATTGCCCATACGGCAGTAATGGGAGCAGATAGAACCATTCTTAAAATCATGACGACAACCATTTGCAGTTGTTGGATGTCATTAGTGGAACGAGTGATAAGAGAGGCGGTAGAAAAGTCTTTAATTTCTGCTAATGAAAAACTTTCTACCTTGGTGAAAAGCGCTTCACGGAGATCACGTGCATAACCGGTACCAATTCTGGCCGCAAGGAATCCAGCAACTACCGTGCATAATCCTCCAAGAAACGTGATTAAAAGCATCTCGAGACCGGTTGGAAGAATAACCGACTGATTGCCTCCTACGATACCTTCATTTATGATCTTAGCGGTAAAATCAGGAAGCTCCAGCGTTGCAGCAACCTGACCCAGCGTGAAAGCAATGAGGAGAATGATAAGAAATGTATACGGTTTTAAAAAGGCAATGAGTTTCAATTATTCGATATAGTATATATAAGGCATTCGTATAAAGACACTCGGTGCATAGTTCATTATCAGATTAGGGAAGGAGTGATAAGAAATATGCAAAGACCGAACGACTATTGTACTCCAAAAAATGAATATTGTGGTGAAGAATATTATCGTGGATTAGTATTATGGTAACTGCTCATTTGAAAGACACTGTGGTTTTTTATTATGGCAATTGTGGTAAGACACCCGCCTGACATTTCAGTGAAAGGCGGGTGTCCGACCTAGGCATAGAGGTTGTACGTCGGATGGTTACCGTTGTGTGAGCGGGTACCGGCACTTTTCCAGTAGTAGTTTCCGTTGTAGAAATGGATTACTCCTAGCGTGACCGGAGTGCCCTCAACGGGAACTTGAATCGTCGACTCGCCGTAGCGGGCGACGTCGTTCTCAGAAAATCCTCCTATCTCCTGGCGGAAGCCATCTTGTATGGCTGCCAGGGAAAACCTCCCACCGCTGCGGGTCATCTGGATCTCGATCCTCTTTTTCTTTGGGTAGCTCACATCAATGTAGGTGACGATAGTGTCACCTACATGAATGAACTCCCAGGTGGGATCGAGCGTAGCGGGTGGGAGCGGGGTCGGTTGCTGTGGAGCGGATTGCACCGGTGCATTCGTAACGGAGGGCTGTGAAAGCTCTCCACCACATCCTGCACAGAGGCAAAGCATGACCCCAAGCACGATTTCTAGTACACGTTTCATAACGATCTCCTCTTCCTAGGTTGTTCAAGAACAACCAATTATAGCACACTATGGGATATTTAGGATTGATGTCAGACATCAACAGATTAAGCAAGAAAAAGAAAAATGTAGCTCGGATGTAAAGGATACTGGCTGTAATAAGTCAGTATGCTAGAAGCTGAAAATTGTCGAATAAAATACAGGAATGAGGAGTCATAAATGGGATTAGATATTGAACTCGTTCGTGAACCTTTTAGAATGCCATCTGCTATACTGCCCGTGCACATGATTACATTTACCAGCGATCAAAAAAATGCTCGGGACTCAATTGTCTCATGGTATACGTCCTCGCAACGTTCTCCCTTCATTACCCTTGGTGGATATGCCGGCACGGGAAAAACTACGCTGATTGGGACCCTGAGGAAAGACATTCACGCGCATAGTAAGGGCAAGAAGAAACTGTGTGTCGCCTTTTGCAGTTTTACAGGGAAAGCAACTCGAGTCTTACAATCTACCTTAGTTGCAGCGAAGGTCTTGTATACCACTGACACTATTAGCACAATCCACGGGTTGATGTATTCGCCAATAATTGACGATCACGATGCAATCATTGGCTGGAAGAAGAAAGATGAAATTACACCTGATCTTATAATAATTGATGAAGCCTCGATGGTTGATCAGACAATTTGGGAGGATCTACTTTCATATGGGATACCCATCATCGCGGTTGGGGATCATGGCCAGCTTCCCCCGATTCGAGGCTCATTCAACCTCATGAAGGATCCAGAGCTTCGCTTGGAAAAAATCCATCGTCAGGCTGCAGGAAACCCGATTATTGAACTTTCTATTCAAGCCCGTACCGAAGGTGTCATTGCACCTTGTCGCGC
>CAZDUZ010000053.1:0-819 GCA_964508755.1 uncultured Candidatus Saccharibacteria bacterium | reverse complement strand
GTCAAATGGGTGTGCGATTAAGATCAAGCAGGATACCACTGAAGCTCGTGAGGAAGTCGGGGAGCTATTGGAGAAATACTCATATGACACACTCGTACTCTGTGGATACAACCATACTCGAGTGAAATTGAATGAGCACATTCGAAAGTCGCTTGGATTTACGCAGCCAATTCCAGAAGTAAATGATCGTGTCATATGTCTAAGGAATAATCACGAGGCTCATATCTACAACGGTATGATCGGATCCATAATTTCTATTAGGAAAGAGGACAAAGATTGGTACAAAACGGAGATTCAAATGGATGATGAAAATGACACCTACAATGGGTATGCCGCAATCTCTCAGTTCGGAGCGCCAACAGGTTTGAATTTCACTCGGGATCGGTCACGAACCATGCACGGAGATTTGTTTGATTTTGGATATGCATTGACCGTTCACAAAACTCAGGGTAGTCAGGCTGAGAAAGTGATTCTGTTTGAAGAACGGTTTCAGAAGATGGATGATGAGATGTGGCGCAGATGGCTCTATACAGGTGTAACGCGAGCACAGAAGGAATTATGGGTGGTGGAACGGTAGGGTGACAGAAATCAGTTGTCTTATGCAGAAGGATTATTCAGATAATCGAAAGGAAGGTATTGAGAAGTAATATGCAGGGAGTGTGAGTTAGGGAGGAGTGAGATTGGGGTGGACGATTTCAAACTTCTCCAATATGTTGAAGATGTACTAGTACCGCTATTCCAGCAAGTAAAAAAGGTTCAGGAAGAGATGAATTTGATCATAGCTGAAAGTAAGACCAAGCCTTATGTAAAGCTCGATTA
>CAZDUZ010000052.1:0-6539 GCA_964508755.1 uncultured Candidatus Saccharibacteria bacterium | reverse complement strand
ATGCAGGTGCATTGTCATATTCTGCCTCAAAATCTATAATGAAACGTGAACACGAGACTTGGAAAGACACTTGCCCTTATTCTCTTCTTTGCGGCATGTATCATAATTGCAATAAGCAGGCCCTGGAAAATGCTCAATTGGGTTCCTTTTGCACGACCCACTACTGCACTCACGGTTAACAGCTTAAACGGCAAGTCAGAAGTATTTCTTGACGGTAAAAAAGTCGGAGAAACCCCTTACTCCTCAGAGCAATTATCACCAGGTGACCATGAAATTGAAGTACGACGAATCTCAAATAACGATTCATTTTACCAACCAATTCAAAGAACAATCCACCTGGAGCTTGGCACGCGAACATTTCTGGAAGTCGAAGTCGGTCCAAGCGAGCAGTTTTCGTCCATGAAACTTGTATACTACAGGAAAAGCAGCATTGAAGAGCCGGGCATGTATATAAGCAGTGCCCCATCAGGTGCAGAAGTACTGCTCGACGGGGTGTCATATGGTAAAACGCCAGTAACATCAAACAATATTGAGGCTGGGAGACATGATGTTGCGATCTCACTTCAAGGATACCTCACCAGTGAAACAACTGTTATCGCGCGAAGTGGATATACATTGATAATGGAATTCTCACTCATGACCCAACCTATTGATCTACAAGAGAAATGAGCAAACAGCAGCCTGTTAACAAACCAACAGCCGTTATCCTTCATGGAGGTAACACTCTTGGTATCAAACTTGCGGAAACACTCACCTCACAAAGAAGCCATATCATTCTTATCGATGAATTCAACAGACAGACGAAAGAATTTATTAATAAGGCACGAAAGGAAACTGGAGTTGACGCATATGATATGTCAGCTATTCCTTCACTCACTACTTCTCTAAAACGTGTTGACTATGTCATTGTGTTACTTGACCAATTTGTCCAGAGCAATCCGGTTATTACAAGTAAAAAGTTCATTGGTGAAACAAATGCGGTCGACGCTTTGTGCAAAATTGCGTTACAACAAGGCGCAAAATTTGTAATTACCACCTCTCTCGACCTGCATAGAAGACTCGTAACCAAACAGTACGTACATTCTGATTCGTTACGGGATGTGTCGGCACAACAACCGTATACCACGGTTGAACTGCAACATTATTGCGAAAATCTCATCGCAGAATATCATGATCAATCTCTCCTGAACGCGCGTATTACAAGGGTCGGAGAGCTTATGGGTGAAGGAATCCCTTTAAATCGGCAAACGGTATTTTTGACGATGATAAAGGAAGCAATAACCAAACCGCGTCTTACTATCCCGGGAGAAGGTCTTGATTCAACCTTTTATGTGCACATTCTTGACGCGGTGTATGGCATTATTAAAGCCCTTTTCAGCAACAAGACTTCTGGAGAAGTGTATACCCTTGCCTTCCCTGACGAAGTTACAACACTCAACCTCGCATACAAAATACTCGAAATGAATCCGGTAGCTACAGAAATTACGTTCGGATCAAGTGATGACTCGATTCCACCAACACAATTGTATGTTCCAGCAAAAAATATTACGCGACTCGGATGGGAACCTCGAATTTCATTCGATATGGCGCTTCATGAAACGATGGATTTTTGCTTTAAGGAGTACCATGTAAATTGGAAGGAAAGACCTGAAATTACAGCGGATTATCGCCAAAACCCGCAAGAACATACATCCAAAACCACAGCAACTCGATCTGAGTATCTGACACCATTCGGACGATTTCTTAACACAATTACCCGTCCTTTTGTAAAAGCACGAGAGATATCCTCCTCAATTTCTGGCTCTATCCAGAACACGAAAATTACTAAGGAGCAATGGATAAAGTACGTACTATTTATCGTTATCTTTTTAGGATTATTCGTTACTTTCATCGGACCAACACTTCAAACAGTAACAGGCGCGACCGGTGCTTTTTACTTTGGAAAAAAATCGTACGATAACGCAGCATCACTGGATACTCAGCAAAGCAAGAAGGACATTGAAAAAGTACGATATTTCATTGAATTGCTACGAGACGGCTGGAATGGACTCAGATGGATTAAGCACATTCCTCCACTTGAACAACTATACGTGGAATCATCGAAAATCGTTTCAGCTGCAGATCATACGGCAACAGGTGCATATTATCTAACAGAAGGAGCTGAACCATATGTAGAGTATTTCAAGAACTTTGAACCTAATATTAGTTTTAATGAAACAGCGGGAGGAGGATCGCGCGAATATTCTGAGGAACTGTCAAACATGCAAGAACGGGTCTCTTACTTTGAATCAGCAAATATTGAGCTCTCACTTGCTACCGACCTTCTAGAAGATGTTGATCAGTCAGTGTTTCCACAATCGATTTCTAGCCTTATCTCTGAGGTTAAAACAATGACAGAAGGTGCCGATTCAGCACTTTCTACGCTTCAGCAATTTGCAAACCAAACCCCCGATCTTCTCGGAGTTGAAGGTAGAAAAACATATGCGGTGATTTTCCAAAACCCAATGGAATTGCGAAGTACTGGCGGATGGATCACAAGCATAGGAATAATTGGCATTGAGCGAGGTCAGATTCGCCAATTATCAGTAAAGGATGTGTATGATATTGATGGTCAGATCGAAGAAATCATCCCTCCACCTCAATCTATGCAAAATGAGCTCGGAGTAAACGACTGGACATTATCGTTAGCGAATTGGTCACCCGATTTTGCAGTAACTGCGGATGCTGTTGAATACTTCCTATCTCTCTCGGATAACGCAGTGTCAATAGATGGTGTCATTGCAGTAGATCTCGAATATGTTCGGAACCTTGTCGACATATGGGAGAGCATCAAAGTTCCCGGCGAACAAGAGGAAGTAACTTCGGATAATTTATACGATAAAGTAATACAAATTCATCGAGAGTTCACACCAGGCAGTACTCGAAAGCCAGTATTTCTTTCAAATTTAGCGAATGAAATCCTTCAAAAAGCACTCTCTTCTCCCAAAGAAAGTTGGCCAGAAATAGCAAAGGAAACAACGAAAGCTCTTAATGAAAAACATATTTTAGTGTATGTTAACGAACCGACAATTAACTCGGTGCTAACCCAAAACAGATGGAATGGATCATATGATACAAGTAAGAACAGTATCTTTCCCGTAGAATGGAATTGGGGAGGAAATAAAGCGAATTTCTTCACTGATAGAATTACGGATATCACTATTACCATTTCGGATACTGAAACGGTACAGCATGCAATGACGGTTACATACGAAAACGTAAGCACAGAAAATCGTTACCCTGAAGGAGATTATGTGAATTTTGAAAGAATTTATCTACCGTACGGATCTAAGGTGACTCGAATAGAGGGTTTATCTCGGGCATCCGTAACAAATGACACACAACAAGGCTTCAGCATTGTATCTGGATGGATAACCGTACCTGTCGCTTCAAAAAGATCATTTACAATTTCTTATGTTCTCCAAAAAGACAATGTGACAGCTTTCCCACTAAAGGAAGGACCGGACGGGAAGATTTCTTATCAACTTAACGTTATCAAGCAACCAGGACTTGATCAGGATCCGTTGACACTAAAAATCACCTTTCCAGATGGATGGAGCCCTGTTAATACCGTAGATTATCGAAGAGAGATTAATTCCCTCATAAGCCTTGACAAGTTGACTGAAGACCGTGAATATTCAGTTACATGGCAACGATAAAAAAGAAACCTACCCTACTCCTCGCAGCAATAACCGTTTGTGTTGTTTCGCTCGGATTGCTTTACTACTTTGGGAACGTATCATCCCCCACTATTGATCCGAAAGTAAATACGCCTGATACCTATTATTTATCAGACGACGTTCCCCTCCCACTAATTGACGACTTCATCGATTTTCTAAATTCGGAGGGCTATAAAGCAACGGATGATGTCAACGCTTCCGTAACAATACAAAGATCTGGAAGCAAAACCGGTATTTCTCAGAAAATCAACGAAACCAATACCATCACCCTATTTCAAACACTTGTGCTTGCAGAAAACCCTACCCTTCCCCCGAACCAGAACACCTCACTCACCTACACTATCGATCCTGAAATTAATTATTGGGAGAACATTACAAAAGAAGCCCAAAACATTACTCTATCGGGCATTGTCGTTTCTTACGAAAGTAACTCTACCTCAAATAGAGTCTTGTTAACGCCTATACAGAAAGTTAATATCACATCCATGCAAACAATAATTCAGCCTCAATTGCTAAATTTTGAAATTACCGAGGATAATTTTAGTGATACTACATACCCTATAATTCTCGCCATTAAAATCTCTGGAGATCAGGAGATCATCCAGAAGGGTAGCAGCGAGGTCTTCACAGAAACCTTCCTACAGAATCGATATTTATCTACAGAGCCAATTACGCAAGACTCCATCACAACAATAGTAAAAACAGGGACTTCTGTGGCAGGTGGGCCTGGATGGCAACTTTGTGAACGTACGAAGGGTAGGGCGGAATATCCCATTGAGCAGGTCACAGAAGTTCTTTCTTCTGCAGATGTAACCATTGTCAGTAATGAGAGCTCATTTGTAGAAGGATGTACACAATCTGCAGGTACAACGGCGTTTTGCGGTAAACCTTCGTATCTTCAAAATTTGCTTTCCATCGGAACAGATATTGTAAGTCTAACCGGGAATCACATGGCTGACTACGGAAAACAAGCCTTTTCTGACACATTATCTATATATAGAGACAATAACATCAAGTATTTTGGAGGAGGGGACAGTCTTGAAGAAGCGTGGAAACCGCTTGTTTTTACTGATGGAACCACAAAAATCGCATTCATTGGAGTTAACCTTATGGGACCTGCCGGAGTCCTTGCAGGAGAACAAACGACAGGGGTTGCCTATTACGACTCGGCAAAAGCATCACAAGCAATTTCAATCGCCAAAGAACAAGCAGATATTGTCTGGGTCGACACACATTTGTGGCCTGAATACGGAACTACACCCACCGGAGATCAAATAACGGTAACCAATGAGCTTGCAGCCGCCGGTGCAGATATAATCACCGGTGTTTCATCGCATGAGTTGCAGGGAATGACTTTTATTGATGACACTATCGTTTTTTACGGATTAGGAAACTTCCTATTTGACCAAATGTGGTCACAGGAAACACGACAAGGAATGGTTGTTCGATTTACCGCGTTTGAAGGAAAAATTGTTGCGATGGAGCTTCTACCTACTATTTTATACGATTACTGTCAGCCTCGTTTTGCTACGGGAATTGAAAAGCAACAGCTTCTTGATTATTTTTACGTAATATCAAACGTTTAACGACATTCCTGTTACAGAAGACGACACTTCGCTCCTGTCGAAAGTGAGTGGGGGAGTAGCTTATACTAAATCTCTTGCAGAAAAAGATGACATTTGCGTCGCTTCGTGAACATCGAGAAGATCGTCAGAAGAAATACTTCTTCTTCCTGCAAATTTTGACAGTTCGTCTGTAGACAAGTCAGTATTCACAAGAATACGGCTTGTTATTCCTAATGGTTTTATGAAAGTGGCAAGATGACGCGCTTTACAGTTAGGACAGTTGAAGTGGATGACGACAGAATACTCATTTTGTTGTAAAATGTCCAAGTCCTTTTCATCATACGGACGTCCGCACTTGTCGCAAAACTTCGCGACATGCTCGAAAAATGCTTTCTTATTAGTTTTCCCGGAATTATGGCCGGGAGGATTTGTAGGATTGTTGACATCATCGTTCATATTCAATTATTATACCACACGATTTACCCATGCCTTCTACCTCGGAAACACGTCCCACAAGCAAGAAAGATAAGACAAAGCATCTCATCGAGAAGCTTGTTGAAAAGGGTAAAGAGCAAGGCTTCCTTACACAAGAGGACATACTTTTCGAGTTCCCCCACGTCGAGAATCATTTAGACACCCTCGATGAGATTTTCATTACACTCCAGTACAACGGAATTGAAGTTCTTGACGAGGTTGCCTCAGAAGAGGAAGAAGTTGAAGACGAGCTCACGCTAGAGCACAAGATTAAGATACTCAAGTCTATTCAATCGAATATTACCACTGATGCGATTCGTTCCTATCTGCAGGAAATCGGTAAAACACCCTTATTAACTGGTGCTGAGGAAGTTATCCTCGCAAAGCGAATCGAAGCAGGGGACAAGGAAGCAAGCCAGCTCCTCGTTACTGCAAATCTCCGTCTCGTAGTCAGTATAGCCAAAAAATATGCCAACAGAGGACTTCATCTTCTCGATCTTATTCAGGAAGGTAATATGGGTTTAATGCGCGCAGTTCAGAAGTTTGATTATCACCGCGGTTTCAAATTCTCAACCTATGCGACTTGGTGGATTAGACAAGCAATTACCCGATCTATTGCCGATCAGGCTCGCACTATCCGTATTCCAGTCCACATGCATGAAACCATTAACAAATTAAACAAAGTTTCCACGAATTTAGCCGCAAAACTTGGCCGTAAACCCGCTCCCTCAGAGATCGCTGAAGTGATGGGTATCGAAGTTGCAAAGGTTCATGAAATTCT
>CAZDUZ010000051.1:0-6797 GCA_964508755.1 uncultured Candidatus Saccharibacteria bacterium | reverse complement strand
GCTTCAATATCGGGATTAATGTCGGAGAAATGGCCGGACAAAGTATTTTTCATGTGCACATTCACCTGATCCCCCGTTATGAAGGAGATGTGAAGAATCCCAAAGGCGGGGTACGCCATATCATACCGGGAAAAGGGTATTACTAGAGTGGTTTTTTGGCTGACAGGCTCGTTAGAGAAGCCTTCGGAACAGATAGCAGCGGGAAATAGGGGGGAACGCCGAGATTTCCCTTATGCTATTTGTTCCGGAAGGTAATTTTTGTCCATTACGTCATGTTTTGACGTTCTGAATATTTATTTTAACCGCGTATGAGAACTGTTCCCGGTTTGTCAGAAACAATTTAAACTAAGTAATATGTTGGCGGTAATATTGATATTAGGACTATTGCTGGATGGATTTGCTATGTTATTCGAGAAGAGAAAATAAGGTGCTCTTATTCTTTTTACTCACTAAAGAGTTGAATATTCTTGAATAAGTGCTAATTTTACATATCACTGTTCCAGAAACAGTTATATTGTTTATATGTTCGCACAAAACGTCGATTTATTTAACAACCGTAATCTTCGGTTTTGGCATAATCAATTTGCTTGATCTCCAAGAATAGAAGAACTAATATAAATTAAATATTTAAGTGTACATCACAACTTTAAATGGTATACAACCGTGACAACAATAGCAGAGTGGATTTTTTAATTTTTAAATACTATATGAGATGAATTCACAAGAATTTCTAGAAGAATTGAAGAAGTTGGATTTCATGGCATTAGTAGACATGTATATAGAGGCTAAGACAGGTCTACATCATGCATTATACGAATGTCCATTAGACATAGTATCTAAAGTAAAAGAATTAGATGACCTTTTTTTATCTGGGATAAACGTCCCGGTTGAGGACTCAGTTAAAAATCTTGAGGACATGTGTAAAACAATTGAGGATAACGGAGAAGTATACAAAACAGTAGATGATGAAAAGTATGAGAAGTTGATTGGACAACTTGAGGATATTGGGAATGAGCATATTAGGAAATTGAAGAAGATGATGGATACTACCTATAAAGACAATGAGGAAAGGAAAAAAGAGATAATGGACTACATTGTGAGGGTAGAGATGGCTATGATGAAAGCTAGAACTTGGGGCTAGGTCATAATATTTGGCAATTTTAAAGCCACATAATACTATTACAAATCCAGATCAAAGGGCATATTTAATAAAAAACGATTTAAAGAGAGTCCCAAATCCAAAGATCTTGGGGAGGCAGAAAAACTGTAAATGATAAATATTGTATGGGAACGAAGGATAAAAAATGTGCCTACGCCATCGGAATGTTGAATAAATAAAAGAAGATTTGAGTGAGATGAAAAAAAGTAAATATACACAGATCTTTAGTTACCTTAAAGAATTCTCCAAACTTAGGAGTAATCCAGTCCGTGACATTGACGCTCAAGAATCACAGTACCCAGAGAAATTTTGGCTAAATGACATTCCTGAGAATGAGCTTTTTGAAAACATTATTAGGCCTGGCTTCAATGAAAACAGTGATTATTGGTTAAAAATAAGAAAGCCAAAAGAACCAGTAAAGCCAGAATTTGCCAAGCTTTCAGACACCTTGGAGAAATGGATTGATCCACCAACATTATTAACTTACGATGACGAACCCAGATTAAAAGAAACACTTGAAGACAACAGAGTAACAGTTTCAATTAAAGATTACCCAAAGATTCAAAACGAATTAAAACATTATATAGACAAAAAATGGATTGATGACCTTATAGAATATAATGAGAGAATAGAAACATACAACATTGATTATGAGAAGTATGAAAAATTAAATACTATTTACAAACAACTTTTCCGAATATTTAATAAAGCTCAACAGTTTGGAGAGGAGTATGAATTGGTGATTGGTGTAGGGCTATTGAACTTCAAGAAAAATGATGAATGTCCGAGAATCTTTAGACATATTATAACTCAAAGAGTAGATATAAATTTCGAATATTCTCTCAAGAACTCTCAAATTGTAATCTCACCAAATTTGGAATCCGCCCCACAAATCGAAACCGATTCAATCCTTGACTTGTATGACCAATTTGATTCACAAAATATAATTGATGCTGAAAAAGCGGTTGAGAATTTTATTAAAGAAAAAAACATTGAGACTATTTTTACCCAAATAGAAGATGCTCTACAAATATTTGCAGAAAGAGTATCACCCGATGGCAGTTATACCCGCTTTATCGAAAAGCCAAGTAGAACTCCTTCAAAACCAAATATTACATTTTCTCCTGCTTTATTGTTAAGAAAAAGGAATACTCGGTGCTTTACAGCTTTGTATGAAAAAATTTTAACGAATATTGAGAATAGTGAAGATTTCCTTGATATCCCAACAATCAATGACCTCATAGAAATTCCTACAAATGTCGAATCTGAAACCAAACCATCAGATAACTCAGTCTGCTCTCAATTTGAGCCATTATTTTTCCCAAAGGAGTATAATGACGAACAATTAGAGATAGTAGAAAAAACAAAAAAGAACAATAAGGTTCTTGTGCAAGGCCCTCCAGGGACCGGAAAATCTCATACTATCGCCAATTTGATTTGTCATTTGCTTGCAAATGGAAAAAATGTGTTAATTACAGCTTATACAAAAAGGGCATTAGAAGTTTTGAAAGATAAGCTTCCCCCTGAATTTCAGGACTTGGCAGTTAACGTGTTAAGTGGCGATTCATCATCTATCCAAGATTTACAATCAAGTGTTAATACTATAAACGATGAACTCTCGAGGGCGAATCTTACAGAGTACCAATTGCAGATTGAAGATTTAGACAAGGAAATCAAGAAAACAAGAGAACTTATTGCTGAGTTCTCAAAAAGGATTGTTGAGATTAAAGAGAATGCCACAAGAAAGCAGACAATTAATCAAAATTATAATGGAACATTAACTGAAATTGCTGAAGTTCTTGAAAGTGATGCCAAATTGTTTGAATGGTATAAAGATGATTTTAGCAATACCGAAGATGATGAATTACTCTCCAAGCTTACTGAATTCATCTTGCTTCATGAAAATTACGAGCAAATTGAAACAGATGATTTTAATTATGAAATTCCAGAAATCAACAAAATACTTTCTCTTAATCAGTTAACTGAATATGCAAAACTTACTAACAAGCTCGCCAATGACTTTCCAAAAGATGAAGACCTGGAAATTTCTTGTTCAGATTTTGATGAAATAACTCTACATCTAAAGGAGCTTCAAAAGATTTACAACGAAGTAGATACATTACAGATTGACTTTACTCGTGATGTTATCAGTTCCTCTCTGAATGGCAGAAAACAGGAATGGCAACAAATCCTAAATCAATCCAAAACAGTACTTGAACGGTTCGAATCCTCTGATTTGAGAAAGATTGATAAAGATGTAGAGGTTTCATACCCAAAAGGCAAAAGTTTAAAGCAACTTAAAAACGATGCTCAAATAATTTTTTCCTATTTAAACGAGGGGAATTCACTATCAGGACTTTCTTTTGCTATCAAAAAACCGTTTCTGCCAAAATCAATAAAAGAACGTTTATATTTTACTGAATTGGTGCATGTAAATGGGAGTCTTTGTGATACTGTTGAAGAGTTTGAAGTGGTACTGAGGGATATTTCTTTTCAACAGGACTTTATCGAGTTATCAGAAATTTGGAATAAGGAAATACCAAAAGAGAACACACTATTTAAGAAATTTTCATTTTTCAAAAATATCCATAATGAAGTTCAACGCCTATTAGAGTTAATTGAAAAAGCAAGAGCATTAAAATCTAGTATTGAAACGAAAAATAGTTTGCAAATAAAGCTATTTGATAAAGAAGATCTAGACACCTCTATATTAAAAAGTCAGTATAGTAAGGTAAGTGAAGGTATATCCGAGTATCATGATTTAGTTAGACAAGCTATAGAATACCTTAATGATGCTAACCTTCACCCAATTAAAGAGAGAATCATTGAATCTTATAAAAAATTGGATTATCACGTTTATGGTGAGTTACTGCATCAGCACGATAAATTGACTGACAAAAAGAAGGATTTTCTGAATTTCAAAAATCTTCATTCACAACTTTGTTCTAAAATCCCATCTACAATACAACTTGTAGAAAATAACACCTTTTCAGTCCATGATATACATAAGTTAAAACAAGCCATCTATTTCAGGGACGCTCAGCACCAACTTGAAAAGCTGATGGATTTTAATTATGAAAATCAGCTCATTAGATTACTCAATGAATCAGAACAAAAAGAAAGAAGGCTTATCGCACAGCTTGCCTCAAAGAAGGCCTGGTATAAAGTTATAGAAGATCTTGAGCAAAACCGTTTTTTAAGAAAGCATTTAAATGCTTGGGTAATGGCGGTCAAGAAAATTGGAAAGACTGGAAAAGGCAAAAGAGCAATCAAGTTTCGAAAAATTGCCCAACAAGAAATGGAATATTGTAAAGATGCTGTACCATGTTGGATTATGCCTTTGTATAAGGTTGCAGAAACAGTTCAGCCAGAACAAGAAATGTACGATTATGTTATTATTGATGAGGCAAGTCAACTTGGGCCTGATGCAATATTTCTGCTCTACATTTCCAAAAACATTATTATTGTTGGAGATGACAAACAGACTTCTCCTGAATATATTGGCGTGGATGCAAATACAATGACTCCCTACATAAAGCGTCATCTGGATGGAATTCCATTTTCAGATTATTACGGAACGGAGTCCAGCTTTTTTGACCTTGCTAAACTTTTCTGTGATGGAGTTATTGTTCTGAGAGAACATTTCAGGTGTATGCCTGAGATAATTGAGTTCTCAAACCGTTATTTTTATAATCCAGAAGGAAAAGGACTTTACCCACTTAAACAGTATTCAGAAAACCGTCTTGAACCATTAGTTACACAGTATTGCGCAAAAGGTTACACAGAAGGAAGTGGTGCAAACATAATAAATGAACCTGAGGCTATCCAAATTGCTGAAGTAATAGGCAAACTAGTTGAAGACGAAAAATATAAACGAAAGACATTTGGAGTAATAACACTCCAGGGAAATCAACAAGCAAGTTTGATTGAAAACCTTCTTTTGAAAAGAATTGGAGAACAAGAATTTCACAAACGAAAAATTATTAGCGGAAACTCAGCCTCTTTCCAAGGTGATGAAAGGGATATAATTTTTTTGAGCTTAGTTACGGCTCACAATCACAACCGGTCTGCGCTTGTAAAACCTGAAGACGAAAGAAGATTTAATGTTGCTGTAAGTCGTGCCAAGGAGCAGATATGGCTATTCCATTCGGTACAATTGGACGATTTAAACAATAAAGATGACTTACGGTACAAATTATTAGACCATTTCAAAAATTACAATTCATACCAACCAATTTTCCATACACCGATTGAAAGACGAATGGGTACACAACCTGAACCTTTCGAAAGTTGGTTTGAAGTGGACGTTTACAACGATCTTATCAGAAAGAAACTAAGTGTATTACCCCAATACAAAGTTGCCAATGGTCGTTATAGAATCGACATGGTTGCTCTGCTCCCTGACGGCACCAAAATAGCTATTGAATGTGATGGTGATAAATGGCATGGCCCTGAACAGTATCAAAATGATGTAATGCGTCAAAAAGTGCTTGAAAGATGTGGTTGGCAGTTTTTCAGAGTCCGGGGTTATGAATACTACACAAATAGAGAGAAAGCACTAGAACCACTTTGGAATATGATTCCTGTACTTGAGGACAATGAATCAGAATCTCTTTTATATTCGCGAGAAGAAATACAAGTCAAAACGGGTGATTCATTAGAGATACTAAGTACAGAGGTGGATCTTGAAACAGATGGCGACGAAACTACACGAGAACCTTTTGAGCAAGTATCTTCACGCTCAATAACAGATAAAATACTTCGATATTTTAACCTTTTTAAGTCAGGCACATATGTTCTTACTGTTGACGAGCCCATAGACGCTGACTATGTTATTCCGATTCTCGAATGTCATCAGAAAGGATTTCTATTACAATGCTACCAATCAGGCCATATAAACAAGGTGCATATTCCTATTTTGCTTGCCAGAAAAATTGGGAAGGAGTATCTGAATGGATTGAACAGAGATGATAAATTGGTAAATATTCAGACTATTGATTCTGAAGGAATTATTGGGATTTACTTTAACGAGAATGGCCGCAGAAAATTCAAGGCTCATTTAACTGAAAATATTTCTACACGAGAGCAGCTTCACCTACAAGGTTATAAAGTGATCTATAATGAATTTGACAGCATTGAGTATAGATTTTTACCATTGGAAATTCTAAATGAAATTAATCGTTTAGTTTTTCAAAGTTTCACAGCAACTGGCAAACCTATCGACAATAATTATTACGACTCTGAATGGTCGATACTAAAACGGTATTCAAACAAGAGTGAAGAACAATATCAACGAAAAGAAGATCTTATACCACATCCCATTATTGACAACAGAATTGGTCTTAATAGTATGGTTAAAATAAAATTCTTAGAGATCAATAAAGAATTTAAAGTGAAATTAGTAGACTATGATACTAGCGGCGGCGAGTTTATTGATGGGGTACAAATTGTGAATATCTTAAAACCATTAGGCGCATCAATAAAAGGAAAAACAATTGGTGACAGGGTAAAAGTAGGCGACAAGGAGGTTGAGGTGGAAATAATTGACATACGATAATTCATGACTCCAATGTCCATTTATACTAGTAGACTGTAACATCTAAATGTTGTATATAATCAAAAATAGTTGTATCTTTGT
>CAZDUZ010000050.1:0-6911 GCA_964508755.1 uncultured Candidatus Saccharibacteria bacterium | reverse complement strand
GAGAGTATGACGAAACGACAGATGTTTGCTCGGATCGCTGTTTCCGCGGGAGGTAATGTTGCGGAGAAATTAATATTTGACGATACTTCCACGGGGGCTTCTGCAGATATCAAATCAGCGAGTGAAATTGCACGGGACATGGTGAAACGGTATGGAATGAGCGAAAAAATGGGATTTGTTCAATACGGTGACCTTGATGAGCTTGAATATCTCGGGTATGGCTATGAGAAAAAAGATTATAGCGACGAAACAGCAAGAGATATCGACATGGAAGTACACAAAATTGTATCTGAGGCGTGGAGATCTGCGGAAGTAATACTTCGTGATCATCGTGAACATCTTGATGGTCTTGCCGAACTGCTTCTTAAGAAAGAAGTTCTCGATGCAAAGGAGTTTGAAGCTTTCTTTGAAGAAGATCCTGCCGTTAAGCAGGATAATAGGCAAGTCCAAAAGAAGAAATAGCTTCTTTGAGTACGTAAATACCTCTATTCGGTAGGCAAGCCTAACGTCCACCGTGAAAAGGATAGAGAACTTACTTCATAAGTTCTTGAAACACAGCATTACTATGTCATCCAAACCTCAAAGTAAGAGTTCGCTTTATGTCGCAGTAGATGCAAATTCACTCATTCATCGAGCATTTCATGCTTTTCCTCCTCAATTGGCCACAACCGATGGTGTGCAGGTTAATGCGGTATATGGTTTTACCTCCATGCTTTTGAGGATTTTAAGTGAATTAGATCCCAAATATCTCGTGTGTGCGTTTGATATGAAAGAACCGACATTCCGCCATACGGAGTTTGTTGAATATAAAGGGACACGAAAACCGACTGATTTGACTCTCATTAAACAGTTTCCTTTAGTAAAAGAGGTTCTTAAGGCTTTTAATGTTCCGATACTGGAGTGTAAAGGTTATGAGGCAGATGATATTCTTGCAACCCTTGCAGAATATGTAACGGTTAGCAGATGGAAAGATGAGTGCGAAAGCATGGTGATAGTTACCGGAGATAAGGATTTGTTGCAGGTTGCCCATGAGAAAGTCGGTATTTGGCTTCCTAAAGGAAGTTTTAAAGATATGGACTTGTATTACCCGCAGGACGTGCAGAACCGGTTTGGCTTTGGTCCAGAATATATACCTGATTACAAAGGTCTTGTTGGAGACCCTTCTGACAATATTCCCGGAATTAAAGGGATTGGGGAAAAATCTGCTACAAAATTGATCAGTGAATGTGGACACCTTGAAGATATATATCGCAATCTCGACTCAATCGGAGAAAAGGTACGTAAACTTCTTGTTGAAGGAGAAGAGTCTGCTGAATTAAGTCGAAGGCTTGCAACTGTTGTACGGTCAGTCCCTCTGACCGTTCATCTTGAGGATTGTCTAATGAAAGATTTTGATCGAGGTGCCGTTATTTCAATGTTTCAGAAGTTTGAATTCCGTTCATTAGTCGGTAAAATTCCCGAAAGCGTACATACAACTCACCAATCTACTCAAATGGGCTTTTTCTCATCTGCACCGGTAGCAGATGACGGGGATGTAAATGGTCAAACAAAGGTTCTTACTCTCAAAAATGAAGGAAAAAAAGTCGAAGTTCTGGGAGTTGATGCAATAGAACGCCCTGTTAAACATGCGACTCATGGAGTGTTGGTGTACCTTTCACCAGATAAAGTACTCTTTGGGTGTGAAGGTAAGAATTCTCAATGGAGTTACTTTTTCCACTCTCGTTTAGATGACCAAGAGTGTATACAGTCCATTGTGAAGATATTGTTAATGAAGGAGATTTCATTGGTCACTTTTGGATGGGAAGAGTTATGGAAAAGACTTATCCCGGTTATACCATCTGAAAATATGAATGAAATGTTTTCAACAGCATTCAATGTATTTGATATTGGGTTAGGTATGTATCATGTGTCGTCGGGATTAAAAGACTATTCATTAACAGCCATGGCATTTAAAGTTGCCGGGGTAGATTTACCTGATATGGCTGATTTTCAAAAACAAAACACCCCTGAGGTGATTTCCCTCGTTGATACTATGGGAAAATCAATTCTTGGAAAGGTTTCGGAGGTGTTTTTAGAAAAAACAGATATTATGGGTCGCAATGTGTCTCGCAACGGTAAACCTATAGACTACGAAGGGTGGAGAGAAACTGAACATGCTCTTTCTGCTGTTATTGCAAAAATGTCCGCAAATGGTGTCCTTATGGATCTTGAAGTATTAAAGGATAAGGAAAAAGATCTCTTGGATGAAGTAAAGTCTATTGAGAGGATGATTTTTGATAGCATTGGCCATGAATTCAACATTAACTCGAATAAGCAGCTTGCTGATGTGCTGTTTGTTGAACTTGGTCTTCCTGTGCACCGGCGCAGGAAAACCGGTCCTTCCACTGATGAATCTGTTCTTGCAAAATTAAAAGGGACTCATCCTTGTATAGAAGGAATACTTACGTACCGGGAACGAACAAAAATGCTCAATACGTATGTTCGACCGCTCATCGAATACATTTCCCAATCTCCTGATCGTCGAGTTCACTCAATCTTCAGACAAACTGGTACTTCTACGGGACGATTGTCATCAGATTCACCAAATCTACAGAATATACCCATTAGAACAGAGCTTGGACGAGAGATTCGAAATACGTTTGTTGCGGGTGAAAATAATGTTCTAATTTCAATAGATTATTCACAAATTGACTTACGGGTGATGGCTGATTATTCAAGAGATACCAATATGATTGATGACTTTTTGTCCGGAAAGGACTTTCATACGATAACTGCCGCTCGAATCTTTAGTAAGACTGAAGGTGAAGTGTCCGATAGTGAAAGAAGGGTTGCAAAAACTATTAATTTTGGTGTTTTGTATGGTCTTTCTGCTTTCGGATTGTCCGAAACACTGGGGATAGATCGTTCGTCAGCAATTTCTTACATTAACGAATATTTTTCTAAGTATTCCGGTGTTCAAAAGGCTCTTGAGCAAACAATTGAATTTTGCCGAAAGCACGGCTATGTACAAACAGCGATGGGAAGACGCAGATATATTTCCGGGTTGGACTCAGGGAACCGGATGGTGAAGATGGCGGCAGAAAGAGAGGCAATTAATATGCCAATTCAAGGAACTGCCGCGGATATTATGAGAGTAGCTATGGTTGATCTGTCCCGTTATCTTCAGGCACGTAAAAAACAAGATGTTAAGCTGGTTCTTCAGATTCACGATGAATTTGTGTTGGAGGCTGATCGAAGGGTAGCCGAAGCGGTAGCCAAGGATCTGAAAAAAGTAATGCGATCGGCGTTGGATCTTGTGGTCCCGCTTGAATGTGAAGTAGAAATTGGCAAGTCGCTTGGATCGATGCAGAAGGTTCAGTAAGACAAGGACGTAGAGAGTTCATCAAACGAGGTTGTTTCCTGAGTTATAGGCTTTCCTTGCTGGAAAGTTTCTAGAAATAGAGATCGCTTCATGATATCCACAAACCACCTATGAATTCCGAATATAATCACGCTTCTTACTCGGGAAGTTAGCCCTGTGTTAGGTATAAACGTTTACCGAGTATAACCGAGCGACGCTTGGTTTAATGTGGATTGATTCGTACCGAGTTGTCCACATTTGACGATTTCCTGAGAAACAGTGTGAAAGTTGGAGTTGTGTATGTGGTTTCTCTATCGTTTGACTTGCGTCATATAGTGTCACGTCGTACAATGACTATATGGCAGTCTATGGAAATAGAAAGGGTAGAAGCAGTATGGTAACATTGCTTCTCGCTGGAGGAGTGATTGTTGCTGCAAGTTATGGTCTTTACCGCTTTCTTACAGAATCGGAGACTAATAGGTTGTCTCGAGGAAAATTTCAGAGGAAACCTTCTGGAGATTTCTCTCGTACGTTTCACCGTAAGTCCGAAGTGGACGAGGTCTCTTCTCAATTGCAAGCAAAGAGAAGAATTTCAACTGATAAAAGTGTCCAGGCAATTAAGAGATCAAATGTGTCGAAAAAAACAGTTGAGTGGATTCCTGGTCTTCGAGTAAGAGAGCAAAGAATTCTTGATTTAATGGAACGCGGAAAACCTGCTCGTCTATCCGAATTGTCGCCCCGCTTTAAGAATGTAACCGATAGGACACTTCGAAGAGACATGGAGCGACTTATTAAAAAGGGAAAAGTGAAAAGGGTTGGAACAACGCGTTCAACAACTTATGTCAAATTGTAGAAAAATGCATTTCCGTTTGTTTTGTGAATATTTGGACCGAATCGAATCGGTTTCTTCTCGTAATCAGATTACGGCTTTATTGGCTGAACTATTTACGGAATGTAAAGAAGATGAGTCTGCGATAGTCTGTTATCTTCTTTCCTCACGGGTTGCTCCATTGTTTGTGCCTGTAGAATTTAACGTTGCAGAAAAAACTATTCTTGCAGCTTTATCCGCGTATGCGCACTCACATGGTCGTTCATATGATACGGCTGAGCTACTTCGTGAAGCGGGTGATAGCGGAGATGTAGCGGAAATGTTAGTAAATAATACTTCAGACAGCAGCGAGACGGTTCAGAGGGGAACTCAGTTGAGTCTTCACACTCTCTATGACCGCCTTTGGGAAATAGCAAGTCTTACGGGAAAGGGCTCTTCTGACCATAGGGTAAGACTAATTGCGGATGTTGTTGGAAATTGTTCGCCGATAGAGGCTAAATATGTTACTCGAATTCTCTCTCAAAAGCTTCGTCTCGGGCTTGGTGGTAAAACTCTTCTAGATTCTTTATCAGTAAGCGTGAAGGGCGATAAGGGTGATCGAGATGAATTAGGACGTGCTTTCGGTGTATCGCCTGACTCAGGATATATTGCCAAAGTGTATAAAGAAAAAGGTTTGGAAGGTTTATGCTCAATTCAGATTACCCCAGGTGTGCCAGTTCTTCCGATGCTTGTGGAGCGTGAAAAAGATGCTGAAAGTATAATGAAACGAATCCCTAATGCTATTGTGCAGCCAAAATTTGACGGTTTGAGGTGTCAAATCCATGTGGGAGCAGGAACGGATGTGTCTATGGATGACCGAATATGGTGGTCAAAGTGGAAGGGGAAAGGGACTTCTTCGGAACTGTCTCTGTTTGAAGCTACGAAAGAGGACGACTCTATTCGTATTTTTTCTCGGAATTTGGAAGATATGACGGAGATGTTTCCGGAAATTGTGAGTGCTGCTAAGCAACAAGGTTTAGAATCAGCAATCCTTGATGGTGAAATTATTGGTTATAACGAGAACACGAATGAATTTCTCCCTTTTCAAGAAACGATGACGAGAAAACGTAAGTATGGAGTGAATCGGAGAGTTCAGGAATTACCGGTTAAAGCTTTTATTTTTGATGTACTTTCTGTGAATGGAGAGTCGCTGGTACACATAAAAAATAAAGAACGGGTTTCCTTGCTTGAGAGGATCGTCGTAAAGAAGGGATTACTTGATGTTGCTAGCAGTGTTGTGGTTGATAGTGCTAAAGAGCTGCTTAAAGTCTTTCACGATAATGTTACCGAGGGTTTGGAAGGTGTTGTTGTTAAGGATGTCAATTCAATATATGAGCCTGGAGTAAGGGGTTTAACGTGGTTGAAATTGAAACGGGCTTTTCAAGGAAACCTTGCTGATACTATTGATGTTGTTATTCTGGGTTACTATCGAGGGCGGGGAAAGCAGGCGCGTTTTGGAATTGGTGCCTTGCTTGGAGGATTGTATGACAAAGATTTAGATGTTTATGTATCTATTACAAAGATTGGTACTGGGATTACGGAAGATCAATGGATCGCAATAAAGAAAGATTTGGATGAATTTGTTGTTGAGGAGCCAGGAGAAACGGTTTTGGTTTCAAAGAAATTGCATCCTGACGTGTGGGTGGAGCCTCGTATTGTGGCGACTGTTGAGGCCGATGAAATCACGAAAAGTCCCATACATACGGCTGGAGCTGGTAAAGAGGGAGTAGGGTTTGCGTTAAGGTTTCCTCGACTAAAGGTATGGAAGCGAGATAAGCTTCCTGATGATGCTACAAGCGTGCAGGAAATACGCAAAATGCATGAAACGACTGGTGCGAAAAATAAAGGTGGGAAGAGGTAATCTGGAAGATGTGGTGATTTGATTCATGAGTGCATTATATAATTGTATGCGCATTCTAAGATGTTACCAGTGGTTGTTGCTCAAAAGGTGTTGAAAATCAAGCATTGTTCTGGTATAATCCCGGCTCGGGATGGGATACCTGTAAGCGGTAATGCTGGAAGGATTTCCAATTTTTAACAAATGACGGCATGACGCCATTACTCTTGGTCTCGTTTTCTTGACGATGCCGGGCTGGTATGGTATAAGTCACGTCACGTTGATCCCTTTGCTCATTGAAAACTGAAAAGTGGTAGTAAGTAATAGTAAAGCACTAACCCATTCCTATTAATTCTGTCCTTGTGGCAGAGTTGAGTAGGATGTGAATACGAAGTATCCTGTTGCATTGCAACAGTCTTCAAATCTATATTGGCGAATTTGATCCTGGTTCAGGATGAACGCTGGCGGTGTGCCTAAGGTATGCAAGTCGAGCGGGCCGCCAACTCAGGGTGCGAATAATACTAATGTCTTTTGTATGTAGAGTGTTTGTTAGTTGTTATTGTTTCGTGCTTTGTGTTGGCGGTCAGCGGCAAACGGGTGAGTAACGCGTGGGCAATCTGCCCCGAAGACGGGAACAGCTCGCCGAAAGGCGGGGTAACTCTCGATAGTGTCGACGGACCTGTAGTTGGTTAATGGTCTGATTCATACATATTATTATGTAAATCGGAACAACTGCAGGTTTGTCGACTAAATGATTTATCGCTTCGGGATGAGCCTGCGTCCTATCAGCTTGTTGGTGGGGTAACGGCCTACCAAGGCTAAGACGGGTAGCTGGTCTGAGAGGATGGTCAGCCACAATGGCACTG
>CAZDUZ010000049.1:0-6951 GCA_964508755.1 uncultured Candidatus Saccharibacteria bacterium | reverse complement strand
ATGAATTATTACTTAGATATCCATTCATAAGTGGAAATTTCTTAACAACATTAGCACTTGGAGAACTATTAATCGAACGTTCCAAATACTCTTTACGTAACATCCAACTCCTTTCGAACGCATTTTTGACACAGAGTGAAGAATTGAAAGAACAACTTAAACCTGATGAAGGTCAAACAAACGATGCAACGGCCTGGTTGGAGGTTTTTATTAGAGCCCTATCAACAGAGGCGCTTGCGGTTAGAAATGAAGCGGTTAGATTATCAGATCGTAAGCTAAGAGCATCAAAGGACGATCTCGCTGAATTAAATACTCGTCAGCTTAAACTAATAAGATACTTCCGTTACCATCCAAGAATTAGTAGAAAACTCTATGTTTCGCAATCAGGAGTAAGCACGATGACTGCTTATCGAGATTTAAACGATCTTGTCAAAAGAAGTATGATTGTACAAAAAGGTGGTGGTCGATCAACTTACTATGAATTAAGACATGAATCTCACGATATTGAAGAAAAAATTGAAGAATCGCAATCTAGCCGTCCCATTGTAAAAGTAATTAAAGACTCAGAGTATTCTGATGAAGATTCAGGTTTTTCGGAATTACTTCTTCGATAACTATCAAACGATATTCGCAATATTTTGATATAATTTGTCTGTTCATAATGCCGAGGTGGCGAAATTGGCAGACGCGCATGGCTTAGGACCATGTGGGCGATAAGCCCTTGGAGGTTCAAGTCCTCTCCTCGGCAGATACACATGGAACGTTACGAAACGTAACTATTAATATAACTACCGTAATTATGAAACTATTCAAAAACCTTATATCTCCATTTCAGAAGGTCTTATTAACCAAGCGACTCTGTCCCGGGTGCACAGCACCTCTTGAGAAAGGTAAACGGTATCAAATTGATTTTGCACACGACATGATCATTTGCAGCTGTAAAAGAATGTTTCTATACGAAAAAGAAACAGATACTTACCGAAGGGCTACCTTTAAAGAGGCTGAGGAGTTTTCCAAAAACAGCAAATAAGGTACAATTGCTCGGTCATACGGTTGCCGCTATCGTCTAGTGGCCTAGGACAGCGGGTTTTCATCCCGTAAACCGGGGTTCGATTCCCCGTAGCGGCAGTAGGCAAAGTGACCACCTCTATCGACTTTTAGGTGTTTTGAACAATCGACCTTACCTGTACAGCCCATTTGTAGTATGATGTACCCATAATCAATTTAACTGCCTTAAGAGTCTATGTACGGTGATGAAAGCCTTCTCACTCAACCAGCTTCCCCTGTTCAATCTGGATTAAAACGCTTTTTCAGAGGTCTATATGATGTATTTGAAACCTTTGTTATTGCGGGTGGTTTTGTCGCTTTCATCTATTTCTTTATTGCCTCTCCCCACGAAGTTGTTGGAAGATCAATGGAAACCAATTTTCTTGATGGACAATTCCTCCTTGCGGATAAAGTCTCCTATTTTGTAAGTGAACCAAAACGTGGAGATGTGGTTATTTTTCAACATTCAGATACTACTGATTACATTAAGCGAGTCATAGGACTTCCCGGTGATACCGTTTCTATACGGGATGGTTTTATTTATGTTAATAGTGAAAAACTCGACGAATCAAAATACTTGCCACCAAATACCTACACTGATCCTGGTCCATATTTACGCGAGGGAGAGAAAATTAAAGTTCCACCAGGTAAGTATTTCGTCTGCGGGGATAATCGTGAGCATAGCTCAGATTCTCGGACATTTGGTCCCATAGATAAAACTACGATTAAAGGGAGAGCACTCGTTATTTATCATCCGATACGGCAGTTTACAATAATTGAAAGACAATCGTATACTATTTCCTAGCTCATGCACACATTCGTTATTGCAAATCAAAAAGGCGGGGTCGGTAAAACCACTTCTGCGATAAACCTCGGAGCCTGTCTTACTGAGTTAGGGAAAAAAGTACTTCTCGTTGATCTAGATCCCCAAGCCAACCTCACCTCTGGGGTTGGATTTCCTAAAGCATCAGAACCCTTAATCCGTACTGCGTCCAGCACCCCCTATCCAAGTGTATATGATGTACTTTTAGGGCAGAAAAAGCTTTCCGATGTTTTTGTTCCAACTGATATTAAGAATCTATTTCTAGTTCCCTCTCACCTTTCTCTTGCGGGGGCAGAGATTGAACTCGTTAGTCAGCTCGCGCGCGAAAACATTCTTAAAAAAGCCCTTGAATCATTCAATGAACCGTTTGATTATGTATTTATCGACTCACCTCCTTCACTTGGACTTCTTACCATTAATGCTCTCGTTGCTGCTCAAGCAATTATCGTACCTATTCAATGTGAATTCTTTGCCCTTGAAGGCCTTGGTCAATTGATAGAAACAGTTAATATTGTTAGGAATATTAATTCTGAATTGCAGATTGGCGGAGTATTGCTTACTATGTATGATGGAAGGACGAGACTTGCTAATCAGGTAGTCCAGGAAGTCAGATTGTTTTTTAAGGGGCTCGTATTTGAAACGGTTATTCCCCGAAACGTAAAGCTCTCTGAAGCTCCTTCTCACGGAAAACCAATACATATTTATGATGATTCATCAGCCGGAGCACATGCTTACACAAGTCTCGCTCAGGAATTTGTCAAAAGATTTGGATAAAGAGTAACTTATTATTATGAAAATATGGACTCCAATCGTCAGCAAATAGTCAGTGGAACCATTACCAATACGGCACTACATCCTGTTCTCGGACGTGGACTAACCTCTCTGATTTCATCAGAGGCATTGGATTTTTCAACGAGAGGATATATTCCTAACCTTCCTATTGATCAGCTTTCAGCAAATCCTCACCAGCCGAGAATGACAATAAAACCTGAAGAACTCATCAGTATTGCTGACTCAATTCGCGAAAATGGAATTATTCAACCGCTTATCGTGACCAAAAGAGGAGAAAAGGATTATGTTCTCATTGCCGGTGAGCGTCGTTGGAGAGCGGCACAACTTGCAGGAATTACTTCTGTTCCGGTAGTTATCCGAGAAGCTTCAGCACAGCAAATGCTCGAATTTGCAATCATTGAAAATGTGCAAAGAAAAGATCTTAATCCTATCGAAGAAGCTCTCGCTTATGACCAGCTTGCCCGAAAATTCAACCTGCAACATCAAGATATCGCTAGTAAAGTAGGCTTATCACGCGTTGCAGTGGTGAATAAAATTCGCCTTTTGAAGCTTCCAGACGCAATTAAACAATTAGTTCTCGATACGGTCATTACCGAAGCTCATGCTCGAGCCTTACTTGCTATCAAAGATCCTGAGACCATGATAGCTGCAGCAAATATTATCGTTAAAAGAGGGATGACAACTCATCAGGCAGAAGAATTAGCAAGAAGAATACAAAATGGCATTGACCCAGCCACTCGTCGCGCCGGAGGACGACCATTACGGCTTAGCCCGAGAATGATGGAAATTGAGAAGGATCTTTCGAAATTCTTCAGCAGACCGCTTACCATTCAAAAAATGAAAAGCGGAGGAAAGCTTGTGTTAAGGTATAAGTCTGACGAAGAGCTCGAAGAAATATACCGTAAAATTACCAGTTGACGTGTAACACCTGTCTATACTGATTTGTTTTCATAGGGGAAAAAAGGGGAAATCTTCGTTGTTTCAATACCTTTAGGGCATTACTACTTTTCCGACTTTTGAGGTTTAACTTTATCCTGACGCTGTTTTTCAAACATAATTATCGCACCGGCAGCACTTACATTTAGAGAATCAATACCTTCCTGCATTGGAATACTCACAAGATCATCACACCGTTCGAGCAACCCTCTTGAAATACCAGTGTCTTCGCTTCCAACAATAATAGCGACATCTCCTCGAAAGTCTGAATCATAATACGGACGACCCTTCATATCCACCCCCACAATACGTACCCCTGCATCCTGGAGCTCTTTAACCGCTTCAAATAAGTTCATTTGTATAACTGGTATACGTTCACTTGCCCCCATTGATGTGCGAATCACCGCATCGGTTAAATGGCTATCTTTACGCTTTGAAACGATTGCACAGGTAACACCTGAGGCAAAAGCAGTGCGAAGAAGCGCTCCAATATTTTGAGTATAGTGAATATTATCAAGGATAAGAATGAAAAGATTCTTTCCGTTTCCATGAAACTCTTCTAATACATCCGACAGCTTCGTCTCGGGAGGAGCCTCTTTCAAAGCGATCATGCTTTCCGACTGACCTGATCGAGCCATTCTGTCGATTCTTCGCTTGGAAATTTTTTCTATCGGTACCCCTCGAGCAGAAGCTTCTTGAATAATCTGTTTAGATTTTGGATCACGATATGAGGTGCTTGCAATGAAAAGTTTGACAACAGGAGTCCCTGAAACAAGTAGTTCCAATATAGCGTTTTTTGTTTCGATCTGGACATACTTCGTACGTCGTCTCATGGTTAAAGAAATGACATCATAGATTGCACGGCCAGAATATGAGAGATCTCGCTATTATTTTGAGATTTCCTCTGATACTACATCAACAAGTTTCTGGGTCCGCTTCGGTCCGGTCATCCTTCTAAATGATACGGTACCATCCGATACTGCGTAAATTGTATGATCACGGCCGACTCGAGTATTATCTCCTGCATGGAAAACGGTACCTCGTTGACGAACAATAATATTGCCCGCTCGCGCCTGCTGTCCTGCATATAGCTTAATACCAAGACGCTTTCCGCGCATATTTACTCCTTGGTGTGCTTTTGCTCCAGCTGCTTTTAGGTGTGCCATAGTTGTTAGTAGCTAAACTTCGAAATATTTCGCCTGATGATACTATCTGGACGGTCCCATTGCAAGTGTTTTGTATCATTCTGTGTCTTTATAGGCAACTCGGTGATTTCAGAAAATTTGTCGAAGGTGCCTTCCATATCAAGCCATCCCGAAGCTGTACGAAAACCTGGTACTACAACAACTATATTCCCATGACGTCCTTTTTGGATTTGTCTCTGTATCTCACGTCCTAAACCATCATAGAGCGGTTGAATGTCGTCATTTAGTTCACGGACAGTATCCATATTAACTGTTCTAAGAATAACCGGTCCAAGGTACGGCTCTCCCACAATTGCATCAAATAACAATGTTTCAGGAAGTTCTTTTCTAACGTCATGCTCAAAAACCTTGTAATTTGAGTGAGAAATCCAGTTCTTTTCACAGATCCACGCGAGATTTTCTTTCGTCTCTTCTATCGCAAGGGGATCAATGTCACTAGCAAGAACTTGATATCCAAGAGTAAGTGCTTCCATTGCAATCGTACCGCTTCCACAAAAAGGATCCCATAGAATACCGTTTTCAGGTAAAGTAGCTAAATTTATCATTATCCGAGCAAGTTTTGGTGGAATCATGCCTTTTAGTTTATTTGATCGTGGTCTTGAATAATCTCTATAAGAAAATCCTTCATAGTCTTGAATAGCAAGCGTTACCCCCCAAATCGTATCATGTGTTTTCGGATGGCTGAAACGGTTTAGCTCAAATCCTTTTTCAAGCACATGATTCGTCTTAAGAAGCACGGCGCTTGTTTCTATCGAACCAAACTTTGAAACAAAACGGGCAGATACACCTTTTTCCTTGAACCATTTCTTTATTTCCATTCCAAGAGATGCATGCGATCGCTGTATAGCTCGAAATCCTGAAGAAACATCATAAAAGCTTACAGAGAATGGTACTTTTTTATTTTCTATATGCACGGTAAGAAAATCCTTCTCAAGATATTCATATGGATCATCTACCACATATCCTGCCTTTACAGATCCTCCAAGACGTGAAAAAACATCTACTATCGCATTTGAGTCCGCTTGAATATCATAGAGGAGAATGTCAGGACCTGAAGTAAGTTCCACAGATCTATATCCTTTCATCGAAAGGATGGAGGATATTTCAGCTTGAGAAAGTAACCATTTTCTTCCGGGGACGAAGAAAAATTTCATGTTTCGTTTATTTCTTCTTTGATGAAGTCTTTGTATCTTTTACTGCTTTTTCAACTGTCTTTGAAGCTTTAGCTTCTGCTGCAGAAGAAAATTTCTGTATTTTAAGTGCAGTTAAGAATTGTCTGTGTCCATGTGTTTTACGATAACGGGACTTCGCCTTGTATTTGAAAACATCAACCTTTGTGTCCATGTACTGTCTTACAATTTCTGCAGATGCAGAATAATTAAGGGAAGGCTTACCAATCTCAAGAGCTTCATCTGATTGCATCAGCAGTACATCAGGAATAGTAACCTTATCACCGACTTTTCCCTCAATATGGTTAACAGATATCGTATCACCGGCTTTAACAAGGTGTTGCGTGCCGCCTAGTTGTATGACAAAAATTGCATTCTTCACAAGGCGTGATTGTATCGTAGCGTTCTGCTTGTGTCAAACATTAAAGACTTATCTCGCGATGAACAAGTGTGCTTTGTACAAGTCCCAATCCGGTCATGGTAACGAGAAACATACTTCCCCCGGCACTCATCAACGGAAGAGGAACACCGGTAGCGGGTATCATTCCCATATTCATACTCATATTAATGAATACTTCCAACAGGAGTTTAATGCCAATGGCGAGACAAAGGTAGGAACCGAAACGATTTTCAACAATAATGGAAGCTCTAAATATCCTGAATAATATTACGCCATAAAGGGTAAGAAGACTTAGTGATCCAATGAGACCAAATTCCTCTGCGTACGTAGCAAAGATAAAGTCAGTTTGATGTTCAGGAAGAAACCGAAGTTTGCTTTGTGTTCCAAGACCGAAACCTTTACCCCAAATCATACCCGATCCAATAGCCACTTTTGATTGCTCAACTTGAAAACCTGATCCTTGTGACTTTTCTCCCGGATTAATGAAAGTCTCTACCCGATCCCGTTGATAATCATGAAATACATTATTCCACATAAACATCGCGGCAAAGCCAAGTGCAACACCTACAAAAACTGCTA
>CAZDUZ010000048.1:0-7346 GCA_964508755.1 uncultured Candidatus Saccharibacteria bacterium | reverse complement strand
TACAAACCATATCATAGCGCTGACCAACTTTGTTAAATGTATTTCTGAACCAACAAATTCTATCGATTATTCTTATCACATTTGATCAATCCCCCACACAGCTCTGCACTATAGTTTTCAAACAGAGTCATCTATAACTGATGTAGAATACATAGACCGAAAATCTTCATAGGAACTTCCATCGGCTGAAAGTTCAACAATATCATTTAATTATTTATTTTTGAAAGCCGTTAGGATAGCCTTAACTATCTCTCCGTTACTCATTTGTACATGTATTACTAACAATTCTTGTTGATCACCTTTTTGAATTTCCTATCGTATATCACTCATGTAGTAGACATGCGTCCGTGCTTGTATATATTAAAAATAAAGATATCTTTGACTATCTTAGTGTGTTTACCTTGTTTGATCACTTGCTAAAACAAACAACTTCAAATATATTGAAAGGGTAGTAGCACATTGTTTTAGTACAGCCTTGAAAAGTAGAGTTATATGCAAATTTATCATATAGAACAATGATAGAAGGAAGCCTACCCGAGGTCCCCTCAACAACATCAGTGCCAGAAACAAAGGTCGACGGACCTCAAAAAGAGAATGAAGGCTGGAGGGCAAGACTGGCACGCCATTTTAAACCTCACGAACAAATAGAAGATAAGGGGATCGAAAGGGATCCACAAAAAGGTATAAGCATTCGAAGAAAAGCATTAGGATTATTGCCACTCGAGGTTGTATATCTAGTTTCGTTTCTTGCACTTCGGGAAGCCAACCAAGTACCAATTGCAATTGCCGCTGCACAGCCTCCACCCGCTGGAGCTACTACGATATCAATGATTATAAAAGAAACTATTACTGATGATAGTCAACCGGAAGAAGGGAGCGTGTGGATAGAAAACGGTATAGATCAGCTACTTGCGCAACTGGCAAATGAGGCTTCAACCAGGACGGTGAGGGCGGAGAGAAGACGACCAGAGACTGAAAGAAGCGGAGAACGAGCAACCGCTCCGCAACGCACTGATCAAGAAGAAAATGAGGTCCTTGCAACCGCTCAAACTAGCAACCAATTGACCCAACAAAATGAACTAAATGGCTAAAATAATGACATCAACCTCTGACCAACTTCCCCCACTATTTGACCAAATAAGGGATATACTCATCACAAATGGCATTGATTATTGGAAAGCGGTTGAGTCAGTTCAGTTTTTAGACAACTTTGTCAGCATGGAAATTGCTCTCAAACACCTTGAAACAATACCAGATGAGAAGCAAAGCATTTTATCCAAACTGGTTGAAAAAGAAACCGTTTTCACGAAAAAACTTGGACTCATTGGACTCGATGAAGAACAATTTAACCGTCAAAAGGTTGCAAAGCTGCAAAACTATATTGAGATACTACAGTCAGTACATCTATAAGCGGTTATTATCTTCTCATCTTAATTAGGAAAGTCTTCAGAAAAGTCTTTTGTGTTTTTATCAATTTTTATCACAAATTTCCGTATTGGAAACTTCAAGTTAACTAATCATTTTTGAGTTCAATGATCTTTCACAAGAAATTACATCCCGAAATAATTGTTCCAGAAGACCTTAGATTCAGGAAATATCTAAACTAGCAATAAGTATTGAACAAAAATTCAATATTCCTCAGGATATTGAATGGGCAATTGAAAAAGGGAAAATTTACATTCTCCAATCAAGACCAATCACCACGTTGTGAGGAAAAGACTGTCTCGACAATATTATCAGCGATAATTGAGCATTAAAATGACTCTGATATAATCAAACCTATGCAGGAGAAACTCTCTAGTCAGCATTTAGTATCAGACCTTTCCTTTTTTCACCAAAAGCTTCCTCAACGTCACATTGACCTCTTCCACACAACTTCACAAAGGGTATTTGACCAGATGGTCAGTCGGGTTATGACCAAAATTAAACGTAAGCCGCTACAACGATACGAATTCGCAATTGAAGTTCAGAAAATCCTTGCATCAATGAAAGAATCGCACACGCGTATATGGATAAACCATGCTGCACACAGCGATGAGTATGCCCCAATTCTATTCCAGTGGCTTCAAGATGGATACTACATTATGGCAATTCAAAAAGAGTTTTACCAATATGTTGGAAACAAGTTGATTGGGATTCACGACACACCACTTAAAAAGATTATTTCACTACTCGAGCCTCTTATTTCTGCGGAAAATGATAAATCATATACCGCTGAAATTCCGTCCTTGTTGACTTCAGGCACATTACAAAAACATCTGAAAATCGTGCCAAAAAACAGTAAGAAGATTTTGTATAAAACAGAGAACCTGTTTGGCCAGAAGCAGGACATATCACTAGAAGTGTACCCTTACCACAACCGTCCGAGCATGACCTCAAGGTCAAATCAATTCGTACATAATCCGTTTTTTCGCTCACGATGCCCTTATTGCCTCGAACGAAAGCTCGATAAAGATGCTCTCATTCTCTATTACAGCAGTTGTCACGATTACGAAGACGATCCACTCTCAAACTTATACACTGAATTGAACAAAACTCTCCAATCAAATCCTCCTCGCAAAATTATCATTGATTTACGAAACAACCAAGGAGGAGACTCATCTCTTTTTCGTCCAATGCTTAAGAAATTACAATCCTTCAAACGCAAACACCCCAAAACTGCATTTTACGTACTCGTTAATGAGTCCGTTTTTTCGTCAGGGATCATCAATGCATACGATGCAAAAAATAGCCTTAAGGCTAAAGTGATTGGTACAACACCTATGCAAAAACCTAACCACTATGGTTACGTTCGAGAGATTAAGCTGCCCAATACAAAAATTGTGGTGCAATATTCTACAAAGTATTTCAAGTTTACGGATAACGATGCGGAGGAATTTTCCCCTGACCACGAGGTGTCGCTCTCTGTGAGAGACTACCTGCAGGGTAAAGATTCAGTGTTAGAGGAAGCTTTAAAATAGTATCACCACAGAAGATTTATCGATCATTCTTGAGCCGCCAGGAATGGTTTACAAACCATATCATTGGGTGGGTGAGGATGATGAAAAAACTTACCGCGCTAACAGAATTTACTAATTATCCGTAACACAATTGAGATATACACTACAAGGATTACACTCGTAAAACCCTCTATTTAATCTCGACATCCTCTTCTATCAGCTTTCTCACGTAATCGGACATTGATACGCCGTATCGTTTGGCTGCCTTTGCGATTTTCACCTTATGAACATCAGAAATGAATAGATTAAACCTGCAGCGAAGATTATACTTTCTAACATGCGACAGAAACTTCGCAATTTCATCCGTCAAAGTAAAATCAGAGTACTGAGCCCCAAAGAAGTGCGGCTGATCGATAAGGCTGGAGTAGTCTTGATTCCTCGATAGTACGAGAACCGGTTTCTGCAGAGTCAGTGCATAAAAAGCTTCAAATCCGAGCCTGAAACTGGGATACGTTGCCTCAATCACAACTGCATCTGACTTAGCAATTTCTTTCCTAATTTCTCTGTCTGCAAGATATTTAGTGTCTTTTGTACTGGTAGAGCCATCTCGAAGTTTCTCCAATTTTAAAGGAAATTCTCTAAGTGTAGCGAAAACACTTACGTGGTGGCGTTCCAATTCATGAAGTACTTGCTCATAATCATTTAGGTTTTCTTGCATCCCGGTTCGAGACACGGTGAAAAACAGATTCATGGTTATATGTATTTATGTATATCTGAGAAGTAATTTTATGTCATTATTGCTATCATTACAACCATATTCAAACATACTCTTATGTATAATCAATGAACAACAAGTTGCACGACGCAACTCTTCTTATCAACAAAGTGGTCCAAGGTCATGACCTTACATTTGAAGAGGCGCATAAAGCCTTCCTTGATATTTTCACGTATGACACAGAAGGCTACCACCTTATTGCTTTTATTGCGGCTATCCATACCAAAGGTGAGACTGCAGATGAACTGCTGGGACTTATTACTTCCACTAAGGATCTTGGTATCAAAATTCGTCCAAATGTTCCCTCCGACCAGATAACCGACCTGTCAGGAACCGGCGGAAGCAAGATTAAGACCATAAACGTCAGTACCGCTGCATCGTTTATCGTAGCTGCCGCGGGATATATCGTAGCGAAACAAGCAGGATTCGCACAGACCAGCCCAACTGGAAGCGGTGATATCTTTTTTCTCCTTGGTATCGATACCTTCTCGCTTTCCAAGAGACAAGTCGAAACAACCCTCGAAAAGATAGGTATATGCCCTTTGTTTATTTCCGCTATGAGCCCTAAGCTAAAAAATCGATCGGTAGTTGCCAGAAAAGTGTTTTCAGAGAAGGGAGTAGGGATTGATTCCTCATTTCATGTAGCTACTTTCGCGTACTCTCCAACCCTTCTGAATAAAAGGATCTACGGATGCTTCGACGAAAAGTACCTTGATATTCTCAGTCACCTCTTTACAAAGCTCGGAAACGAGAGAACTCTCATTCTTCATGGAGTTGGGGGTATTCCAGAAGCGTCGGTCGTCGGTAAAACTATTGTTGTCGAGCAAATCGGTTCAGCATCCAAACGGTACGAATTGACTCCGAATGACTTTGGATTGAAAACATATGACGTCGATGACATCAGAACCGGAGGAAAGGATCAAAACATGATCGATTTCTTCAGAATTCTCTATGGGAAGGAAACCGGCGCGAAGAGAGATATGGTCCTTGCAAATGCTTCGGCTGCACTCTATGTGATGGGAAAGGTAAAGGATTTTTCGGAAGGGACATCATTGGCAAGACAGATCCTAGACAATGGAGCTGCCTACGAAAAAATCAAGGAATTGGTGTCGAGGATCGGGGATACGACAACATTTGAGAAGTGGAAGAAAAAGGCTTCATTGTAAGCTATTTGACCCGCCAAGAATGGTTTACAAACCAAATCATCGAGTGGGTGAGGGTAACGAGAAGTCTTATTGAGATAATACAATTGGTGAATTATTCGTAACACCAGAAGCTCACCTTCACAGACGTATCACTAAACCTTGTTGAAAACGTAGTACTTCGCTGATATAATTCCTAATCATGAAGCCAAAGATGCAAACCAATTTGTTCTTCTGGTGGTCCTTCTAACAATTAGAGGGGCCTTTTGCTGCTTCAATTTTCCTTTTCGTGTACGCAAGAGTACTCCGCTTTTGGGCAGGTAGTTTGAACTGGTCAAAACACGAGTCTCCAAAACTTGAGAAGCGGGTTCAAGTCCCGCCCTGCCTACAGTAACTTATTATTAATTATCAATGTTAGAGAACATGAAAGCACAACTAAATAATGAAAAAAAAGAACAACTTATGCAGGATATTGAAGGAATAACTCTTCCAGGAGATACCTGCTGCGTCTCCGAGCTCATTGAACAGAGAGTACAGGAAGAAGTCTCCTATCGGCTCACCGATCCGAAGGCAAAATATTCACGAGCTATAGCTGAACCATCGTCAAATCAGCACTTTCTTGACGACATCATTGCACAAAGGAGATTCACCGGACCAGCACTCGTCCAAGAAATGTGCAGAAGGGCAGGAATTCATGATCTTGACTACAGTGAATATGAAGCGATACGCCAAGGTCGATCAATACGACCTGATGCCTCAACTATCAGAGGCCTTATCGCAACAACTTCAGCACAGTATGAACGGGAGCTGAGATTTTCTGTAACCCCCACAGACATGGCCGAATACCTTCGAAACAAACTCTGTTCCGCACTCTTTTCGGATTACCGGAGGTTTCTTTGGCACGGTCAGTAACGAAGCTCTCGGAAGGTTTCCTGATAATTATGACCATGCGAAGCTATTCACGCTTGCGCTAGTCTACCTACATCTTCATCATGAAGTTAGTTCGAGACAAAACAAGAGACAATTACTGAAAGAAGCCCTTCACGAGGCCATTGCGTCTAGGGTACCGCTTACCGTATACGTACCACGCTGCATGAGATACTTCTACGATGAGCATGGCGAGCAACAAGTTATTGGACATATTGAAGACTACTGCTACTTCAATGCAAAGGGGACCTCAATAACTAAATTAAAACTAGATATAATCCGAGATATCGGCGAAGAACTTCATTTATCTCAAGGGTTACATTGCCTTGGAATACCTGTAGATACTGTTTTTCTTGTTATGGATCATGAACTCAGGAGACCAAAACAAATGGATATACCTGAAAACTTTCTCAAATCGCAGGAGTATATGAGGCAGATAGCTGCATACCTTCAAGAGCTATCTGAGGATACTGGATTATCCATAACGGTGAAAAGTTCCTTATCCTATTTCGGTGATCCATCAATTTCCACTATGTTTAATAAGGTAACTCGAGCAATACGCGGTGGAGAGCCAGACAACTATGGCTTTACACTCAAAACCTTTGAACATACCATTGATGACGAATTCGTGCGAAATTCACGCGATCTAGAAAGAAGTAAGTACTACAGATCCCGAGAATTTGCCCGATTATGCAGAGAATTTGACATCGGTGAAGCTTACTTCCATACGATTAGAATATGTCAAATCGCAGATGACCAACACCTGCTAGGAGTTCTATTGAGAGTACCTAAAGAAGCACAGTTGGATAAGCAACTATTCGAATTAGGAGAGAAGACAATCGTATATTCATAGAAAGGAGTATTTATGTTCTCAGAAAGTACTCTCAAAAAATATCGTCATCGAGGCCTAATTTCTTATATGATCCGCCAAGGATGGTTTACAAACCGTATCATCGAGTGGGTTGGAGTGATGAAAGAGCTTACGAGGTCGACAGAATTGATGAATTATTCGTAACACATACCTCAAGACACATTGTTTGCATCCGCTACTGATCAGCTGTAAAGTAGAGCTATGTCATCCGAACTGTTAGAGAATTTCGATCAACAGGAAGCCGCCCTCGTGACAGAAACATCCGTAACAAGGCAAGATATAGACACATTTGTTTCAACTCTAAACCCCGAACAGCAGAAATACATCGCTGAAAAATCAACATCTCTTGCAGCGGTTATATCCAACCCAAATATTAAAAACGATAAAAGATATGACGAATGGGAAACAGCTTTAGAACAAGTAGATGAAACATTACGGAATGCTATTGCTGCATCTGTAATCATATCTACTATTGAATCCAACACCCCAACCATACGTAACCTCCCAGTAACCGAGACAACTAAAATCAATACAATGAAAGCGTTTCAGCGATATCTCGAACAAGTAAAGGAGTTTAGAACAAAAAGGCCAAAGCTCTATGGAAGAGGTACAAATTTACTAGGATTAAAAGAATTCTCTGCAGGTGATCTCATATTTGATATTAGAACCCTTGCAGAACCCATACCTGAAGC
>CAZDUZ010000047.1:0-7379 GCA_964508755.1 uncultured Candidatus Saccharibacteria bacterium | reverse complement strand
TACCACAGTCGTAGGTATAGGTGAAATGAGAATGAAAAGAAATTGACAAAAGTTGTATAGAGCTATCGTTAGGCTATTTTACTATTCGTCTATAATCTCTATCTCTGTACCGCTACCTGCTTACTTCTCACCATTTCCCATAGAATTCGCGGACGTTGTGCGTAGAGTTTTGCAAGAAAAAGTCTTGTTTCTTCATTGCGTAGTAGTTGAGCATATCGCTCACCATTAGCTAAGTAAGCAATATTCAAAACATCTCTGTTTCCTTGTTGGTATTCAAGAAGTTCCTGCGGGGTCAACCCCGCCTGAATCAATGTCCGATAATCATGTGAACCTGGAACGGGATCCCACAGTGAGTACATTATAATTAATTGTCCCGACTCATCATCCTCATCGACGAATTCACTGAGTGATGCAATAAAGCTTAACGTATTTGCATTTGCCTGAACGAAATCCGGATTCCCCCATGGATAACCAACTATTGCACTAAGGTTAACGCTTATTCCAACACTCGTTAGTTTTCTAACCGCCACAAAAACTGATTCAAGATATGTTTCAAAACTCTGCCCTGGTTTAAGACGGTTCATAGCCTCAATAGTTTGCAAATCTGCGCTTTCTAATCCGACAAAGACCCTTCGTAATCCATAATTGTACAAAGTACTCAAATACTCTTCAGAAACTTGTGCAACATCATCAGGTCGTGAAAAGATAAATTGAACTGGCACTCCCTCTGAATAGGCATATTTTAACCGTCGTTTCGTTTCCCTCCGAACTGATGGACTTGCAAGATCAATATTGTCGTCAACGGCAAATGCTCCCTGAATGCTATTCCTTCTTAGCAATGCAATTTGAGAAGTAAAGGTTCCCGATTGAATTTCAGTTCTCCCTCCATGCACTTTCGCCCCGCAGAAATGACACGGTTCACCTCCGCAACAGCCTCCTCCACCTACAGATAATAAACTGATGCTTGCTGCAGACATACCACTGGGATGATACAGACTGCCCATCCATTGAGGATTGAATGGAAAATTATATGGATTTGCACGATACTGCTCCTGTTGAACAGGATCAAGCCTTACTCCCATCTTTTCAAGTAATCGACGGACCCCTTTACCCCTAATAATATTCTCTACTGGAATATGGAGTTCCTCCGCCGTTCTGAAAGGATCTAGTGTAGCCTGTGGACCTCCCGCAAGAATTCGGGGAAACTCAAGATGTCCTTGTTCAGCAACAGCATTCATTTCTTCTAATAGTTTTTGGGCCCAGGGAATACAGGTCACGTTAATGAGCGATAACCCCACAGTCGAACAATTCGATTTTATGATCGCACGAGCTAATGTCCGAGGATGCAGAGGAGCCTCCGTTCCATCCGGTGATGGAACATGCAACGCTTGTGCCCACGACACCCCAACCTTTATCCCATGTCGCTCCAATTCGGTAGCTAGCTGAGGAATACCCCATGATGGAGGCGCGTCGAACCCTAAGCGGGCTCGAGCAATCCATTGAGGAGCAGCTTCAAATCCAAGCGTCGGAGGAGGTAGTGATGGCGGAACTGCCACAAGTACAATATCTGGATTTCCTTTACCGTCTTCAACACTTCGAAGTATTATTGATTCCTCCTGGTAAGGAAATGCTTCGCCAACAAATTCATCTTCATTCCACTCTCCGTTATGTTGAAATCGATTATTATGCACACGAGTTCAATATAAATTGATTCCGCGTATTATACTATAGGAATATCTGTTGGAGAAATCGAAGAATGTACCAAACGATCCCTTTCTATTCCTTGACTTTACGTACCGCCTACTCTATTATTATAAACGTAAGGATTTTTATCCCTCTTTTTTAGTGCATAAGAAAACCGGATCACAGTTAAATACGTCTATAAGTGCCGGTATGTATATCCTACCGCACTAATCGTTTCTCAAACATTCTTTGAGAATTATTCTTGACCGAGAAAATGTCACTTCATTAAGAAATAATTAATTAATATTTGTTTTATATATGTCAAAATTTAAAAAACTAAAGCTCACGCAAACAGGACTTGAACTGCTCGAAAACGAGCTGAAGGAGCGCGTTGAAATTACGAGAAGAAAACTGCAGGATGATCTAGATGCTGAAATGGGAGAAGGTGATTTATCGGAAAACACCAGTTACTATCGCGTCCAAGACGAAATCGCCTCAAACGAGCGCCGAATAGAAGAGCTGAAAGACATGATCTCTAATGCCATTATCCTCGAAGACAATGATGGAAGTGACATTACTCACGCATCAATAGGCTCAACCGTCACTATTAAAGTGAAGGACCGCGAAGTTACCTACACTATTGTCGGTTCCACCGAAGCTGACCCCACACAGAACAAAATTTCCGTCGACTCTCCGTTTGGGAAAGCCCTCATTGGTAAAAAAGTAGGTGAAAAGGCTGTAGTGAGAACTCCTGCCGGAGAACAGCAGTATGATATAATCCGAATTGCCTAAGGGACTTCCCTTTAGCATTTCGGTCTGCCCCCACTCTATATAGTCTCTTCGACAAGGAATATATGCTCAGAGGATTCTTTTCTTCTTTATCGCCTAAGCAGGTCATACTGACAGGTCTTTCTGTGCTGTGTATGATTCCACTTCCTCTGTACTTGTTGTTACATGAGTCATCATCTCCTCAATCACGTGCAGCCAATCCACTCCCTCAGGCATTTAACAAACAGGATTCTGATATAGCAACCGTTACCTACGTTGAGTTACAAGAAAAAAAGAATTATGCAAGATTCACAAGTAATTCACAAAAGTCCGAGAAACTACCTTCATTTCCTGTCATTTACCCCCAACAAGTTTCTAATGAGAAAATTGCTGAAGAATCAATGCTTGCACGTTCCTCATCGAGGTACACAACCTTCACTAAAACAGCACCCATACCATCAGAGTACCTTCCTCAAACCGCTTCTTCGGAATCATTTACCATACAAATTCCTCGAATAGATCTTACTCAAAATATCATCCCGCATGTTGACCCATCTGCTCGACATATATACCTTCCCATAATGGAAAAAGCTGTTGCACATGGCGAAAACACCGCGTTACCCGGACAAAGGAATGGAAACATATATCTTTTTGCTCACAGCCGTACCGCTCCTTCAGGAATAACTCCGCAAGGAGGATGGTTTACCCGCATAGATGAACTTGAATCAGGAGACACCATCGAGCTTTATTACGAAGGTAAGCAATTCACGTATGTTGTAAAGCGCCTTTTCATAGTTAATCCTGAAGATATTGAAGTGTATCAGGCACATTCGCCATTTCCTGGAGAAAATTCATTAACGTTGCAAACGTGCTACCCAAGAGGAGACCTCTCACAAAGGCTCATTGTTCAAGCTACAGAGGTTCAATAATGCACGGAGACACAGAAAAGGAAGACTACTAATACATAAAAGTCGGAGCCATATAACTGATAGCACCCTAATGAATTAGCGTTCCGACTTTCAAGCTTCCTTTAAATATATCTTTTATTGTTTCAGGATCTCTTCCATCTGAAAGAAAACAACCGATCTGGTTTTCATATGCAAGTCGTGCCGCAAAAAGATCGACAGGAATATGCGTTCCCGGTTTATGCTGAGGATCATCAAAGCTGACATCAAAGAGCCTAAACAACTCCATCCATGAAATCTGGTCTAATGGCTTGGCATTGAGATCTGATTTCGGATCACTGGTATACACATGATCGACGTCAGTAAGCTTATAAAAGCGATCAACACCGATTTTTGAAGCAAGAAGAACTGCATTAAAATCAGTACTTGCCCCATTTATAAAGCCTCCGGTCACTAACACCGGTTTATCTCCTTTCAGCCACCTCTCAAAGTCATTTGCCATCATTTTTTCAGCTTCTTGTCGATTCTCTGCATACACACCAATACCTAATACATTTTGGTAGGCAACCTCATCGATGAGTGCTCTAAAAAGCTCCGCAGTGGGCCATCCCGCAGTCATACCGATACGGTGAAGATCTACATCCCGATCCTCTCCACAGGCAATTCCGGCATCTCGGTACTGTCTAGCGATATTTCCACAACCTACAACAAGTATTAAGCGGGGAGTATGCTCATCTTGGTGAGCATATAACTCTCGAATATTGTTACAGTACCCTTTTACAAGAGGAACATTTACGAGAGATTCAGCGGTTGACGCCAGGCTTCCCCCGAGCTTCACAACTACATACTCCATGGATTAGATATACAGAAGTAAAATAACTGCCATAATGGCAAACAAAACATATTGTGACATCGCATCCCAGGTAAAACTACCCTCAAGCTGGTGATGCCAATACACATCGAAGAGATAGAAAGCAACCGTTGCAACAATAGATATTACCGCAATATTAAAGAGAGGTACTTGCCACAAAGAAAACACAATTACTCCCATAATAAAGGCAGTCAGCAACAACATGGCAAAGATTTCAAGAGAATACTGTCTCGTTATCAGAATCATTAAACCGATAAGTATGAAAGTTGCAGCAATCGTACCTCCGAATACAAACCACTGCGACAATCCGTAGTACATCATGAGGTTTATCAATACATCAGTAATAAAGTAGAAGACGATAATATTTACAAAGTCATATAAGGTTCTCGTCTTCCGCTCTATCACATATATTTTTAAAGTAGAAGCAGAAATATTGTATAGAATCACAAAAAAGGTAAAGCTCAGAAGCACAATTGCTACCTGGTCAAGCGCCCTGACCCGATTAAAAAACAAAAAGAGGGTTCCACTCGTATAGAGGAGTATTGGAATGAGTATGTGATGGAGCAGGTGCTCCCTACCGCGGGGTTTAGTAAGGTGTGGAAGTTCAAAGTGGATCGCGGAACGTGATTGATGGGTTCGAGAATACAACAGTTCTGCAATTACTAGAACAATCCCTATTCCAGAGGCAATCCAGAAAAGCGGATAGTTCGATGACTGCAAAGGAATGAGCATCAGTTGATACACCGCAAAAAGGCATATTGTATAAAAAACACTTCTCCTTAAAATCAAGGCTTTAGCTGACTCCTCGGGGGTATGTGACCGTCTAGAAGATCGTGGCGGCTTTTCTCTTTTGTTTTTTGAAAACATCATAGCAATATTTTTTACAGAATATTTCCCCCTCTTCCGACAATAATTCCGATTGTCATTAGAAGTATCCACAGAGCCATAGGGAAAAGTGATTTCCCTCTCGTATGAATGATATTAAGCTTATAAAGGTAAACTGCATCAATAATTAAGAAAAGAGCAATAGAAACTACCACGCCTCGAGTGACAAGCTTTGCGACGTCAGAAGTGCTTAAATTCTGTATACGATCAACCAGGCTTGTATTGGTACTGCTTGTGCTATTTCCTAGAACTTCCGGAGATACTTGAGTGGTAATTTCTAGCTCTGAAACATTTCCCACATCATCCACGGATACAACCTTAACAGGTGAAAACCCGACGACTTCATCCTTTCGGACAGATAACGAATATCTATCATTATCGCTTTTCTTTTCTAGTGACATTGAACGTTCACCGGCAACAAGAAGTGCCGTTTCTGCAGTACTATCAATATTAATTGATATTTCAATCATATTCTCTTCGGTAGAGGGAATAACGGTAAGAGAATCAGCTTCGATAGATGGTGGGGTTGTATCAATTTCAAAAGCAACAGATGATGATACCGTCCTATCTTCACTCCACACTTTCACATTGTGGCTACCCTCAGTCCACTCCTTAACTGGACGATAGTCCCATATGCCATCTTCTCCAACAGAACCTTCGTTCCTATCATCTCCATCCTCAACGATAACCCTGTCTGCAGAGGGATTGGTCCTACCTGACATTGTAAACCGAGGATCACTTAGTTTTGAATCATTCTCAGGAGTACTAATTTCTACGAATGGCTCTTCTAAAGGAATATTTTCATTTACAATAGGTGGCGGAGTCTGTTCAGGCTGTTGCGGAAGCTGTTGCGGTGTAGGGAGCGGAGAAGCAGGTTGACTGCTTTGCGTTAACGCTCCGAACATTTGAACGACTAATACAACATTTGTACCCAACAGATTACCTTCGACGACAGCAATTCCTACATCTTGATAATTCGACTTCATGATGTTTTCACGGTGAGTCTGACTGGCCATCCACGCGCTATGTACGGCCTCTGATGAACTGAAGCCCTTCGCGAGATTTTCTCCAGCAAATACATAGTTATAACCCGCAGCAATAATAAACTGCCACGGAGTTTCTCCATTCGGACCATAATGTGACCAGTACTGCAACTGGAACATATTATTCGCTTTAGCCTGAGCTGCATTGGCAAGCTGAGCATTTGGTTTCAATTGACCTAAACCAGCGGCTAAACGCTCTTGATTTGCAAGCTCAATGAGCCGTGAACTGCTGATTTCTCCTGCAAAAATCGTTAATTGACCGCCAGCTGTCATAAGGTTGAAAAGCAGTACACCAACAGTTACAACAGCAAGGAACTTCTTCCGCAACACATACGGAAAGTAGTTATTGTTGTATCGAGGAATTATGAGATTCTTCAAGAAGTTGCCCATGTCCTATCCATTGTACTGAAAATACGAAATGTGGCAAGACTGATAGAAGTGCTTGAAGTTCGTGAAAATATACCAGAGATAATTAAATGAGGCCCGTGATCTTTCGATCCGTGGCCCCATTTCTTATCCGCACAGTATACCGGCCGTTATTTAACGGCAACCTTCAAAGCTTTACCAGCTTTGAATGCAGGTACTTTGCTTGCAGGGAGAGTAATTTTCTCCATGGTTTTCGGGTTGATACCGGTGCGTGCAGCTCGACTTCTAACTTCGAACTTACCAAATCCAGTAAGGAGTACGCTATCTCCCTTCTTGAGAGCATCGGCAATAGCACCTAGTGTAGATTCGACAGCTTCAGAAGCTGCTCGTTTGGTAAGACCAGTCTTACCAGCAACGACTTCAACAAGATCTTTCTTTAACATTGTGACAGTGCCTCCTTTCCGAGTGATATGGAGCACACATTAAAATTCCGGCTCCGCTGTGCACATTCAGGATGTACACACTGCTTGTACTTTAACGAATACCCTCAAGAATGTCAACATTAAAGGACTTTATTGACCCTCTCAATTTTCACTGATTTACCAACATTTTCAACATCAATCAAAACCGCATCAAGCCGACGTTTCCCTTTCTCTTCAATTTCATAGCCTGGTGCATAGGGGTATTTCATTTGCTGCTGCACAATCTCAGCCTTCACCCACAGAGATGAATCAACCACCCCTACCATACCGATATCAGTTATAAATGCGCTACCTTTTGGCAATATTCGTTCATCAGCCGTAGGAACATGGGTATGAGTACCGACCACCGCACTAACTTTTCCGTCAAAATAGAGTG
>CAZDUZ010000046.1:0-7382 GCA_964508755.1 uncultured Candidatus Saccharibacteria bacterium | reverse complement strand
GAGTAATAGACTTAATTGAATCTGCGAATATGCCAGTAGTGTTTTTGGATAGAGTCGAAGATGGAAGATTTGCTTCCGTCAAGAGCGATAACTATGGTGGAATGAAAATCATAATGGATTATGCCTATTCTCTTGGACATCGAGACTATTGGTATATAGGTGGAGAGTCCAAAGTTTCAAGTGCGAGGGAAAGATTGCAAGCAGTATTCGATTTTGAAAGAGATCATTCGGATATATCTATAAAATATGCGAGTACAACCTTTTCATATGAAGGAGGTTTGTGGGCATTTGAGCTTCTAAAAAAGAAATTTTCAATACCAACTATTATTATTTGTGGAAATGACCTAATTGCTTTCGGAGCTATCGACGCTTGTTTAAAAAACAAGTTGAGAGTACCATACGACATTTCCGTCACAGGATTCGATGATGGGTTTCTTGCGGCACATTACAATCCTCCATTAACTACGGTCGCTCAGTCTCCTTATGATCTAGGAGCTACTGGGGCTAAATTGCTTCTTGAGTTTATATCTGGAAAAAGGAAAAGAGCCGTTACGAGAGTTCTTCCAATTCGGCTTATTATAAGACAGTCAACCACTCAGTTATAAGTGAATTCTATCTTATATAAAGATATTCAATCAGTGGAATTTTTATATCAAACTGAGCAGCTATTATATCGCTTCTTTAATTTACTTACCATTGTCAAACTAAACAGAAAAATCTTTTTATCATGCAAAATAGTGAGTAATAAGAACAAAAATTGAATTAATCAGTTTTAATTGCTAGTCATCGTTAGAGAACACAAATCATTGTGGTTTGATCGAATAGTAGGTTGTGGTAGCATTGTTATGTAAGTTTTGAATTTCCCTTTTTTCTGTAGCTACTCATGAAAACCTTTTCTAGCGGTATGAATCAGTTTCTTCAGTGTGGAAGAGTTTGGAAGCGCGTTTTGGTGAATTGTGTTTTGAAAAGCTTTTCTAAGAATATTGTTCTAAAATTCGCTTGTAATAAGCTGTTTCAGGATGTGAGGGAATGATAGCAGTCATCGGAAGTACAAATTTAGATACAGTAATGAGAGTAGGACATCTTACTGAGGCCGGTGAAACTTCTTCCGCCAAAGGAATCAAGCAGTATTTAGGCGGTAAAGGAGCTAATCAGGCAATAGGTGTAGCTAAGCTGAATTCTGAATGCTGTTTTTTCACATCTATTGGAAATGATTGGGCAGGACGTTTTCTATCTAAGAAACTCTCCGAGTTCAATATTAATTTATATGTTCGAAGTTCAAACGATCTTTCTGGACAGGCATTTATTGAAGTAAGCGATGAGGGTTTAAACAAAATAATCATCTACTCTGGAGCGAATGGCGACCTGTATGAAAACTTTATATTTGAAAATTCTGAGGTAATTGAGAAAGCAGGAATAATACTATTACAGGGTGAAATTCCCTGGGACACGAATTTGTACATACTTGAAAAATACAAGAAAAGCCACTGTGTAATTCTTGACCCGGCTCCTGCAAATGTAGAGATGTTAGCGGGAATGGGTGAAGCTACCTATATAACACCTAATGAAACTGAGTTTTCCATATTAACTGGAAGACAATACGATTCTCTAGATCAAATGATCGCAGCCGCGAATAGTTTTCAAAAGAGACTTGGAGCAAAATTGATACTTAAGCTCGGCGAGAATGGTTGTGCTTATTTCTCTGATTCCGAGAGTTTTCTAGTATCGCCGGTACGTAATCTGAAAGTTGTAGATACAACTGGAGCGGGAGACAGTTTTAATTCAGCCTTCGCAGTGGCGCTTGAAAGAGGAGAGAGTATAAAGAACTCTATTAAATATGCTGTACTGGCTTCGGGAATAAGTACAATGAGAGAAGGGACTTCTTCAGCGATGCCTACAAACGAAGAAGTTCTGGTTTTTCAGAAGGAATTTGGAGAGAATCAACCAGAACTTATAGAACTTGAAGGGGCTGAAAAGTACTTAGAACATTTGAGAAAGCAATAGAGGTTCTCGAGAGTTATTCAAAGAGAGGTTATGAAGTATGGATCAAAAACCGTTCTTGACCATGAACAATATTAGCAAATCATTTCCTGGCGTTCAAGCTTTGAAAAATGTTGATTTTGACTTGCGGAAGTCCGAAGTACATTGTATTTTGGGCGAAAATGGGGCAGGTAAATCGACACTTATAAAGATACTTAGTGGAGCTTTGAGAGAGGATTCTGGAATTATATCCATTGATGGTGAACCTGTTGCGTTGGATTCACCGGCAAAGGCACACGAATATGGTTTTGCAACAATATATCAGGAATTCAACCTTTGCCCGAACCTGTCGGTTGCTGCGAATATATTTCTGGGTGAAGAGAAACTATTCAAGAAACGCGGATTAATCGACAGAGCAAAAATGAGAGAAAAAGCTAAGGAGTACATGAAAAAGTTGGGCGTCAATATTTCTCCAACTACTAGAGTAAGTTCTTTGACAGTTGCACAACAACAGGTAGTAGAGATAAGCAAGGCACTTTCCAGAGGAGCTAGAGTAATTATCATGGACGAACCTACAGCAGCTCTATCTGGTGATGAAGCCAATAAACTGTTTGAAGTAATTCGATACCTTAAGGAAAATGGTGTAAGCATAGTATATATCTCTCACCGTCTTGACGAGATCTTCGAAATAGGAGATCGGATAACAGTATTACGAGATGGAGCCAAAGTAAGAACCTTAGAAAGCACAACTGAGATATCAAGACAAGAACTTGTGTCGTTAATGGTCGGGCGTAAAATAGAGGACTGGATACCGAAAGTGAAGATTGAAAGAGGAAAGGAAATTCTTAAGGTATCGAACTTGAGTAGAAAGGGTGTATTTCACGACATTGGTTTTTCATTATATCAAGGTGAGATACTTGGCTTTTCTGGACTCGTCGGCTCTGGACGAACGGAGGTTATGCGGGCCATCTTTGGTGCGGATCCTTACGATGAAGGCACAATATTGTTCAATGGACAGGAAATGAAAAAGGTTAATCCTTCTAAAGTGATCAAATCTGGCATCTATCTTCTTCCTGAGAACCGTAAGGATCAGGGATTAGTTTTGTTGATGCCGATAAGCCAAAACATCACGCTTCCAAGACTCTCTTTGGTCTCGAATATTTTCAAGGTTTCCGCAAGAAAGGAAAAGTCCGCTGTCGAAGGTTATAGAAAAGAATTGAATATAAAAACCCCTACTATTCGTAGGCTTGTTAAGTTTCTAAGTGGTGGAAATCAACAAAAGTGTGTTCTGGCCAAAGGTCTGTTTTCTAAGTCTAAATTGCTTATATTTGATGAACCGACGAGAGGTATTGATGTAGGAACTAAATCGGAAATCTATGATCTGATAAATACTCTTGTTGCAGAAGGTATAGGAGTTATAGTGGTTTCCTCCGAGCTTCCGGAAATTTTGGGTTTGTGTGACAGGATCATTGTAATGAAAGACGGAAGAATCTCAGGAGAGATCGACAGAGACCATGCAACGCAAGAATCGGTAATGCGACTTGCTCTTGGAGAAGGGGGACTGAACTAGATGTCGAACATTGAAGTGAATTTAGATAAGAAACAAGCTCGCAGGAGTTCTATAAAATCCGTGTTAGTATCGCAGTATTTTGTTATTATCGTTATCCTCCTGGCTATGGGAACGGTAATGTCCTTCCTTTCTCCTGTCTTTTTGACATCTAGAAATCTCCTAAACGTACTCCTTCAGACCTCTATAAACATAACGGTTGCTGTTGGAGTCACTATGGTGATCCTTACTGGAGGAATAGACCTGGGAGTTGGATCGGTCGTGGCTCTTACAGGAGTTACACTTGGTACTATGTTAAAATCGAACCTTCCCATTCCTGTCGCCTTCTTAATAGCAATTCTTGTTGGTGCTCTTACAGGAATTATAAATGGTTTATTGGTTTCTAAAGGAAGGGTGCCAGCATTTGTTGCAACGCTTGGAATGATGAGTGCAGCAAGAGGTTTGTCCTTGATAATTACCGGAGGTCAAAGCATTTATGTCTTTCCGAAGAGCTTCCTGAATTTCTTTGGAATCGGATACTTATGGTTTATACCGATGCCTGTTGTGATAGCTGCGGTTGTAGTAATTGTAGCTCAGTATATCCTCAGTCAGACACGATTTGGAAGATATGTATATGCTATTGGTGGAAACCCTGAAGCTGCAAGGTTGGCAGGCGTAAAAGTAACCCTGATGCTGATAATAACTTACATGATTGCGGGAATAACTTATGCGATAGGAGGAACGATTCTCACTGCCAGGCTAAATTCCGCTCAACCTATAGCAGGAGTTGGGTATGAACTTGACGCTATTGCAGCGGCAGTAATCGGTGGAACGAGTCTATCTGGAGGTATAGGCACTGTTTGGGGAACTGTATTGGGTGCCTTGATTATGGGAGTTTTGAGAAATGGGTTGAACTTGCTGAACATATCTTCCTATGTACAGCAGGTGCTTATAGGAACGGTTATAGTAGGAGCTGTTCTAATTGATAGGATGCGTAACAAACCTTAAGCAGGTTTATATTTTTCCAAACTGGTTCTAAGAAGCTAATTGAAGTTCTTGCTCTTTGATAGTCAGGCAAAAGAAACTGGACAATTTCCGAACTCAGTTTATAGGGAACTGGGTAGAGATCAAAAAAGGAGGGTATTTCGATGAAAAGAACCAAAATGTTAGTGGCAGTTTTGCTAGTGTTGATGCTCTCGGTCGTTTCGTTCGCAGCTCCGAAAATAGCCCTGATAATGAAGACTCTTACGAACCCATTCTTTCTGACGATGAAAGATGGTGCTGTTCAAGCTGGAAAAGATTTTGGTGTCGATCTGCTAGTTGTCTCTGCAGAACTTGAAACATCTATAATGCAGCAGATTTCTCTGATTCAGGATATGACGACACAGAAAGTCGATGCAATTGTTATTGCTCCGATCGACTCCAAAGCGGTAGTTCCAGCACTAGCAGAAGCACAGAAGGCTGGAATCCACATCATCAATATTGACAACGCAATTGACCTGGTAGCCGCAGAAGCCGGTGGACTGGATGTCGAAATCTTCATTAGTGCTGATAATACCATCGGTGGTCAGCTAGCAACTGCTTACCTTGCTTCTCTTCTCGGTGGAAGTGGAAAGGTTGCAATGCTCGAAGGAATTCCCGGAGTCGAGAACGCTGAAGGTAGAAAGAGAGGCTTCTTGAATGTTGTGAGTCTGTTCCCGGATATCGAAGTTGTTGCAATGCAGACTGCAAACTGGGAAACTGAACAGGCTTTGAACGTTTTCAGCAATATTCTTCAGGCTCACCCGGATATCAAGGGTCTGTTCTGCGCGAACGATATGATGGCTCTCGGAGCAATTCAGGCAATTGCAGCGGCCGGAAAAACAGGAGAAATATACGTTACCTCTTACGACAACCTTGATGCTGCACAGGCAGCCATTCTTGCAGGCACAATGCATGCAACAGTCGAACAGAACCCTTACCTGATGGGTTACTTCGGAATTGAGTATGCACTGAAGGCAATAGCTGGCGAGAAGCTTCCGGATCAGTTCATGGTTCCGCTTTCTTGTGTTGACAAGGCTCTATTGACCGGTGAAAGGTGGTAATTGAGTTCTAAAAGAAAGTTCTCCATTGTGTGTGGTGGGGGGGACTTATGAAAGTTCCCCCCTACATGAAAAGATCTCAGTATTTACTATTTCTTTTTTAGCGAGAGACTTTAGTAATTCGAGTTTTGATTAGAAGAAAGAGGGACTTTCCGCGAAGTCCCCCCATTTGGAAAGATCTAGCTGTAATACCCTTTAGTTTCGAACCAAGTGAAGGACAGAGCAACAGTACTAGAAATGAAAGATAGAAATATGATAACACAAAAAGGAAATTGGTTAAACATGTGAGTTTCAGAACTGTCAGGTATTCTTTGAGAAATTAGAACCTTATCCTAGAAAGATGTTCGAAGGCAAACAGAGGCGATATTATGCCAAAAAGGGGGAACATCGAATGAGTATCAAAAAGATCGTTCTTGTGCTTTTAATATCAGTTATGCTTGTTGTTAGCGCTTTTGGCGCAGAGAAGAAAAAGGTAATTCTTGACACAGACATGGTTTTTGGTTTTGATGATGGTATCTGTATGGTAATGCTGGCAAATGCTCCGAATATCGATTTGCTCGGAGTTATTACCAACTATGCCCACAACTATGTGGCGATAGAGGCTGCCGCTGGTATCAGGCAGCTTGAGCTGATAGGTAAGGCAGACGAAATTCCTGTCTTCATGGGCTGTCCGTATCCTATCAACGCATATCGTGTGACTAACAAAGCATATGCAGCCTGGGAAACCACTTTCCTCGGACGAAACGCCACTAAGTCGAACGAAGATCCAGCATCTTATGAAGCTTATCTTGAAAACCCGGGAGTTCCTCGCTGCGGGAATCCTGTAACACCTGTCCAGAAAGAGCACGGTGTGACATGGTTGATAGACACAATAAGGGCCAATCCAAATGAAATAACAATCGTTGCAATTGGAGCTATGACGAACATAGCAGCTGCAATATTGCTTGATCCGGGAATAGTACCCCTTGTAAAGGAAATACACTACATGTCTTCCTCTTTCGACATACCAGGCAATACGACACCTGCAGCAGAGTACAATATTTGGTATGATCCGGAAGCTGCACACGCTGTTTACCGTGCGCCCTGGAACAGACAGGTATTCAACTCTCTAGACGTTGACCAGTACTACAAGTACAGAAAGGAAACCCACGATCAGATCAAGGCTGCGAACACACCAATAACCAGAATGCTGGACGAGATGTATGGTGCGCGATTTGAACAAGACCCTAATAGAGAAGTAAGCATCTGGGATTTGCTCAGCGCAGCGTATGTTATTGATCCCACGTTATTCCCGGAAATTGTGACCAGATACGTGGACGTTGACACTAATTACGGTCTTAACTATGGAAGAACCACTAGTTATACCAGAGAAGGGACTCAGCCCCAGGGATCTCAGAAGGCCGATATCCTTTGGAGAATGGATGAGCCTAGATTCTGGGATCTTTTCGTTGAACTTGTAACGATGGTTCCAGAAGATCCTGTTAATCCCACCTGGTAAGCCGTTGAACTGTAATTCCTGAAAGAATTGATCTTCGGTGAGCCTTAAGTGAGAGACGTTGTATAGTGCTTAAGAAGGCCCTTAAGGCTCGCCTAATTAAAAGAGCTAAACGGTAAAGAGATTCTACACTTTTTTGTTGATTAATGTTTTGACCTATGAAGTTGCTCTGTCCTTGCACTTGTTCAAAAATTAAAATTAACTATTAGTTCACCAACATTTTCTTAAGGAGGTACGTAATGAAGAAAAGAATTCTACTGGGAGCCATGATGGTGCTCTT
>CAZDUZ010000045.1:0-7459 GCA_964508755.1 uncultured Candidatus Saccharibacteria bacterium | reverse complement strand
ACAATTTTGGATTTTGGCAGTTTAAGCTCTTGGACTTCCCCGAAGTGATTTGGTTTCTGTCGTGGCGTGGTACCGAAAACCCGTGCCTTTAGAGCATCTCGTGTCTCATATGCGTTTATGATTCCTGAAGAAAAGACATTTTCATTCACTAGAATAGAGAACTCAGTACTTGGATTGTTTTTTTTGTATACCTTTAGGACTTTGATTATTGGATTGAAGAGGGCGGAATCTCCGCCAGGATTGTTTCGGAGGTCAATAACCACTTTCTTCGGGTTTTCTTTTCTGATCGCTTTTGTTATATCCTGTTTATATTTTGAAAGCGGGTTTTCCTCGTAATCGTGGCAACTGCTGTAATGAATGATAAGGGCCTTATCCTCTATTCTCGATTCAACACAATATGGACACCGAGATCGAAAAAATGGGTTATGAACGAAACTATGTGATCTCGATGACATATTGGGGCGATCCTTATATGGAAAAGCTTTCATCTTAATGCTGTGCTCTTTCCCTTTCGTATCTTTCATTTGATACATAATCTCAGCCGCACCTTTGGGTACCAACTTAAGAGACTTTAGTGGTTCTAGAGATGTGAGCATTGGAGGAATATCAATGGTATAGTCCAATACATTTTCGGAGGAGATGAAAGGCTTCAGTCGTGACGTAACTTGGTCAATTGATGCTTTGCCAATGCCAATTAACTTGTTGCCGATATGCTTGGCGAGCTCCTTTTCTATAGCCATAACGTAATAACCATCTTGTAACCATTGAAAAAGGACGGGCGTGTACTTATCGCTGTCTGATGCTTTGTTTACCCGTACCCGGGTATGGGACTCCTTAAGTAGAGCAACGATTTTTTGAAGTTCAAGAGCGAAGGTGTACGTGTCGATTGGCTGGGAGTTAATCAAAGCTTGAAGCTTTTCTATTTGGGAATTAAATATGGCTTGTGATGTAGTGTGGAATGCATTTATATGAAGTGCTGGAAGCTTGTCATGAAAGAAATCTAGATCGGACAGAAGGTCAGCGGAAGAGAGTGTTTTTCTCATGATTGTTATTATATCAGACGGTTATGTAAGTATCGTGTAAACCTGTGTGAGGTAACACTTAGTCCGTTGCATGTTGAGGCATCGTTTTTCCTTTCGTCATAAGCTCTTTTAGCACCTTCATATACGTCATGATCCAGTTTGCCTGCCCTTCGTAGTCCCGAGCCTGTCGAGGGACGAAGTGGGGTAAACCATTCCTGGCGGGTCACGAAAGCTCCTGTAGAGAGTGTAGCAATCTCGCACAAATACCTCGATGGGACTTTTTCAAGTGGATCATATAGAATTTCAGCAGTTAACGTATGATCGAAAAAGTAAGTGGAAAAGAAGCTAAACATTGCAATATACAAAACCGAAGACCGGGAGATCGAGCTAGCGGTTCAGCTGGAAAGAGATACGGTCTGGCTAGACCGGAGAGGTATCGCGCAACTTTTTGAGGTTGAGGTTCCTGCAATATCAAAGCACATTTCCAATATTTACTCTGACAAAGAGCTGTCTCGAGACCGAACTGTTTCCAAAATGGAAATAGTTCGTAAGGAGGGGGACAGAAAGGTTAAACGAAAGATTGAGGTGTTTAGTCTGGATATGATTATTTCAATTGGCTACCGTGTCAATTCGAGAAGGGCTACACAATTTCGTATTTGGGCGACGAATATTCTTCGCGCGTATCTCGTAGAAGGCTATGCAATAAACCACAGGAGATTGGAAGAGGAGTCGCGAAAACTGAGAGATCTCCGGCGTCATATCAAGATTCTACAAAAAGTAGTAGATACAGAGAAGTTAACGCTTGACCAATCGAAGGGGCTTATACGAGTAATTACAGAGTATGCATCCGGACTTGAGCTCCTGCATCAAGTTGATAACGACTCGGTGAAAATGCCCCAAAAACTGTCACGGAAGTCGGTTGTTGCAATTAAGTACACAGATGCCCTTCGAGAGATAGATAATCTCCGCGAGAGGCTTAACTCTGGTGAACTATTTGGAGATGAAAGAGACCGTGGTCTCGAATCTTCTTTGAAGTCGATTTTTCAAACGTTCGAGGGAAAGGACCTCTATCCAAGTATCGAGGAAAAAGCCGCTAACCTATTGTATTTGATTATCAAGAATCACCCATTTATTGATGGAAACAAGCGGATTGGTTCATTCATGTTTTTACGTTTTTTGCATCTGAACGGCATCCTCTTTCGGAGTGATGGGACAAAATTAGTTGAAGAAAACGCAATAGTTGCAATTGCTCTTATGATTGCTCAGAGTGATAGGAAGGATAAGGATCTGATGGTGAAGTTGGTAGTAAACTTGATTTCAGGGAGATAGTGAATATATGTGAACTATTCCCGGCGGGTCAAGTTACCACACACTGCTTCTCACGATACACCTGATGTTTACTCTCTCCACCTTGTAATTTACACCTTATAGAACTATAATTCTTTACGTAATGAAACCTCGAGCCAGCAGAAATCTAGTTTGTTGTTGTAGCCGCACAATTTAGTGTTGGCTTATTCTGCTGTTTCTGTTTTTCCTCTTCCTAACATACTTAGACATCGGTCTTAAGCTAATTCGAATTGGTGATTTGGCCGAGCGGCTAGGCAAAGGTCTGCAACACCTTTCAGACGGGTTCGACTCCCGTAATCACCTCATTTAGTTGTTATGAATGAGGCTATGAATGTGTTACAGACCATCGGAAATACTCCGTTGGTAGAACTAACTCGTTATGCACCACGAAAGTCGGTGCATATTTTCGCGAAGCTTGAAGGTTCAAATCCTGGCGGATCAATAAAGGATCGTGTGGCAAAGTATCTGATCGAGGACGCTGAAAGGCGAGGTCTTTTGGAAAAAAGAAAGGTAATTATTGAGGCAACAAGCGGAAACACGGGTATTGGTCTTGCAATGGTTTCAGCGATTAAAGGCTATAGATTCATTGCGGTTATGTCGGCGTCTGCAAGCATTGAGCGAAGAAAGCTGCTCGAGCAGTATGGAGCTGAGATTATCCTCACGGACAAGGACAGGGGAACGAACTTTGCTCTGAAGACAGCCGCGCAGATGGTTGCTGACAATCCGGATCGATATGTCATGCTTAATCAGTTTGAAAATCCGATCAATGTTCGAGCTCATTACGAGACAACAGGCGCAGAGATTGTTCGAAGTCTTCCTGAGATAACACATTTTGTAGCTGGTCTTGGAACAGGCGGAACAATTATGGGCATCGGAAAACGACTGCGAGAATTCGATAGTCAGGTCAAAGTGATTGGAGTGGAACCCAACGAGCATTCTCGAATCCAAGGGCTTCGCAACATGACAGAGTACACTCCTCCGATTCTTGACCTTGGAATACTTAATGAACTACTGAAGATTACCGATGATGAATCGGCCTTTGGTTTGGCACGAGAAGTGTATCGAAAGGAGGGGATTTCTGTTGGGATTTCATCTGGCGCCGCACTCTGGGGTGCAATTGAAGTGGCAAAGAACCTCAAGAAGGGAAATGTTGTGACTATCTTCCCTGATCGTGGAGACCGCTACGTGAGCACGGAGCTATTCCGCTAGTTGATTTGTTATTTCGTATATTACTTATTATTATAAAAATAACATGAAGATTTACAGTTCATTAACAAGGCGAAAAGAAGAATTCACTCCTGTTCATAAAGGAAAAGTTGGGATGTATGCGTGCGGTGTCACTCCTTACAAACCCTCGCATCTTGGGCATGCGATGCAAGGAATAGTATTCGATGTCATTCGGCGCTACTTCGAATATAAAGGGTATGACGTGACATACGTCCGGAACTACACGGATATTGAGGATCGCATCGTAGAACGCGCTAAAGCTGAAGGAATTGATCCACTCACCTACTCCCAGCGAGTTATTGATCAGTGCACTGCTGATTTTAAGGCGCTACGGGTTAAGGAGGAAACGCACACAACGAAGGTGTCTGACTTTATCCCGCAGATCATTGAAGCAGTACAGAAGTTAATCGAAAAAGGCAATGCGTACGCTACTCAGAAAGGGAATGTATACTTCAGTGTCGCTACGTTTCCTGCATATGGAAAACTTTCTGGTCGAAAAACCGAAGAACAACGAGTAGCTGTCCGAAAGGATCTGGAAGAGGATAAGCGAGCGGTTGTTGACTTTGCATTGTGGAAGTCATCGCCTGTGGATGAATTTGGTTGGGATTCCCCTTGGGGACAGGGCAGACCAGGATGGCACATTGAGTGCTCCGTAATGAGTATGCACTATATCGGAGAGACACTTGATATTCATGGAGGTGGTGCTGACCTTATCTTCCCACACCATGAGAATGAGATTGCACAGAGTGAGAGCTTGACCGGGCATACCCTTGCCAACTTTTGGGTTCACAATGGCCTTCTGATGGTCGGCGGAGAAAAGATGAGCAAGTCCCTGCACAACGATATTGAAATTAGGGATTGGCTCAAGAAGTATCACACTGAAGTTATACGGTATCTCTTTCTGACGAACCACTACCGATCCCATGTTCAGTTTGTTCCACAACGGTATGTCGACGCGACAAAGACGGTATATCAGGTGTACAAGACGCTTGCGCGGGCAGATGAAGCACTTAAAGCTTCACAGGAGTCTTTCAATAAGGTATCTTTTGCAGAAATGATTCAAAGATTCGAGGCAGTGATGGATGATGACTTCAATACGGTTCCTGTTATTGCGTTCATCCTACAGGCGGTAAAAGAGATCAATGGGGAGCTTGATAAGGGTACGACGAATGATCATGGCAGTTCAGTTACTGATATGAATGTGCGGTTCATTCGTCATGTTGGGAATGTGATAGGTTTGTTTGATCTAGATGCGTCGACAGTCATCAAAGAAATTGAGGACATGTATCTGCAAAATGCGGGATTGAGCAGAACTGAGATTGATTCGATTGTCTCACAGCGAAGTGAAGTGAGGAAACGAGAGGATTTCATCCTGGCGGATTCCATAAGGGATGAGCTTTTGAAGAAAGGCATCAGTGTAGTAGACGGAATTGAGGTGACAACGTGGGAATTGAGCTTCAACTCGTTTGAGGAAAAGTGAAAGTGTAGTGTGAGCTAGGGTGTGAGACCTGTAACACATGGGATGAGGGTACTGCGACTTTCCGCTATTGCCGCAATGCTTTTCATCACTCTCACCCACTCCATGACATGGTTTGTAAACCATTCCAGGCGGTCAGATTACCCTTTAGTGGTAAGGTTTCTTGAAGTTGCGCGGTGAAATTCCTGGTCAGACGGCAAGAATCTTGAGAATGTCGTTCAAATCTCCGACAACAAAATCTGGAACATATAGGGTGTCCTTGTCTTCTACTTCTAGCCATATCGTGTTCATGATGTGGTGCTTTGCCGCTTTGAGGTCGCCGAGCTCGTTATCGACGATATATGTTTGAGCAGGGTTTACTCCCGGGAACTTTGAGAGAACGATCTTGTAAAGTTTTGAATCAGGTTTCTTTGTCTTATAATCTCCACTAAAAACTAACGCATCAAAGTACGAATCAAGGTTGAATTTCTCTGCAATTCGCCGGCCCCATGTTGACGGGATATTCGAGAGGACTGCTGTGTGACTCTTCTTTTGTATATTCTTGATGATCTGAGGGGCCTCTTGCCGCATCTCTATCTTGTCGATAAGCATGTCTTCATATCCTTGATGGTTCTCTTCAGGAATACCGATCCCATTCCAAAATTCAGCATCTGAAATAGATCCGACTTTCAATTTCTCATACATTTCTTTCACTGAATGGTATTCAAACGGAACGTTCTGACTCTTTAACACACTTGAGAGTGTGCTTCTTATGAGATGTGGGTCCGTGGTTATTGTGCCCATGAGATCAAAAATGACGAGTTTCTTTGAAGAATATGATTGTTGTGTGATACTGATGATGTCGAGGATCTCCTCGAAGTCAGAAATCTTTCTTCCTGCAAATTGAGGATAGATAATGTTGAAATCAAAAAGTACAGAGTCAATCTTGGTTTTCTCTGATCCTGCGATATCAGTCTTTGGATTATTTCCGACCATGAGTACCTCGGTATGCTCCATGTTCATCTTCTCCAGTGCCAGTGTGAACGGACGGATATCCGGTTTGTCGGCATTTGCCTCCTCGGAAGTAATGAGTAGGTCAATATACTTGTTAATTTTGAGTTTTGAAAGCTTCTGGATTTGAATATCCGCAGTAAGGTCGGATAGAACGGCTGTAACAAAATGTGACTCTTTGATTCTTTTGAGTGTTTCTAAAACTTTCGGAAAAAGTTTCATGTTGGTGAGAATGTGATCCCAGTATTTGTTGGTTGCATTATAAACGAGCTCTGGGGAGAATCTTACCCCTAGATTTTCCAATGTTCGTTGGATGTACAAGTAACGATTGTGGGAAGCGGCGGTTCCTTTCAGGATCATCTTTACCTGAGATTTTGCCAACTGGTATTGGGTTTCGAATTCGTTCCAGGAGATGATTTTTAGATGAGGTCTGAGAAATTCGTAAAGATGCCACTCGGCATATTGCTCACAGTTCTCTTGGCAGGACTCCTTGGGGAGACAATAATCTTCAGTATTGGCGAGCGTTTGGTCAAGGTCAAATATCACCCCTTTGTACTTAGATTTATTGCTCATGTTTACATTGTAGCAGATTGCAGGCGGATATGTCTGGAAACACTATGATGGTAAGATCTGTTGATAAGAAACGTTCAAACTTTCATTGTGATTGCAAGTTAGTACAGCTATTCGTACCAATTCCATGATGTGGTTTGCTTGTCCCGCACAGCCGGTGGATGGCAGGGCTTGTCCCGCTATTCTGCGGATAGCGGGATAAAATGGACCTGGCGGGTCAGATCTCCCTTGTCATAATAACGTTTCCAACATCTGTCATACCCGTCGCCGTGAATCCCAGCCGTTGATAGAAGGTTGTCAACGTTTTATGTTCCGGATCATGTGTTATCCAGAATTTCTTGATGCCATCTGGAAACGACTGCTCCAAAATTCTCTGAATTAAGTGTGTGCCGATACCATGGTTCCTAAACCGAAGGCTCACATACAGCTCAGATATGAAGATTGACTCCGGGACCCATGGACTATTTGGTGTCTCCATCCAGAGGGAATAACCTACAGGATAGTCCTCTTTGTCAAAAGCAACAAACCCCTGTTGCTTTTCGAATAAATGAGAAAATGTACTTTTGGTAGTGCCCCAATCTCCAGGCCGTTCCTCTTTTCCATCATCAGAATAAAGATTCTCGAACATCTTCTGAATCCTAACGTCATTAGCATAGATTCCGAGTGCTTGTTCGATACGGATTGTCTTTTTTATATCTATTGAGTTCATAAAGTCATTATAGTCAAGTTTAGATCAAAACAATAGTACAACGCTGTGTACAGTAATGTTTAGAGATGATACGAATAATTGGCACTATTCGTAATAGCAGCAACGCTTTTCATGAAA
>CAZDUZ010000044.1:0-7544 GCA_964508755.1 uncultured Candidatus Saccharibacteria bacterium | reverse complement strand
CTGATGGAGAGGTAATCGGTTGGTAAGGAGAATGGCTTGATGCATTAGGGGAGACGGTGAACGATTCCTGCGTCGTGTTTTTAGGTAATGAAGAAGCTGAAAGCTTCCTCCTCGGTTTAAATAGAAAGGATAGAATCTTTCCTACAATAGTAAGACCAACGAGAAGGACTACCACCGGAAGTATTATTACTAACGTTCTTCCCATCATTGACGTCTGTACATGTCTCAGAAATTCGACGCTTCCTGATTGAGTATCTCCTGCATCAGAGGATATCTGGGTAAGGGTCTTGAGTGATATGCCTTCCGGAATTCCATCAACAGCAGTAATTTCAATAATGCTGTTTTCAAGTATGAAATCAGTGGTAGCCGCGGTGACTTTAAGCGGGGAGGGGAGGTTTGGATTAATCGAAGCGACATACCACAACGCATGGTCCAGATCTTTGCCGATAAACTCACGTCCTGTTTCGCCCCAGGTCGGGTCAATGGTGAGCCACCCATAATGGGGGACCCACGTTTGCACCCATTGATGTTCTTCCTGTTGATCAGGAGGAAGTTTAGGATCGTATCCATAGCCGTAAGCTGCTCGAGCTGGAATACCTTGGGCTCTTGCAAGGGCTATAAGAAGGTCCGAGTATTCCATACATACACTGCTGCCTCCCTTGAGAGTAGCCAAAGCTCCCCGGCGTGTGTTTCGGTCACCGTATTTGAAATCATCGTAATCGATAGACTGGACAATAAACTCATAATCAGCTTTGAGAATATCTAAAATTCTGGTTTTACCCTGAGAGAGTTCCAGTGCTTTTGCATGTATTTCAGGGGCTGAAACCTCCCAAAATTGAGCTGATTTCAGGTAACTTGACATCGAAGGATCGGACCTTAGTATTTCTTCCACTGTGGCATTATTGGCATCCATTCCTCCTGTAAGATCTTCCTCGGTAGATACGGTGATGTACCCTTCGACGTCAATCCGGCCTTCTTTGGTGGCATCCATAAAAAAAGTGGCGATGACATTTCCATCATCATCGAGGGAAATCTTGTCAGGTTTCGGTTCAATCTTTGAAAAAAACACCTTCTGATTTGTTTCGGAGTAATCACGGGGAAGTATAAGTTCGTATTCGGCTTTCGAGAGGAATGATAATTGTTCTGGTGTATATTGGTCGGATTTGTGAATTGGTTGAGTCATTTTAAAAAAATAAGTTTGATGATCACCGATTTGGTGCCAAACGGTCGTACCAATGAGTGATTCAGTGTTGAAACTGTAAATAGTATTTTGTGCCGTGCTCGTTATGCTGTCCGGTTCTGGCAGGGTGAAAGATTTTTCACCCATTGAGAGGGGAACGACAAGGGACGTCTGATAGGCAATATTGGTTACTGTTTTTGTGGTTGGATCGGTGCTATCACCGGTGAATTCAGTGCTTAATCCCGGGATAAAAACGTTAGTGACACTTCCCACTTTTTCTCTCAGTTCGTTTGTTTCATAACTGAGGATAAAAGAAAAGGAAGATCCATATTCGACATTGGAAGGGTAGGTAGCTTTAACGAGGATCGTAGTGTCTTGTAGTTCTGTAGTAAAAGGAATCGGTTTACCTTTAGCGTTAGTGAGTTTGATTGTTTGCTCTTTCTGCTTTCTTTCTGTATCTTCGAAACCTTCTTTAAAACTTTGAATGGAAAATGTTTCTATTGATCCTGCAGGAATATAATAACTTGCGGATCTATTAGTTACTGTTCTTGTCTCCGAAACCTGGATTGCCATTCCCGTTTCGGGAACGGTAAGAACACGGTTAACAACAATGTCAAAGTCTGCTGCACTGACAGGGGAAACGGGGAGGATTGGAACAATACCCTGCAACGCAAGGTAAAACGTAAGGATTATATTAACAAAGAGTGTGGTTAGTAACCTGTGTGTTTTCCGCATGCTGTCATTATAGATAAATACCTGTTCACTGTCAGTATCATTTATTTCATATTCCTTGAAAAATAATGCATTATCTAAAAAGATAGAAGTACAGTGTATAATAGCTTGAAAGTATTACTTTTATTAAAACGTATATGTCTGTTGTTCGCTCCCATCAGTTATCTATTGGTATCGTCGGTCTTCCCAATTCAGGAAAATCAACGATTTTTAATGCACTGACAAGAAGTGCAGTACCAGCTGAAAACTATCCGTTTTGCACTATTGATAAAAACGTGGGGGTTATCAAAATAAAAGATGAACGGCTAGACCGTCTTGCTCATTTTTACCAGCCAGAAAGAATCGTTCCATCTGCGATGACCTTTGTAGATATTGCCGGTTTGGTAAAAGGAGCATCGAAAGGGGAGGGGCTGGGTAATATGTTTCTTGCGCACATTCGGGAGGCAGACGCGATTCTTTACGTTCTTCGTGCGTTTAGAAGTGAAACAATAACGCACGTATATGAACGGATTGATCCCGCAGATGATCTTAAAATTGTACGTTCTGAACTTATTTTGCGTGACATTGATACCGTAGAAAAAAGATTGGACGAACTCGGTTCTAAAATGAAATCGGGTGGTACCCCTGAGCTACGAATGCAGAAAGAGTGTCTAGAGAAAGTACTCAAGGGATTAAATGACGAAATCCCTGCAGGTATTATTGACCTTACGGTTGAACAGAGACTGATATTGAGAGAAATGTGGCTATTAACCGATAAACCTGCTCTTTATCTCCTTAATATTAAAGGTGGGGTCGATGAAGAACTTCTTAAAGAGTGGCGAACCTCTTTGTTGTCTGTTATTCCTTCAGAGGAGGCAGATTTTATTCTTCCCGTAGACTGCAAAATGGAAATTGATGTAGTGGACTTAAACAATGACGAGAGACAGGAATTAACGGGTATGGTTTCGAATTATCATTCAGCTGAGGATATTGTCCTCATGGCATTTAAAAGATTGGATTTGCTCACGTTTTATACTGGAAATGAGAAGGAAGTTAACGCGTGGACTATCAGGAGAGGGGCAACGGTAAAGGAGGCTGCAGGAGTGATACATTCCGATTTAGAAGATAACTTTGTAGCTGCGGAAATAGTTCCCGTAGACGAAGTCGTATCTAAAGGAGGGTGGAATAAGGTAAAAGAGCTGGGGCTTATAAAAAATGTAAGTAAGGATTATCTTGTAAGTGATGGCGATTACATTTCCGTACTAGCACATAAGTCTTAAGATTTTGTGCGGAGAATAATCTGTCTTTGCACGAAAATATGTGCAAGTAACGTAATCTATTGCGGGACCCTGTGTTTTTTGCTATTATCCTTTCGCTCTGGTGTTGGGGTAAGTATCTAGCCCTACGTAATATCTTTAAAACTAATGTCGAATGGCAACACAGCTTGTTGGTTATGAGTTAATGGTTATTTTCAAACCACTACTTCCAGATGATGTCCGTAAAGGCTCTCATAAAGCTCTCATTACCTTGATAAAGGAAAAGGGCGGAGAAGTTTCCGGTGCTGACGTTTGGGGGAAGCGGTATCTTGCATATCCAATTGATGGGCATGATGAAGGTTACTATATTGTCTATGAACTGACTCTTCCTTCTGCCGATGTAGAAGAAGTGTCAAATCAGATTAAACAAATTCCTGAAGTACTCAGATTCTTGTTTACGAGAATTGAACATCCGGAAATTGCACGATCTCATCTAAACAAGAAAGTGATAGACATTTAACCGTTTTTTCATATTTTGAATCTATACTCATTCTCAATCTAAATTGATAAGTGGCGCGAAATGGCGGCACGTTCGTTAAATAAAGTTCTTTTAATTGGAAACCTTACACGGGATCCAGAAATTCGCTACACCTCGAGTGGGGCGGCAGTATGTTCTTTTGGAATGGCGACCAACCGGTCGTGGAAAGATTCCGAAGGAGAGATTAAAGAGGAGGCTGAGTTTCATAACCTTGTGGCATGGAACAAAATGGCAGAGGTGTGTTATCAGATCCTTGCAAAAGGTATGAAAATTTATGTGGAAGGTGAGTTAAGAACCCGTAGTTGGGAAGATGAGGCGTCCGGTTCGACCAAATATAGAACTGAGATCAAACTCAATGAGATGATCCTTCTCGACAGTAAAGGTAAGAGAGGAATTGGTGGTGGGGCTGTTGAAGCAGAAGAACATGGCGGAAACGGCAAAGAGATTACTGTTGAAGATGTTATGGCTGAGACAACTAATGAAACTGCAGATGAATCTTCACCAAAAGTGAAGAAGTCAGAGAAGAAATCCGAGAAAAAAGAGAAGAAATCACAGGATGACGAGGGGGTCGGTGATCCACTCGCTGATGATGATCTTCCATTCTAATCTTTTGTACTAAAAGTTGTATGGCGGAAATAGTTGAAAACAGTTCGATAAAACCGACAGTATCCGATGTGTTCGATGATTCGTCTGTAATTGATGAGCGGAGACCGCGTCGTTCTAAACAAGCGAAAGTTGATCTAAAGTGCCCGCTCTGTGAAACAGGGGTGAAGCAGATCACCTATAAAGATGTATACCAATTAAAGAAATACACATCTGTACGCGGAAAAATCATTGGTCGTGACAAGTCAGGTATGTGTGCGAAACATCAGAGGCAACTGACGAACTCGATCAAAAACGCGAGGTATATGTCTTTGCTCTCCTACGTTTCTCTGACGAAATAGTCTGTTTGCATAGAGTGCGGTAATGCTATCCCAGGTTGAAACTGAGGAGTTTATTCTGTGATACGTATATCAGATGTAGCCATTCTATGGTTACTTCGCTATACTTACCATAAGATTTAACATTACCGTATCTGCCCGTTGGAGTTTTCACGTGCTTTGAATATAGGTGGTGACTCGCATCTTTTCGTTATTGTCGCGAGAGGATTGCTCCTGTGTCATCTTGTTGAGGCGAACTATAAAGCTGGTTGTGCTGAAACATACAGTTATTCCTTTACGTTGCCTGATGATTTTGAAATTGATAACCTCGATTTACTGCTAGGTAATGTTTTGAAACTTTGGTCAAAAGATATTGGTTGGGATTTAGTGCGATGTGAAGATGACCTGTGTATACTTTCTCTTTCCGGAAGTGAAACGGTTAATGGAGTGTCACTTGTTGTTGAAGAGCGCTACGTACAAAATGGTAAGTATCACTCATACGTTTTAGGGATAGATTCAATACCACTTACTGATCAAGTATATATCGATCTCACCACTAAGTTGCTTGAACTTTCAGGGGCGAGCACTCTTGTATTACTTGATGCTGACTGGACGACTATTCGTGTGTATCTTGCTGCCAAGAACTCTGTGTGGAAGAATATCGAACAGCCGAAAATTCTGATACGAGAATTAAAGGTAGAATCGGATGTTCTGGAAAGAATTGCTGACAAGTCTGTTTCATCTATACTTTCAACACCCGTTCGAAAGGATTTTCTTGTTGACGCTTTAGCAAATATGCGGACAGCATCTCCGGTGAAGCTGTATGCTGAGCAATCTATTGATATTGTCCGATCATTTCTTACTGCAGCACTTATTCATATGAGGGATGCTGGTCTTCATTCTTTCGGCGGTAATGAGGGGAAGAGCGTTCTCTGTGTTACTGGTCCCATCGCGCGTCTTATACATCCTTCGGCTCTTTCGCTTGCGGTTATTGATGGACTTCAGTTGCGAGGTACTTTTGAAACGTATATTGATTCTGATATGAGGGCTTATGCTCTTGGAACTTCTGTAAATAATAAAGTATTTGCCTTTCCATGGAAAAGTGTATTTGAAACTTCATTTGTCTATGTCTCACCTGAAAAGGGAGCTTCAGGAAGGCGTGGTGAAATCACTTTTCGCGGAGTAATTAACGATCATGATGCACAAACCATCGATACAATTATTGTTGGCTTAACCGGTCACGTTATTCCAATCCGACTTAAAGAGAATGAACAGTTACTGATTGAACCAGCAAAACCCGTTTTTTTCCCTCGGTTGAAGCAGGTCTTTGAAAATAACAAAAAATACCTTGCGCTTGATGATTCTATTGATCTTAAAGATGTAATTATTGATTGCAGAAGCCTTCCTGTCGTGTATGGTCCTGATCCGTTGTCAAACGCTTCTCGTATTTCAAGCTGGATTCAACCGGTAAAATCGATAATAGATGGTAGAGCGAAAGGAAAGAAGTAAGAAATGATTGTTCCATTTATACCCAAAATTAAGGTTCGAGAAGGGGTTAAATACGCTCTCTTATTTGAAGGGGATGCTGTAGCTACGGTTAAAACAGGGGACTCTGTTGTTCCTCGTAGTATTGTTTTAAAAGGAAACGAGAGTATTGTTCTTCAGGCGATAAATCTCAGTCAGGAATTGGGAGTTGCTCCAAGTCAGGTAGCCAAGTTTATGGTTAAGGATGATGGGGAAATTGTGGATGAAGGAGAATTAGTTGCACGACGAAGCATTGCTGCGGGTACCGTGGAGCGGCTTGTTTACAGTTCATTTTCAGGAAAATTGTCGTTCGACCGCCTTGCAAGCGGGGTGTTGGAGGTAAGATCTCCGTTTACTGAAACCGAAGTGCTTGCCAGAGTGCACGGAAAGGTCGAGAGGATATTTCCTGAACAGTTTCATAAAAGAGAAATTCATATTAGTGTAAATGCTTTCAGTACAAGACCATTTATGATTCTTGGAAATTATGTTGCCGCACCCTTACGGTTTTTGAAGGAAGGTAATGCCGTGTACCGTGCACGGGATGTTGACTCTTCGTGTGAAGGAGCCGTTGTGGTTGTAGGAAGGTCACTTTCTGTTGCTCTCTATGATGCACTTTTATCGGCTGGGGCAAAAGGAATTGTTGTCGGAGGTATACAGAAAACTGAATTGTCTGCTTTTGCCGAACCCGCGATTCCTCTTGTTATCACTGAAGGGTGGGGAATAATTCCGGTTAATGAAGTATTATGGTCTGTATTGAAAGAACATGAAGAAGATATTTGCATTGTTAACCCTTATGAGAAGATACTTGCTATTACACCTTCGTCTTCTGTGCCAACGGTTTCTAAGGATGAATCGCTTATAAATGCAGGAATAACGGTGATTGAGTTACACAAGGGTCAGCAAGTGCAAGTTCGTGACCTTCCATACTGGGGATATACGGGAAAAGTAATTGACATTCTTGAAGATGAAGGCTTGGTACAGGTTCTTATCGGTGAAGAATTGAAAGTGTTAGTTGGTTCAGGGGCAATTCATGCTATTGGAGAAGAGTAGGTTCACCTGTTACCGTGATGAGTAGGCTAGTGTATAATCCATAAACGTTGCATTTAGTTTAATTGGAAGAATACTTTGTTATGACTGTCCCACAAACAAAAAATTCTCAAAGTCAAAATTTCAGTTCTGTCGGTGGTAGTACAAGCTCTGTTCCTACGTACTTTTCTTTTATAAGTACGATATTGGTCGGTTTGTCACTTCTTGTTGCGGGTTTTTATGCCGGTAAATATTGGGGTGGAGGTTCCTCAGATACCAAAGTATTTGAAATTACAGGCAGTAAAGAGAATTCAAACATAACACAGTTAGACTTCGATCTTTTTTGGGAGGTGTGGGGAACACTTAAGAATAGTTATGTAGAAAAAGGA
>CAZDUZ010000043.1:0-7574 GCA_964508755.1 uncultured Candidatus Saccharibacteria bacterium | reverse complement strand
ATGGAAAGTAACCAGCTTACCTCACGGAGTGACTTAAACTCTGACGGTACTATTAGTGTTACTGATTACTCACTCTTTATTAAAGCATATCTTCAAAACAGCTAGAGAAAAGGACAAGCTCGCTATAAACATCACCTTGATCCTACTACCTATCGCTCTACGGCCCTTTGTTGATTATACAAAAGGAGAAGTTATATAATTGCTTTATATAAGCTTATTTCTACCAAAAATGAGTACGTTACGAGAAGGGTACGACCATGGAGAACTATCACAGGCAGTATTATCTGAAATCGCAGAACTTGAAACAAGAGCTGCACAATACGGAGGAGAGACGTTTAAACCATGGGAAAAAGAAATTGCAAGACAACTTGTAGAGATTGTTGCAACAACGGAGCTTCCACGATTTAATCCTCCGGGTATAATGTCCACAGCCAACGAGACCGTCCCTCAGAAGCTTGCCTATTTACAAACAATCGAAGAACTAAGAGAATACATGTTCCCAGAAACCTTAAGAACGTGCACTATAGACAAGATTGATGTTGCTACCGATCCCGTTGTTAATAATATCCATGCTTGGGGTTGGATCTTAAATGCGATGAATGGTATAGGTGAAATGCAAAGGAATGGGAGGTTTGATGCAAAGGCGATACTTGCTTTAGCTCAATACCTATCAGCACATATTCTTTCTCCAACAGATGTTAATCCTCTAAGAAACCCTCGTGACTTATTTGAAAGAGGTGAATACCTGGATACAACCATAAGAAAATTAGGGGTTAAGGGTGTAAATCCACAAAGGAAGATCCTTTTCGACAAATAAGACATAATCCTTGATGCGTCTTCGTAAATACCCAAACACATTCCGAGAAAAAGTGTATGGCATCACTAAAAAGATACCTCATGGTTTCGTTGCGACCTATTCACAAATAGCATCTCTTGCTGGTAAACCGAAAGCTGCTCGCGCGGTAGGACTCTTCATGAAAACGAATCCCAAGGCACCTCAAATCCCCTGCCATCGGGTGGTAGCTGTCGATGGATCGCTCCGAGGATACTCAGGCACAGGAGGACTAGCTTCAAAAAAAGCGATGCTTCTCGCTGAAGGAGTGATCTTTAACGGAGACAAGGTGGATCTATCAAAGTCGATGTGGAAGCCGTAACGCATACGTCATTCGATTACCCTACTTTCGCAAATGCTACACAATAATTATGGCCATACTTTTTCGAGCACTGGGGACAATAAGCATAATGAAAGTAATATCGTTCTGAAGATTTTCCTTGTTTTGCAATATATGAACTCAAGTCTTCCATCCATTTTGGTACATCGTTATATGGTCCATCGTACACTTTACTAATAAATTCTCCCGACATGGAAGTCATTTCTCCGTCAGTAACAGGTTTTGTAACGGTCATATATAGCTCAGAACGCCAAGGAGAAGGGTCATACGCAAGCAGTAAGAAATCCTCAACTTCGGGCATAGCTTTAGCCCGTTCAACCTTTTCAACCATCCTTTTCACCACACTTCCCATAGTAAGGGGAATATGCATTATCTGTAAGACATAATCTTTAAGGAACAACTTTTTCTCCCACCGATGTGATTTTTCATTAAACAAGGAGGGATCAAACTCAGCACAACAAACAGATGGATCTTTAATAGTCATATTTCAAGTGTATACTCATTACGTAAAAATTCAAGATCTTATTGATTCTTTGCATCAAGAATCAATCACTAGACGTAACTCTTTCAACTCGGTTCAATACCTCTCTATCACCCTTCTCTTTTCAAAGAATACAAGCTCTGCTTTTTGAGGAGGTTGTGACGGTATAGTGAACCACTCAAGTCCATCAGCAGTATCCCAAAAGCCTGGATAAACAACTTCTTTTCTTAATCCTTCGATATCTGACCAGAAATTCTCCTCACCATCATCCCCCAAACCGCGCAATTCACCTTTCGCATTATATCCGCTAAAGGTATAGAAATACTGATCTCTAATGAATTCCCCGTTATCTGAATAATCAAGGTAATGGATAACACCAACTAAATAGAGATCTGCAGTCAGACCTGTTTCTTCTTCTAGTTCACGCGAAGCAGCCTCCCAAACAAGTTCACCCTGCCGTATCTTTCCCGTATGAAACCCGACACATCCGAAAAACGGTTCTTTGTTTCGACGATACACCAGAAATTTTTGAGTTTTTCCATCTATCTTAGTAAGCCGGATTAACACTCCTGCTTTCCCCTGTTGTTCTATCTTTTGAATTTCATCGTCCATACGATTTGCATACTCTTTTCCCCTATTAGTAAGAGAATATGTTCCACCTTCAGATTTCTCTACAATTCCAAGATTAATCAATTGCTTAACATGAAAACTTTGGAGATCTGTCGTAATACCGTCAATCTTAAGGTCACGAAATCGACAGTTCGGTTTATACTTAAGTATCTTTACCATAGTCATCTGGAAAGGATACAGGTCAGAGTATGTATTCACGCTTAATTTGTATTAATAAGTTACTCTACCGCGATAGTAGACCTGCTTATGTATTGATTCAAGTGAATTTGACTTCAGTGGATACAGAAAGAAGGAGGGTCTGTAAATTTTAACCGTCTCTTCATTACGAATTGAAACTATTGACGACGGTACGCATTCTCAAGAGAACTACCCCATTCTCGTGCTTTTTCTATCTCTCCTTCCGCCAGTGGCCCCTCTTTTCCCATCACAATAAATCCTTGTGGTTTTGAAAGTGCAACGCTTCCCTTTTTTATTAGCGAATCATGCATTTTTGGAGCCGCATATCCAATCGTTCGAACCAATATTCTAAGCATCATATTCAAATTGTTCTCATGAAAGCGGGTATCAAAAGCAGCAAACCGAACGTTCTTCATCTCCTTCTTACTCAAACCCTCAATGAACTGCTCAATGGCAACTGTCGGCCTTCCCCCCTGTGTAGGAGATCCAACAACAATGAGATTGATATCTTTAAGGTACGTTTCTTTGACATCCTTAACATGCAAACTTTTCGCAGAAACATCGGAAGTAAAACCTTCCGCAATTGCATCTGCGATGATTTTTGTTGATCCAAATTGAGAATCATAGGTTATGAGTATTTTCATAAAAGGGGATGATCAATTAAAGTCATCAGAAATAGGTCGACCGCTCACAATCTTATACCGTTACCATTCACATTATAACGCATATTGAAGAAAAGGGTTCTTGCATTTTCCTTAGAAACATTCGATTCCATGATACAATCAATACATGCAAGAATTCCCTACAAGAAAAGAATATATCGAAGTCAAAGGGAGAAAGATCTACTCGGTAATTCATGGTAATGGCTTCCCCGTAATATTTCTCCTTGGATGGCTTAATGATGGAGATCGTTTTGCGTTCAAGAGCTACACATCAGCATTGAAGGAACAACGGAAAAAATACTCTTTTCACTTCGTCCATTTGAGTAATTTTTATAAATCAAGTTATTCACCCTTTCCACTCACTCTACCAGATTACATTGAAGAGCTTCATCTCTATTTGAAAAAACTTAAGATTCGTCAATGTTATCTCATCGGCCATTCTGCCGGAGGAAGAATTGCACTTGGTTATACTCTCACCCATCCATCACAGGTTAAGAAGCTCGTGCTTCTAAATTCAGCAGGATTAAACTCATCTAAACCTCCAGTTCGTCAAAAACAATTTGCCCATATATCATTTTCAAAATTCTGGGTTCTGCCCGCTCATCGGAAAATTCTTCAACAAACCTACGAAAATCTTTTCGTCACTAGCCTTAAAGCAGATCTACCTCGTATCAAAACAGCTACCCTCATCATATGGGGACGTAAAGACAGGGTTCTTCCGGTTTCACATGCGTATACATTTCATAAGCTTCTTCCACATTCAACGGTAACAATACTTGGTAAAACCGGCCATATGACGGTTAAAAATCCTAAAACATATGGATACATCTTCACTTTTTTTGAAAATACCTCAGTGAAACTACGAAGAAAGCGTCTATTGAGTAAAGAAATACCAGTCCCATTTATGGCTGATGTGCTATCCAATAAAGCACTTCGCGAATATAGAGAAAAGTACCTTAAGCTTGCGGATGGCAAAACATACCGGGAGTTTTTCACCATTTCGCTTCCGGCTAATGAAAAATCGCAATTTGATACTGACGCCATCAATACCCTAAAAGCTCTGTCGTTATTCGCGGAATACGTCATCTGGAAGCAACCTTCCTTACTGCAGGAGTTACAACTTCCTGGTGTTGACGTGGAAGGAATTAAGCGAAGAGGAACCAAACATTTGTTTAATTACTCACGTATTGACACAATTTTTGATGGAGAGCAGTTTCGGTTTATTGAAGTTAACGCACGCCGTCCTCAAATGTTTGAGGACGCAGATTGGTTTTCCCTCGCGTTTGGATCATCGGAGAAAAAAACACCTACCCAGCAAAACGCGAAAGATATTGCAGATAGTATTCTCTCAATGTGTACAGCAAACATTGGAAAGAAACCCAAAGAGATTTTTCTCATTTCAGATAATCCGAAGTGGGATTATCCATACTCCCTCGCAAACCAACTTCACAATGCAGTAAAAAGTGCCGAAATTATTGACGTGCATTCGGATACACCGCATTACTCCTGCACTACGTATACACAGTTTTTAAAAGGCATTTCATTAAAGCAGTCAAAACTATATTACCAAGACAAAATGGTAGATCTTATCGTCCTACAAAACTTATGTGGAGGAACAAGCCTTTTCTACACCAAAGGCGGGATCCGGGACGAACGCGTCAGGGAGGCATATCTTGCAGGCACACTCGAAGTAGCCTCTCCTCCCTCAGCACTCATCATCGGCAGCAAACTATCTATCGCATTCATCACTGATCCAGCAATGCAAAAGATACTTGGCTTTAGCGAATCGATAGTAAAATCACTTAAGAGATTTCCCGAAACCCGTCTTGCACGACCTCATGACTCCGCCTCTCTATCTGAAGACACCGTTCTGAAATCAACGAAAAGCGTATCGGGCGGCGGTGTACTTATGAACAAAAGCACGAAAAACGAGTTGGATACTGATCACTTTAAATACTTCGTCACCCAAAAGAGAGTTCCTTACCAGACCAGAGAGATATGGACGTGGATTGATAGAGAAAAACACGAAGCAGGTGTCACGGTCGAACCATTTGTTGTAAATATCCCAAGCAAATCAGAGCAACCTTTCGTCAGCGGATACTCTGCACGCGCTATTAGAAAGGAGCATTTACCAAAGATATCGAAATTCAATCCCGCAGACACCGTGCCTGAAATTCTGTTTGGGTGTGTTAATGAAACGTAAATACGAGATATTGGTATTGCAGACCAGACCCTAAATGACCAATTGACTCCTATTATCAAGTTGATATACTGGATAAAGATTCATACTACATAATTACGTAAATTTTCATTTTTTTCAGATGAGCGACCAACTAATGGGACAACCTGAGGATCTCGGTGCATTAGAAAGAAGAATTTCCGAAGCAGAGGATGTTAACCCTCAGAAAACGGTATCTGACCCTGATGATTTAACATCAAGACCACATGAAGAGTTTGTCATTCGACGACCGTATGAACGCACATTCGCTCCTGCGTTTTTTGGAATTTCTGATAAAAAACTGCAAAGATCACCATTCTATGGAGAAATTGGTGGTGATGATAAGGCAATTGATACATTGGCAGATAGTCATTTGCAGAGAGAAAGAATGGAGATGAGAGAAGATTTAGGTGAACGAACACTTATTCAAATGCAAGAGTTAAGAAGAGCATATCCTGGAGCAATATGCATCGGGAGACATTATGGACAAGTGGTTCTTTTTCGTAAACCGATCGAAACACAAGGAACCGATACCTATGTACCCTCAGCACGCTACATTATGCTTACATCTGAAGGATGGATGGCAGTGGGCTTTCCGCGTGCTCTTGATCCTGAGACAAGAATGCGAAGTGGTAAAGTTGTATCAGAAGTAGTTCCTAACGGTGAACAAGAGAGAAAGTTTCAAGAAGCAATTGCAAGAGCCGCAGAAAATCCCATGGACCATCCGTTAGAAGGCTGGAAGGTACTTGAGGAACAAGAACGAGAACTTTCAATTGCAGGTTTTAAAATAAAGATATTTCTTGATGGAATACATAACAGTTTAGCCACCAAAGAAGAAGTGTCACAAGCCTTAGAACAAGAAGAACGCCGTTATGAACATGAAACATTCCTGAGTGAGAATGATAGGAGATCATTAGAGGTTTTAAATGCAGCAGAAGAATTCATTTACCGTAGACTTAAACGTATAAATGGAGGTGACATAGGGTCCCTACCAGCAGATGTATGATCAACTGTAACAAGGTTATTTGCTCTCAAATCACCTAAGTGCACCTCGCTTATGACCCTGGATGATTACCCCACTGTAACCACCCAGCGAACTACTCTATAGCAAGTTGTTAATTTGAATTATTTTTTCTTTCGAATGAAGCTTACAAAATCATTAATTCTTGGGATTGCAGCATTTCTTATGGCAGTTGCACCAGTCTCAGCAATCTCCGTCCCTACTCCCCGAGTACCTGACAGGGCAAATCAATTCGAACAGAGACCACTCGACGAGAGCCGATGTAACCTGGTGAATGGAAAAATCGACAATCTACTCTCAGGTTATGAAGAGCGAAAAGAACGACACATACAAAGATACAATGGTATTCAGCAAAATGTAGCTGAACTTATTACCAAACTTCAAGAAGAAGGAATTGATACCACAAATCTTGAGAACGACCTTGCTCAGCTCCAAGTACTTATTGAAGAGTTCAGAACGTATATCGAATCTTCCATGGAACGATTACGAGCCGCAAGAACTCAAACCTGTGGTGATGATCAAAGCCAGTTCCGCGCAGAAGTAGAAGCCGCTCGCGGTGAACTTCTCAAAGCTCGTGAAGTTGCTCTGGAAATTAGAACCTTCGTATTCGACGTCCTACGCCCCGACATCCAGACAATCCGCGACCAAATTAAAAGTCAGGAAGAACAATAATATGAATAAAATCACAATCGTAGCTGTCCTCGTTTTTGGTTTTCTGTTACTTGCCGGTGGTACAGCGGTTCTTTTAATGAAGGACCGCTCCGGCTCCGCATCTGAAACGAACGATCGTGAAAACTCAAAAGAAGATGACTACATTGACAATGCCTTTGAGGAATTGGAAGGAGACGAATTTGAGAATTTTGATGAAGAAAGTCTTACAGACACGACAAGCGGAACAAGTACAAGCCCGGAGCTGCTAACCTACATTGACAGCGTTATGTCAAATATAGATAGCTCTATTGGATCACTCAACACAACGAGTGACTTTGGAGACTTCGGAAACATTCAGTAGTATACTGGTTTGTATGAAGGACGGTAGAAGGGACATCTTCGAAAAAATATATAACGAAAAATTTGACGATATATACCGATACGTCTCACATCGCCTTCCAAACCAATGGGATGCTGAAGATATTACTGCCGACATCTTTATCGCTCTTTACTACTCTCTTGATAGTGTTGATTTGCAAAAAATCAACAACTATCTCTTTGG
>CAZDUZ010000042.1:3547-7609 GCA_964508755.1 uncultured Candidatus Saccharibacteria bacterium | reverse complement strand
CAAAACAGTCCTACTATCACCACGAACACTCATCGGTAATCACCTACTTACTGGTACATCCCAACCATATTCATCAGGGCATAGGATCAAAACTATTTAGCGAAGCAGTTCAGCAGGGAAGAGAGCTGGGAATCCAGGATTTATTTTGGATTACAACACTTGCACCTCTTGGTAATTTTTCTTCTATGACGTTTATCACAAGGCAAGGATTCACTCACGCAAACTTCACTATGCCGAGTGAACTATTTGGATTGCACAATCTGCAGAGCGTACTATATTGGAAACAATATGAATAGTAGCTTGAAACACAGCAATTATTGATTATTCATGTGTGTGTTTCTACTGCATGCAGACAAAAAACTATGATTATTATTATTCGTAAATTATTCTAAAGTATTTTTCAATATGAAACTGTATCGAGGCACACGAAATTTTGAGGATCCTCTTCTCCCCAAACCAATTGCTGAAGAAGATATTCCGAAGTTTACATGCTTAGAAAAAACTCCTGACGGAGTAATTTGGGCAAGTAATGACAGACGAACGGCTATCATTCATGGCCTTTTCAGTAGAGTGTGTTCTTATCGAGTAAAAGCGAATGATGATTCATGCTTAATAACTTTAAAAAAAAGATCATTAAAGTCGTTTGAAGATGATCCTTCACCGATTTATCTTCTGGAGTTTGATCGTGATCGCGATGGATTTTTGCTTGTCGGAGGAGAAGAGAGTAAAACACATGAGTGGTATCGAACTGAACCCATTACAGGATTTTCATTTACTAAGTATCAAGCTAGAGAACTAATTCAAGAATTAGTAGATTCTTGTAACGTCGAGTTTAGAGAAGTTGAGGAATGGCCTGAAGATGAGACTAGGGTGCCACTTTTGTAAAACTATTCACATTGATTCATTATTTATTAAGAATAAACCATGGTTTCATTATATGGAGATAATGGTGAAGACGGATTACAAAATGACTTGCAACCTCAACTGTCCGAGTCACAACCATCCATCGAAACTCAAATCAGGGCAAATCTTCCAGTTCGACATCTCCTCACGCTAGAACAGATAGCAGAGCAACATGGCTGTGCGGTAGAACAAGTTCCAGATAATTTCCTAATAGTTACTGAAAAACTAGAAGATCAGATACATCAACACCCAGATGTAGATTATCGGGACGCCATTGAAATTGTTGATCCCGTATTCCAAATGTGGAATGCTACGCGATTTTTACCTACTAATCATTCACTTGGTACGTTTTCCCGATCACTCGATACGTATGATGCGTTTATCGCTGCTTACTTTCCGGAACATGATCCTGAATTTAATCGTAGACTTTTAAGAAATATCAAATTGTTTAATCAAACCGCAATTTCATTACATAGACTCAGATACATAAGGAATAAAGCGCAACCTCCTCGAGAAGGATACGTTCCCAGATATACTAATGCTGATACTTGGATATCTGTAGGAAAAATCCCTCAATCTGAAAGTCACTTTGTAACAACCGCGGAAGTCTTACGTGAGGTCGATGAATTGACTAAAACGTACGATTTTCCAGCATTACTTTTTCATGCTACTGGTTCAGATGCACTTCCAAGTATTAGTCATGAGGGTTCAATACTATCTTCCCGAGAAGCCATAAAGAGAGGTATCCCCATTCGAACCGGAGAATTTCTTGAGCAAATCCAACCTCTATCATCTGACCAAACATATGGATTATCAGATATCCACGTTTCTCCTCAATTAATATCAAGCTACGCGATAATGCGATGGTTTGATGAATTTGATGTTGCTTTTGGAGTGACTCCCGACGCAGTAAAAGCCCATCATCAGAAAAGAACAGGGCAAAACCCTCTATTACAAGACTTCGGAGAGGGAATACCGATAGGACCTGAGTTTCCTTTGACGGAAGTACACTGTATCTTTGCACCTCAGCTTCGTAGAGAAACGATGATGGAATGGATACGAAGATTTGCTCCTCACATACGATTCATTTCAACAGAAGCATGGGCTTTAATCAAGACATATGGAACAGATTACTTTTCTCGTTTACCGAGATATGATCCAGTTACTATCGTAGATACCGTTTCTAAGACAAACAATGCCGTCATTGTAACGTGTAGCCAATCCTGAACAGCTTCCCGGATTTGCTGGCAATCCAACTATCCAACGATTACCAAAGGTAAAATAGTAATGAGCGAACTCACGATAGTCAATAAAAAAACAATTTCATGAAATGTATACTTCGAAACGAATATCATCATCGATGATCTCGGGATCTAACACGTAAGCTTTATAAATAGATATCTCAAATATTCCAAACGTATTGTTGAGATATGAGAAGGGATCCTTCACTCTTCGAATTCTTTGTGAAAATAATTCTGCACCTCTTTTCATAAAGATTACAGCTATAGCACTCAATAATTCATTACATGCTCGTAATTGACGACATCGGCCAACGATTTGCAATCCATTCACTTTTTCGGGAGGTAGACGCGAGTCAAAGATACTAACCGAAACGCTACTTCTTTCCAGAACAGCTTTCGCATGACGACTTTCGGTATTTGAAATGAAGAATATCTTACCTGTACCGTAGGCATACCAGAGAGGCGCAGTCCATACTCCATTGTCATCGACTGTGGCCAGAGTCATGTATTGATTTGAGGAAATAATGTCATAAGCAACTGCATTCGCCTCCAATTGTTTCATAAAAAGGACTATACAATCCCATAAGAATAACGTTAAAATATAGTCGCTTAACGACGCCTAATTCGTCGTTCCAATTTTTTAAAAAATGAAGGGATCATGATTATTCACAAGAACACCTTCTCAAAACTAGGTTTGAACCAGAATGAAGGGAGAATTTACATTCATCTATTACAAAATGGCAATCAATCGGTATATAAAATCGCAAAAGATCTACAGATATCACGAAGTACAACATATGGATTAGTAAATCAAATGGTAAAGGCAGGTTTTCTTACTTGGATAGCGTCAGATAAAAGTTCAAAGCATATAGACGCAATATCACCGGAAGATCTTGCTCATCTTGCACGCCAGAAACGCCAGGAAGCAGATGAAATTGAAAAGTCGCTTCAACTTACTCAAGATTTCATTAATTCTACAAAAAACACAAATTTCTCAACTGACGTACGGTACTTTCCCGGGCAGAAAGGTTTAGAGCAACTCATCTGGAACACGTTAAAGGCAAAGAAAAAAGAGATGTATGGATATTCAGCGTTTGATCGAAATGAGCATTTGCCCGACAAATTCATTATGGCACATCTGCAAGAGGCTCGAATTCGAGGTCCGAGAGATCATGTCATTGTCAACGAAGAACGACAAGATAGCATCATAAAATACCTTTCTGATTATCCCCTTGAAGTACGATTCTTGCCCTGGTCAGAATTAGCAATAGCAGGGGATATCTATATGTACGACAATATTTTCGCAATATCATTTTATAAATCAAATACGCTATTTGGCCTTGAAATCGAGAATCAGGAGTTTGTAGACATTCAGATGAGTATATTTGAAAACTTGTGGAAAAGAGCAGTGGTGATAGGTGCCTAAAGTAATCCTGTTAAAAACACAAAATTTCATTTTATGAGGGGAAGTCCTTTGAAAGGAAAAGTGCTAGAGGTATGCTATAATTTCAAGCATGTCACCTATAGCTGATCTTCAATTACCTTATTCAGATATTCCCGAGGGAGTTAATCAAGAGCGAATGAGACAATTGTGTGAAGTCGGATTAGACATTACACACCGAGTATTTGCAATTCCTGATGCTGAAGATCGCGAAGTCAGAGTAGGCAAAGCAATATTTACAGATAGTGCACAACTTGCAATAGAACTTACCGCAGGAGAAGGTACCTATGAGAAAGGTGTAGATTTTAGTCCGACAGAAGCACAAATTGTCTCAGCAGGAACCCATATTCAACAACACTGCAAAGAATTCGGCATTCCTCTTACCACCGTCATTAGAATCTGGGATGAAACAGCATGGATGCTTAGACGCAAGGATGCTCCTCCCCCAAGTGCTCCCCTTTCTGAAGAAGAAATGAA
>CAZDUZ010000042.1:0-3447 GCA_964508755.1 uncultured Candidatus Saccharibacteria bacterium | reverse complement strand
CTTTTGCTCAGATAACAATTTGTATCTTTACATCGATGGAGCACGACTTGGATCTGCTTTAGCTGTTGAGAATTCAGATCTTGGGTTTTCAAGTATCGTTCAGTATGCAGATATGTTCTATATCGGTGGAACGAAAAATGGAGCGCTTCTGGGAGAGGCAATCGTAATTATTAATAACTCCTTAAAACCTGAATTTCGAAGACATATCAAGCAGCGAGGAGGATTACTCGCGAAAGGTAGACTCCTGGGACTTCAGTTCAGAGAACTTTTCCGAGATGGTTTATATATCGAACTTGCACAACATGCAAACGCAATGGCTTCAAAACTTACCACTGGCATTCGAGAGCGAGGATTTACATTTTTAACAGAATCTCACACTAATCAGATTTTTCCAATATTTCCTGATGCCGTAATTGAAACGCTGCAAGAAAATTACGGATTTTACGTTTGGGACAAAGCAGGGGAGGGTACATCATCTATACGTCTAGTAACATCATGGGCAACGAAAGAAGAGTATGTCGATGAGTTTCTGGAGGATTTAGGGAAGGTGGGATGACAGCAAGTTTTTCACATACAGGACTAAAACTGAGGAAGTATGACGTTCGATCTTAAACTATAGAGTTAAATCAATATCCAGTACTATTTCATGTTTACCTCAGATTAGTAACGAATTTCCACCGTGTCGGAGGTGTAGTTTAGAATTTCTATCTTTTTATTTCCAAATGTAAAAGAGTTCTGAGTAATTGGAATATAGATATTGTAAGAAAAGTATGCAGGAGCAGTATAAACTCCAAAAGAAATCGTTTCTTTTCCAATCATCCCCGCATAAGCTATTCCTGGAGAAATAAATCCAAAAGACAAGTATTCACAAAGAGCAAGTTTTCTTGTTTCCACCAGATATACATTGAAAAGTTATATGAACTAACAACGAGTGTTAACAGTAACCGAGTTACACGATTGTATTCTTTTTATCAATTATCGAATTCACCATTAGCACTATAATTTAAGATACTCTAACTATTATTGTTTTTCAATCAATTACTTCATAGAACTTTCGATAAATTAATTGAGAATTACAGTATTCGAAACAAGGTTTTCTCCCAAAGGGCAAGGTTTTTCTGCTTACACAGCAGCTGTTCACTACTGACCTTGCCCCTTGGGATTTGACCTTCTACGTCTCCCTCCACCGTTCCTCGAGGAACATCACGACCGTGTTTAGCGGCATTATGGCTCCTGTCACCAGGTTCCACACTGCAACCACGATGATCGCGACTCCCACGAGGGCTCCAGCACCCACAGCCACTACGGCGAGCCCCGACCATGTTGCTGCTGCATACACACTTGCAACCTTGATCAGGGCAGCCTCGACAGCCACTCCGCCTCCGCCTATCAACACCCATTTCCCCTTCTCCAGGATCTGGCCAGTATCGACCGCGACCCGGAACTGGGTGTCGGTGTTGTAGAAGTCGCGAGCGACTTCCGACTGGGCCTGCTCCCGGCTGCTGTACGTCGGGAGTCCCTTCGCCTGCCAGGCGGAGAGGTCCTGGCTTTGGGTCGGAGGAGCGACGCCAGCAGCATTGGGGTCGAAAAACGTGACTATCGCCCGCCACTGCTCGTCCGACTTCTGCTCCATCCGTTTCGCCTTCTCCAGTTGCGGCGGGTAGGAGTTTGGACATTGAGTGGCCCCATCCACGTAAGTACCTCCTCGGTAGCATTGTATGGACTGACTCGCCATGTTCCCCTGCTGGGAAACATAGCATGTACAGCCATCCGCCGGAGCTGGGGTCGGCGTAGTGGAGGGGCAGCCCATCGTGACGAGCATGCTGAAGGCAAGGAACATGGTGACAAGCACCTTTATCGGCCTGAGGTTCATGAGAAACTCCCTTCGTGATACTTGAAGCTATCTCATCAGCTTCGCCTTTGTTTAGGCGTCTTTCAAGGATGTTCTACCTAGCTGAACTTGGTAGGTCCTTTTCTCCTTTCCAGCAAGAATACGATTACTTTTTTAGAGTTTTCATTAACAATTGCTACAGGTGTAATCATATCCTCGAAGGAAAGGAGAACATTCCTCTGAAGGAAGCCCTTGAGACATAGAAAAGTCGTGCACATTCTTTGTAATTTCATACATACCTCTTTGTTAAGGTACTACGCAAAATCTTAAACGGGGCAGGGGAAACAAAATTGTGCTATTAGGATTATCCTATACAGGCTATAGGGTGTCAAACATTTTTGAAAATATAGTAAAGACAAAACTATATATATATTGTAATTATCTATGAGCCGCTAAGAATGGTTTACAAACCAGCTTGTTATGGGTATTAACCTTAAAAGCATTCCGATAGAGTAAGTAACTGATAACTATCTCAAACAGTTGCCACCTTGCGTTCTTGGTACTACTGCTTGTAGTATGATAGTAATCAGAATTATATATTGTTTAGATTTCACTAATTATGGAAACAACACCAAAGGCAGCCTCGATTCCTCTAAAGGCTTCCGACCATAAAGGAAATCTCACAAGAACTCAACTTTACAGCCTAGTTGCTCTCCTTTCAGCATTAATTTTAGGACTTTCGGCATATATTATATTTATAAAGATCAAAAGAGAATGTGATGTATGCCAAGATCAAAAATCACAAGTCACTAGTACAGTAGATACACCTTCAGACAATACTTCTACAGAGGAAACCCAGAATGATGGGAATCCGACAGATAGTTTTGACGACCAGTCAAATTACTACATACATTCAAACGGTAAATGGCTGATACGATATCCTCGATTCAACAAAATGCATGCCTCATGCGAAGGAAAGATGAATAATTCTGATTTAATAAAAGTACCAATAAATGTGTATGAGGTGCCTGGTGAAAGTTCTTTCTATTTATCAGCAGAAATTGCAGTTATCGTGAGACATGTTTTCACAAAAGAAGGAACAATTGAAACTGATTGGGCCACTTGCACAGTAGTTCCTACCAGTCTCGATCTACTTATGAATGGTTATAAGGACGAAGGACTTCCACCAGGATCTAGTAACTTATGGCCTTATTCAAATATTAGAATCAATTACAATTCAATCGAAAATGAAAATGATCTCAACACATTGGCACAGAGTATGTATCAGGGATGTTATGCTGGATCAAAAGAATTAATTTCCTCTAACCCCACCGTCTACCAAGTTGACCTCGTTAACAAGAATGGAGAAAAAAGTCATTATCCTCCTGAACCGAATGATACTTGTTTCATTAATTCCTCATTTATTTTTCAATATTCTCCCGAAAATCGATCCGCAATAATCTCGAGTGGGTATCAAGACCCAATCTTCAACGGTTCAAATGGTCAATGGAAACCAGAGATCGTGTTTTATTAATTGCTTTCTGACCCGCCTGTAATAGTATACAAACCATATCATAGCGCTGACCAACTTTGTTAAATGTATTTCTGAACCAACA
>CAZDUZ010000041.1:4358-7783 GCA_964508755.1 uncultured Candidatus Saccharibacteria bacterium | reverse complement strand
TTGAGGTTTCTGAAGCGCTGACTGCTGAACTAGAAAGCAAAATACGACAAGAGACTCTATCAAGACATCAGGCAGAAATATCAGAACTAATCGAGAAGCAGAAACAGCTTGAACAGGATCAAAGGAATGCTATAGCAAAAGCAAAGGAACAGGCTCTCGCAGAAGCAAGGACTGAAGCAATACAGCAAGTCCGAACGGAATATTTAGCAAAAATTGAGACAGCGAAAGCAGAATCTGACGCTCAAGCTACTCAAAACAAAGCTCTCAACGAACAAATAATTGAACTTATGAAGGAATTGAGAGCTGCAAAGGACGCTGAATCTCGATTAAACGTAGAATTTCAGAAACGACTACTGGAAGAAGAGAACAACATTAAATTGAAAGCGCGACGAGAAGCAGAAGATGAGCTGTCACTTAAAATAGCTCAAAAGGACAAATTAGCAGCAGATCTACAAAAACAGCTTGAAGAAATGAAACGAAGAGTCGAACAAGGATCACAACAGTTGCAGGGTGAACTCCTTGAACTTGCCCTTGAAGACGAGCTTAGAAATATGTTTATGAGTGATAGAATCGACGAAGTGCCGAAGGGAATAAACGGAGCAGATGTCCTACAAACCGTCTGTACCAACAATGGAAGTGAATGCGGTCTTATCGTTTGGGAATCAAAAAACACGAAACAATGGTCTTCTCAATGGATACCAAAGCTAAAGGAAGACACACGAAAACTAAAAGGTGATGTTTCAATACTTGTCAGTGCTATTCTACCCGAAAACATTACAACATTTGGATATGTTGACGGAGTGCTTGTATGTGACATCCATTCTGTCATTCCCCTTGCCATGGTGATGAGGGAACGGCTTATTGCATTAAAATCGAGTAGGGAAGCTAACGAAGGACGATCTTCCAAGGCAGAGATTGTTTACAATTATCTTATTAGCAATGAATTCCGCCAACGAATAGAAGTGTGGATTGAGTATTTTAAATCACGGAAAGAAGAACTTGATAAGGAAAAGGCATACTTTATGTCTAAATGGGAAAAAGAAGATAAGAATATCATGAAAGTTCTTCAGAACACCGCTGGGATGTACGGAGATCTTCAAGGACTCATTGGAACAGCACTTCCGAAAGTAACCTACCTGGAACTAACGGAAAGCAACTAGAACGTATACTATGGACAAGTAAACAAGTAGTAACACACGTTTACATGAAATACTCGTTGGTGTTTACCTGAATAGGCCTCCTCTTTCAGCAATAAAAACTAGGAATAGCAGAATGAGTATGAGACCGAGCCATCGTGGAGGTGTTCTTCCGCTGTAATATTTCAATATCAACAAGAAAATCACCGTCGCCCAGGCAAGCCACAGAAATACAGGAAGTGAAATAGCGAAATTTCCTGAAAACAGGGTTACGATACCTCCAATGAAGAGCAGGTTATATATATTGCTCCCAATAATATTTCCAACGGTTAATTTCTCTTCATGACGGCGAAGACTTAAAATTGTGGTTAGAAGCTCTGGTAATGACGTCGCTACAGCAGTTAATGTCAAACCGAGAAATGTTGTGGATATACCCGTAGTTTCAGCGAAAAGTTCTACCCCTCGTACCGTTAGAAAGCCACTCATTACGATAATGGGAAGAAGTATGAAAAGGGTGCTCATAGAAGATGCAGGAACTTTGTATATATGAGCACTAAAAAGATGCTTATCCTCATTCGTTCTCCCCTTTACACCAAGACGATACTCAATGATAACGGTAATTACGGCAGATCCTATTAAAACTATTCCTGCAATCAAAGACGGTATAGGCAAAATCATAAGTGCTCCAAAGAGCAATGCCGCTAGAGCAAGTATTAAAGCATTCCTTTGAGTTTTCATCGTCCCAATTCGTAAGCTTCCTAATATAATTCCAACTGAAAATACGAGAAGAATATTGACGACATGTGATCCAATGATATTACCAACAGCAAGACCTACATCTCCCCGAATAATTGATACAGTTGAAACAACGAGCTCTGGAAGAGTTGTCCCGAAGGATACAATTACAATACCGACAATAAGGGGAGAGATCTTTAGATGTTTAGATACACTTGAAGCCGTTTGAACTAACTTTTCTGTGGAGATGAGGAGAAGAATTACCCCTAAAAGAAAGATTACTAATGAAAGAAACATATCATTCATAATACGTTAGATTATTAGTACTTGCAATGAATTGTTGGAAATTATCATATAGGTGAAATCTAAGATTTTAATTAAGCGAGTCCTATCTTGACACGCTTAATTCTTATTATTACAATACGGCCACTGTTCTTTAAAAGCAGAGATGTATGTGTGGGATGTAAATCCTCTCGATTCTCTGTTTATAAGCGTTCGTAGTAGATCATGTCCCGCAATTCGTCGGGCCGTACGTGAAAACAACTTCTTCTTTGTTTTAATGTAGGGCCTGACGAAGGTTGTACAGACCCCCTCAGTGGGGATAGCGGGCATGGGGCTTTCCCCTCTGAGGTCCGGGTACAGTGCCTGACCAGGGTGGATATCACGTAGTGATGAGCAGGGCCATGCCCCCTGCTTTGCAACCTCCGTCGAGGTGTGAAGGTTGGCTTCTGCCGTAAAATGCGCGTTTTTCCGCATCCTTCACATCTCTCGGGGATATTTACTACTACGAACGCTTACGTTTCTTTTTTTCGGAACCTCTTCCTTACAATCGTCATTATCCCTTTACAAGAGTAAACACTTTGAGATTTTCTTTACTCACTGGAACATCTAATAATTGACGCTGTTTTATAACAGTTGTAGAATTGAACGGTTCTTTTCAAACAGTGATGTACGACTAGGAATGTCCTGTCAATTCATTGTTTATAGCGTCCGCTTGTAAATGGTGTCTGTCGGACAGTAGTTCCATTATTACATGGAATTAATGTCTGGCAGATGCCAGGGGAACCTCCTTCCGGGAGATGTAGGCAACAATAGCATCTACCTCCAGGCGGGGGGAGATAGGTTCTGTTGGTGCCTACATCTCTGAGGTCTATCCTCATTATTACTGGCGGACGCTACATTTCTTCATTTTTCTTTTCGTTTCTTCGTATGGCTTCTGCAATTGTTGTTAAAAATCTTGTTAAGAATTATCGACAGGTAATAGCACTTAATGGCATATCATTTACTGTAAACGAAGGAGAAATATATGCCCTTGTAGGTCCTAACGGTGCAGGGAAGTCAACGGCGCTAAGAATTATTTCCACAATTCTTACTCCAACGTCTGGAGAGGTAAATCTTTTTGGAAAGGATCTTTCAAGCAACGCTCAAAGCATAAGATCGAAGATCTCTTACCTTCCTGAGGAAGCTGGTGCCTATAAAAACATGAGTGGCTTAGGTTATCTATCTTTTATGGCTACCCTCTATGCATCAAATTCTACAGAGCATAAAACATTT
>CAZDUZ010000041.1:0-4258 GCA_964508755.1 uncultured Candidatus Saccharibacteria bacterium | reverse complement strand
CAAAAAACCTTGAAGAAGTGTTTAGAACTGTAACTCATTTGAAGTAAAACAATGAACAAATTCAAAGTCCTATTATTAAAAGAAATTCGTGAGCTACTTACCCCGCAGATGATCCTCCCGTTTGTGATCATTATGCTTGTCTTCTCATTTATTGGAAATATCATGTCCAGTGAGCAGGAACGACAAGCAGAAAACACTCATATTTACGTCCTGGACCAGGATAATAGTGAAGTGTCACAAATAGTAACTCAAACACTCTCAGATCTATTTCCGAATGTTGAAACAGTAACAGGTAAAACTCAAAACGCGCTCCTTACACAGATGAAAGAAAATAAAGAGCAAAGTTTACTTGTGATACCAGAATCGTTTTCAGAAGATATTTCAGCAGGAAATAAACCGAAGATTGAATCAATTTCAATGTTTTACAGCTTTTCAGTCATCTCGAACCTGTCTGTAAGTCAAATTCCTACGATAACTACCGCGATAGATGAAATTGTAGGAAGTTATCTCCTTACAAAAGAACACGACATTGCCAACCCACAAGACATTCGTCATCCAGTCACCTTTGACTATACCGTAACGATCAATGAATACTCTGCCAATGTTGATCCTAATGCAATTCTTGGTTTTGTTTCTATGCAGACAATGATTGTCCCTATCGTATTATTCCTCGTTATTACGGTAGCAGCACAACTCGTTGCCACTGCAGTAGCAAATGAAAAAGAGAATAAAACGCTTGAGACGTTACTTTCCAGTCCAGTAAGCCGTCAAATGATCGTAGCAACCAAACTTATTGGAGCAGGAATTGTGTCACTACTGATGGCAGGAGCATACCTCTACGGGATGAAGAACTATATGGAAGGTATAACTGGTGGTGCAATGAGCGAAGCCACAACGCAGATCTCCACGGCAGTAGAACAATTACACTTGTCATTAGGGATGCAGGATTATTTGATACTGGGAGTTTCATTGTTCCTTGCTATTATGACTGCACTTTCATTTGCATTTATCATTGGTGCTTTCGCTGAAGATACCAGGTCAGCTCAAAGTGCAATTGCGCCTATCATGATGATGCTTCTGGTTCCATACCTGCTCTCGATGCTTTTAGATATTTCGTCACTTTCTGGTTGGTTGAAGACATTATTATTTGCACTCCCCTTTACTCATACCTTCCTCACAATGCCAAATCTGTTTGCAGAAAATTATACGGCAATATTGTGGGGAAATGTTTATTTATTGGTACTTGTTATGGTTGCAATTTTTGCAGCAAGCAAGATTTTCTCTTCTGACACACTCCTTACTTTCAAACTTCCTTCATTCGGGAAGAAGGGGTAGGAATTTACATAAGCTTTTATGTAGAGGCTGTACACTGGGATATACAGCCTCATAGGCATGCCGGAAGGTAGTCAGGGAGACGAAAAACCCGCCAAAGACAGGAATTCGATCGGCAAAAGTTATTCGCCTTTAGATCTGACATACCAGAGACCGACAATAACCAGCATCAATCCCGCAATCATCCATACCCAGAGGGTAGGCAGGACATCAGTAATCGCTCCTGATACGATGAGCCCGACTGCGGCACCAAACGTCCGGAACGATCCGATTGCAGAATTGATCGTGGCACGGATACGGTTCTCGATGAATTTATTCCGATACGATATGATCTCCTCCTCGAGAGATCCACGGAAAAACTCATGTCCGAGAAAACCGGCAACCGCAGCACCTGCAGGGACAAACCACATGGAATTCGCAGACTGAAAGAGTAGGGCTAACCCAGCGCCTCCTCCAACTGTAATTCCGATAATGGTCATATCTCTACCGATGCTGTACTTGTTTACCTTCACCATGCGCTTGACACGCCCCGCCCCTGTCCCTGCCAGTAACGCGATAAGTACCCAGAACCCTCCGAGTATGTACTCAGGGACTCCAAGATCTCGCATCGTCACAGTCCAAAACATGTTGAGAGGCATGTACGCAGCTGACGCTACCACCGCAACAACGATGATCTTGCGAAGCGGAGGGCTCACCCTGATCGATTGAAATCCGTCGGAGATATTGCGGAATTCGTGTTTCAGAGCATCCACTCCAACAATATCCGTAAGCTTCATCCCTTTGAAAGTGACCGGTTCTGCACCATCCCTAAGGACGATCGTACCAATCACCGCAACAACGAAGAAGCTTGCCGATGATAGATACCAAGGAATTCGGTAGGAGATAAGCGCTCCAAGGACACTTCCCGCAAGTGCAGGCAGGATCCCGAAGTACTGTGACTTCTCCCGAGCTCCAGAACGAATACGGGTGAACTCCTCTTGACTCGTGTGATTGCGAAGCCACGCTTCGAGCGCCTCTGACATGAGAGAACGCCCGATTGCTGCGATAAACTCCGCAACGGCAAATCGTACAAACGTGGTGCCGGTTCCATAGACAAGGCTAGCCACGCCGAACAGTACCAGTCCCGACAAGTAGATTCTCCGGTGACCAAGACGATCGCCAAGAGATCCGGTAGGCGGGTCGAAAAAGAAGATGGTGAGCATGAAGACCACATTGACGAGGTTGCTTTCCTTGAGTGTAAGTCCGTTACTCACCAGGAAAAGCACGTAGGTCGCAGAGATCCAGGCGATACACATGTTCTCCAGGATCTTCATGAAGGTGTACTTCTGCCCGATTGACAGCGAGTGCATGATGTTCCTCCTCTTAACTATTAATGATCTGTCCTGGCACATCCCAGTAAAAGAGACCTCATACAAGGAGTCCGCTTTGTGCGTACCAGAACAGAAAAACCTCCAACAGGATATGTTTGTACTGATGTCACTTCAGGAAAAACGGGAATAAAAAAGCCTCCGTGGTTGGAGGCTTGTCTGTGTCAATACGAATTTTCAGAAAGAGTATCGAATAGTGATGACAACAACAAGCCTCATGCGCAAGGCGCAACGATGACTGCACCTTCAAGAGTGAAGGATTTCATCGTACAAGACTTGGTTGTATACCATCGAAAACTATTCATGACGAATGCATTGTACTACAGTGACCCATAGTGTGTCTATTAAGGGGGAAGGAATGTGCATTTCATGCAAATTTGGTAAGTCCCTTACCTATTTATGCTATAGTAACATCATGTCCTTAGAACAATCCTTTGAAGCTCAAACAGATCAATTCATACTCAGTGATCTCACTCCTGAAGCTATAGACGAATTAATTGAAGTAGCGAAGCAATGGGTAAGAAGTAACGTGACTGGAGAAATTGAAACTGAAGAAATTGAGGAGATTCGCAATCGTATGGTGGGAAGTCTTGAAACTCATGCAGAGTCCAACGGTTATCACTACTTTATGGTTAGAAATGAGATGAGAAAAGCTATCGGGTTTTGTGCTATCCGAAATCCTGAACCGCAAATGGAACCTTTCAAATCGACACCCACACACCATTCAGCAGAATTAGTTAATCTCTTCCTTGATGATTCATACAGAAGACGAGGTATTGGATATCAGCTTGTACTTTACACATTAGAGCAAGCACGAATTCGGGGATATGATGAAGTTATCTGGAATAGCGGACCTCGGTACAAAAGTACCTCATGGGATTTCTACCGGCAATTTGCCGGTGAACCCGTTGGCTCTGCCTATGCTCGATATGGCTTTACACCTGAAGGTATACCCATTAACGCACCTGTTTGGAGAAAGACATTTTAATAGATTTCACAATTCTTTTTATTGAAACCTTTCTAACCTCTTGACAAGAATTGGGGGTAGAGTATTATGGAGATAGGATACTCATAGATTCCAAATCTAGGGTAGCATTCATATCCTAAACCGATATGAGTGTTTACTGTCAGGATGAGCTCCTGAACAGCTTGGTCCAGTATGTCTGGATCTTGTGTCTAGATTGCAAATGCAGAGGTTTGTATACCTCTGCGTATATCTATGGGATGGACTTCTTGTAGTCCCGTTCTTTATGATACATGTAATCCAACGATTATGTGTATTGGACGAAAGGGCTTTCGTTCCAGAAGATGGACATACATACTTCTTCTGATATAGATGCACGGCTGTATTCTAGATCAGCTCGTTATACAAGAATGGATCTTTGTAAATCCTATATTCGGTGGCTGGGTTTTCCTTTGATCAGGGACCTGGTTCTTTAGCCTTGGCGGCTATTGGAGTGAAAGGGGTACTTTACTTCTTTCTTCTTATCGGATAGCAGTGATCGGAGTAATCTGGTCGCGTTTACAAGAAGGGGTGCGGTAAAATGCACCCCTTTTTT
>CAZDUZ010000040.1:0-7804 GCA_964508755.1 uncultured Candidatus Saccharibacteria bacterium | reverse complement strand
CAGTTTTACGCACACTTTAGCGTTGACTGTGTGGTTTTTTTGTAGTTACACAAACAAAAAGGGGGAGCTCACACGGACACTCAACGAAATTGCAGTTTCACCTATTGCCAGGAGAACATTTATTGGTAATCTTTATTCGCAGGTAAAAGACCCTAACCTCATTGGATCTATGAGTGGACATACAGAAGGAAGTAAGGCATTTGTCCGCTACCGTGATATCGATTTAAACATCAAAAGAGATGTGATTGATAATCTTTTGGATTAAATGAATGAGTTTTGATATAATATGACAGTTAAATTGACATACACATAAATCCAAAAGTCAATATCGCAATAAAAACTTCAATACTCATTTTTTGTCCGTATGCACGTTAGAAAAGAATGAAGGAAGTACCTCATTATTTTTTATGTATAACTTTAATACCTTGTTTATTAAAGGTTTATCATAAATGAAGAGAGTTTTAAAAGGTAAGAAAAATATATCATTCCAGTCATTAATTAAATCTAAAATAATTCAATTCATCAAGTTTCCTTCAGAGCGTAAAAGAGCTTGTTTATATAACCATCCCTGTCATCTGTCATGAACAAAACGTGATTGGCCTCCATATCCTCCTGAGAAATGCCCCAACGTAGCTGTGGGTATTTTGTCCAGGAGAGGATGAAACTGTTAAGAATGATATCCGGTTTTGCCAATCGTGTTTCTATCTCTTTGATGCGTTGATGAAACAGTAGTTTCTCGCTTGCCGGGCCTTCGTGAAGCAGGCCATGTGGCTCGATAAAGGTGACATATTGTTTGTCTCCGTCAATCATCCACAAGATAAAGTCCGGGTGAAAGTTCCCCGCTTCAAAAAATCCAACCCCTTTCCCTCGACTTAGATTTCGTAGTAAAAAGAGTTCAACACCCTTTTCTTGGAGCTCCCGCTCGTTGGTTTCAGTCCAATCCTTCAAATCGCTCACAAACTGGAACTCACTTTCATTCAACGCTACCGGAAGGATGGTAATCTTTCCGCCCTTTCTCACATGAAAGAGAGGATGGAATAGATGCATCCCGAAACGGCATGCCTGCAGATCGCCGGATTTTAGTAGTGACTGTTTGTTTTCTTCCAGTTCTTTCTGGAGCTTGGCAATAGCTAGAATCACCTGTTCTTCACTGCCATCCACGATTAACTGATAGAAATCTTCTTTCGGAATGTTGTCATCCCCCGGAGTCAGCTCTCTTAATTCGAGACGAGGCTCAATAAATGATCGTTTGCAATAGTTGTAATAGTGATCACAGTAACGTTTCAGCAATTCTGTTGCGACTTGTTGCAACAAAAGCACATCCGCAAACTTATGTGGTTCCAATCGTGCAGCGGGCAGGTAGAGAGTGTACCATGTCGTATCCGCAAGAAGTTTCCGGATACCGGTTTTATCAATATTCAGGTTGTACCAGCTTCTTTCACGTTTGAACTGTTCGAGCTCGAAATACAATTCATCCATATTCAGCAACGAAAGATGCTTCGCGCTCAATTTCACATCTTCTCTGTCTGTGGTTATTGTTTTCCCATTTGAGTCTATGGATTGAATAGGCGGATACCAGTTCGATACAACCGGGTGCAGTTGAAGATACTCGGTAAGCTGACCCAGGGTGGGCACCGGAGCATCCTTTTTGAAGTCGTACTCTTTTCCATCATCCGCTTTCCGCTTCGGCCGGATAATCTGAAGTTTCTTGCCGAAATCGTAGGTGACATTGAGAGGAATGGTGAAAACACGTCTCCGCTCATTTCCGGGCAACCCTTCATCGGCAAGGAATTGGCGGAATTTCTCCATAAAGTCGGCTTCAATACCAAATACGTTCAATGTCTCGAGTTCCTCAATATGTTGGGGCAATGAAGGGGCACTGCTGTGCCCGCTTCGTTTCAGGCTCCAGCCATATCCTTTCAATCGTACACCGCGTCCGAACAGCTGAATGATCTGGGCACCCTCGCTTTTTCCCACATGCATCAACCCGAGGGTGCTTACTCGCCAACAGTCCCACCCTTCAACAAATTTCTTAGAACCAATTAACAGATTGACGGGCGATGAGGACTCCTTCACGCTATCAAACATCGCCTCCGAAAAATCACTATCTGCTATCGTGAGCGACAATTTATTTTGTTTTGCGACACTTTCAATGTGATCGGAAAGAGCCTTGGCGTCACCCACGTTTATCAGTCCAAAAGGTGTTTCCGATGTGCCGACACGCAAAGAGATTTCTCCCGATTCCCCCTTCACCCTATCCAAGATCAGATGGCCGCCGCTGTCTGTGTTGAACAGACGCTTCAGAATGTTTTTATGGAGATTGTCGTAAGATAGTCCCGAACTGATTGTTTTAGCCAACCAGCTGAATGAACCCTCAAAAATGTCGATACCTTTGCTGTCCATCAGTCCGGTATCCACTCCTGTTCCGGTCAGTATTGTTTCCATGTGTTTGAGTGATTTCTCTCGGTCGGAAAGAAAATCGTTGAGGAACAGAATGATCTGGGCAACATCGGTTGCAACAATCTGCTCATCTTTCCCAAGTTTGTTACCTCCACTAACGGTGCTTCCCACAAACACCCATAAAGGCTTCTCAATATTGAAAGGTGTCAACAGTTGCTTTTTACTGTCGTAAATATCCAACTGTTGATAGAATTTTAAAAGGCATGCTGTCAGGTATATGGATTTGATCTTATGATCATTTGATTCAGGCAAATTCAGTATTTGATAATCTTTCCCGAATCCATCTTCATAGAACCAACGATAGGAGTAATCAAAGACAACGGTCTTCGCATAATCATCTTCATGCCCTGTGCCGGAAACAGCCTGGTCGAAGGTTGCCGAGTATTCAAAGGCAAACCCTTTTTCACACAACATGGCACGGTTCTTATACCATGCATTTTCTTCAGTCTTGGCATTGGTTCCTGAAAGACCGCGATGACCTTCATCAACCAGCAACAAGTTCTGGTCTCCAAGACTGCGAGTCGCAATCGTGTTTGGGCCCTCTTTGTCTCCCAGCTTGGTGATCTCCAACACATCCACTCTGTTCATTCCTTGTGCCTGTGTGAAGAGGTTGTGACCCTCCTTCGAGAAGTTCGATGCGCCAATGTTGCTCTCCGCAAACTCACCAATATGCTGTTCACTCAACCTTTCGTTGGGAGTTATCAGAATGACCCGCGAAAGATCATGCTCTTTGCCATATTTCTTGGAATAATAGTTGTATTGCAGGTAGTTGACATGCATCAGCAATGTCTTTCCCGATCCAGTAGCATTCTGTAAGGAGAGCTTGTTCAGTTCTTCTTCCTTGAAATGCGCCATATCGGCATACTCCGGCCAGCGAGTATTGAAGCGATCCACGTATTCGTTCAGTGATGCGAGTAGAGATTCCCGGTTGCTGAAATAACGGTCGAGATATATTTCCACGAAGAGCAGGGAAAGCCATTGGTAATACTTCCATACCACCGGACGATGCCGCTTTTCGTTGATCATTTGGGTATGCTTTACGATATTCTCCTCATAGGCAAGCAGCTGTTCTTTACTTAAAAGTGCTTTGTCATCCCAAAACAGGTCACTATTAACCAGTGCATGGTAGAAGTGATGCAAGTTGTCCTTATCCAATCCTTCCTGTCTGGAATCACGAATAGGCTCTGCCAGCTTGTGAAATGGGCGTTTCTTTTCATCCTCCCGGAGTGGATCTATTCCAAATAAGCTTATGAGCCACTGATTCAGGAGAAGCTTATCCCTGAATTTGTGAACCTTTGGTCCTTTTGATTTTCTTTTAGCCATTATGCCTCCCCTTCAACATCCCACATACGCTTGTGAAACTCTTCTTCTATCAACCGCACTTTCCAGTTCTCATCATCCTTCCTGAGGTTAGGAAGATTGTTGGATCCGTTTACATAGATCGTGTCGTATTCAAAGTCTCGGGTTGAGATACGGTATTTTTCAAACCACTCATCCAGCATCAGGTTATCTTCTTCCATGTTACCCGTAAGCTTTCGCCAGACTATTAACACAAGCTCTTTTATACCGTTATTCGGATTCATGCGATCGGCTGGTACCCAACCTTCCACTTTTCTGAACCACCATTTCCCATCATCATCCAGTTGAATTTTACCATCCACCACCAATTTGGTGTTTTGATCCTCCGGAAGTTCCGGATCTTCTTTCCTTGTGAAGCTGGCTGTGAATGTCTGTGGCGCTGCCATGTTTTCCAGGCGAAGACCGATAAGATAATTGAAGGTCTCGATCAGGTCGATCTGTTTCTCAACCTGTTCATCGCTGCCTGGTTTTTTGATCTTCAAAGTATAGGCTGTAGGATCAGTGAATGCGTCAATGTTCAACAGCGACTGGCTCCCCCGTGTCTCCACATTGAGTAGGTAATGTAGCATATAATCCTCTTTTAGGGATGGGTTACCCTCTATTGCCTTGCTGCGATCAGGATTGTCGTCAAATTCAAGGTTGTTCAGTGTGTCTTCGTATGATTCAAGACGGATGTGCTTGAAGCATTGTGATATACCCGTGTCTCGGCTTGTTGGCTTACCGTTTTTCCACTTCTCAGAATAAACTACTTTTGAAATGCGGGGAATAATAATTTCATCAAAATGGTCACCCATTTCGATAATAATAAATTTACTTTTTACATCATTTCCTCTATTAACTGCGATAATTGCATCGGCAGTTGTACCTGATCCACCAAAAAAATCTAATACTGTTATACTTTCAGTCCCTACACCAGCTATACGAAGACAATCTTTTACTAATTCCCGAGATTTAGGGAAATCAAAAGGATTCTCTTTGAATAGTTGTTTTAGTTCCGCTGCACCATAATTTGCCGAGGCATATTCTTTTTTATCCCACCAAGTTACTGCCATTGAGGATTCATCCATATATGTTTTAAAATGGATATCTATCCTTCCACTATTGCTTCGAGTTACTTTATATTGATCTAACTCCTTTGAAAAACGTTCAAAACCTCTTTGCCATCTTTTTTCAATACCCTCATTTGTAATCGGATAAACAAGTGTTTCTAATATATTTATATTCTCTAAAATATCATATTCATTTTTCTGAGAATTCCATTTTATCTTGGGGATTCTTAAACTATCATTATTTGAAACAGCTATTGGGTAAAACATTTTTGGGCGGTCATGTCTTTTATCATTTGTTCCTGACCTAATAAAATTAGCCCATGCAAAATTTCCTCCTGCATCATAATGTGGATATCTGTTTAATCTTTTTTCAGTTATTTCTAAACTACTGGGAATTGAGCAGTTAGAAATACCGTAAAACAAAGTATATTCATGAGCTGGTGCTAATTTACCTTTTGTTTTTCTCCCAGCAGGATTTGACCTTATAACAGCTATCCCAATTTGTTTATGATATTTTTGAGATACAATACTTCTAAGTCCAGTAACTTCTTCGTCATCAATTGCAATTGCGATTATACCATCATTGGATTGCAAGTTAGGAGAAAGTTGTAATCTATTCTCCATAAGTGTATGAAAACTTGAATGTTTATAGTCATTTTTATATAAAATTGCAGAAGCATCGGTATTATATGGCGGGTCAATATACACGCACTTCACCTGTTCGCGATATCTTTCTTGCAAAAGATTCAACGCCTGAAAGTTCTCCGAATGAATCAACAACCCATCACACTGCTCATCAAAATTCTCAATCGATTCAATCAGCTTTGCTTTGAATTCATCATTGAAGAAAGCAGTATCCAGTACCAGCTTGTCATTCGCCTTAAGAAATTCCACTGTCAACGGCACTGTATAAGAGATTGTTTCTTCTTCAAATAACTCTTTGTCCTTTTTCTCCGCTCCTTCTTGAGATACCCCAATTTCATCGATAGCAAAAAGCTTTATCCACTCCTCCCGTTGTGCGTCGTTAGAGGCAATCTCATTGTACAATTCTTCGGGAACACGATCGAGCGTGATGCAATAGTTTGTTTCGGTGACAAACTTCTTTTTCAACCAGAGTTTCTTTTGGAAATTTTCAAGTTGGGATAGAAAGTCAATCAGCTTGGTGGCTATCTTGCGCATCACCTTGATCTTTGCAAGGTAGCTCTCTACGGCTGGTGCATCGGCATTCTCAATGTCGTCGAGGCGCATCACCTCGTTTTTAATATAGAAATCAAGTTCCCGTTTAAGGAAGCTACCCAGGTCTTTGTGAATAAAGTAATCACGGGTATTGCGAGCGGTGTATTGGTTGACGTATTTTGCGAGTAACGGTCGGTTTGGAATTTTTTCTGTTGGGGCTAAAAAATTCAATGCATTTAAATATTTATTCTCTTTATCTGCTTGAGTTATAGTTTCTATTACATTTAGGGTGATTGCAAGATTTGGCATATCACCCTTGTTCAGGCTTCTGCCAAATATTTCTTTGAGTGCCTTTTCTGTCTCCGGATTCACCTCGTTCTTACCACCCGGCAAGGATTTGTATTCAAAATTGACAACCAGTTCTCCACTATCATTGAACTCGACCGGCTTCTCTTCGTATAAGACGAAGAATCGTTTCTTCTCCTCTGATTCCTTCACATTCCCATGCTCTCCTTCACTGGCATCTACTATACGAAAATGTATCTTTAGGGGTGTTAGCGGTATACCGTTTAGGACTTTCTCATCATTAGTCATCGTCCTGATTTCAACTGCCTGGCTGATATCAAAGCTGAAATTGGAAAAGTAGTCTGCCGTTTTTACATAGTACTGATCCGCATTAGCCCAGTGCAGTTTTACTTCCTCGCCGTTGTACGGGATAGCAAAAGGTGCGGATTTTCCGGCACTCTCCCGTGCATAATAGCGTCGTGAAATAAAATCGCCATCGTCATAATAGCGTTCAAAAAAACGATACAGATGATCATATACATCGGCTTCGGCAGTTGCTCCATCTCGTAATGCTTCATACTTGGCTCTTGCCTCCATCACTTTGGGGGACTGTTCAGGATCGGCAACACCATTTTCTTTCGCTGCTTCCAATTCACGGGCAATGTTTGCCTCCAATTCAGCTTTTCTGGCTTCATCAATTTGTCCGAATGCATCCTCGATAATTTGTAATAGATCTTTGTCTATAAAGGATTTTATTTGCAATGCTTTCGTCTGTATGATGCGATAAAATCCAAAATCAAGATCCGGTTGATCCAATTGGAAGAGTTCTGTTAATTTTTTTAGTAACCGTTCCCGGAGTTTTTTTGTATTTGACATATAATTGATATCCTTTATGTTTTTGTCAGATTATTGTTGTAAAACTTGCTTGTCCATACTTATCGAATTCGATAGGTTTAAAAAGAAATTTTTCTTAATCAAATTACTTCCCAGCGAATCGTAAAAAGAGTTTCTCTTTCTGTTTTTTGCTCCATCCGCCTGGTCAATTGGTCAACCAGCGAATCCCGCTTTTCTGCAATGTCATCTTCCACATTAAAAATCATCTGTTGTTGCTTACGACGCAAGGTCTCAAGTTTCTTCAACTCTGCCTGAAGATCTGCCTGCTCTTGCATCGTCGGCGCCAATCTGACCTTTCTGCGAATGTCTGATATCTTCCGCTTCGTGTCATCCATCTCTTTTGCCGCTACCTTTTCCATGTCCTCGGCCCATTTATCCAATTGGATGCATGCTTCGGACAGATGCTTGTTGTTCTCTTCAAGGTTCCTGGCAATCGTGGATCTAACGTGCCTTTCACTGTCAGCATCCAGCCGCTTGTCTATCTGTTCGGGAATGGTGATTTCCTCTTGAGCATACCCTATGCAATTGAAGAGCTTTTCTGTGGTCTCCTGATCAAGATTCACACCTGAGTCATCTATCGC
>CAZDUZ010000039.1:0-7834 GCA_964508755.1 uncultured Candidatus Saccharibacteria bacterium | reverse complement strand
CTCCTCCATTTGTTTTTCATCAACCAAAAATATTATCTTTCCGGGAGCTCGAAGCGTTGTCTCAATATTAAGAAGTATTTGTTGTTCTCTTCTCGAAAAGAAAAAGTTGGTTAGAACTTCCCAACCATACACTTCAGTTCCCGCTTCAATACCTTTGTTAGTAATAATATTTGTAACAAGTGGAGGTGGATACGTTCCTAATACATAGACAAGAAAAAGTACGGCGAGTATTGCAGCAATGAGATAGTACTGCTGGAGAATAATTAATAGAATAATAATCGGCATTACAATACCCAGAAGTATCATAAACGGTTTTCGTTCAACTTTTTTGAAATATCGTTGCGGTGCCTTCCAGCTATACCAAACAACTCGCTGTTCAACTTGAACAGGTGTTGATGATACCGGTGGATTAGTAACTGGTGGAACGGTTGCCTGAGGATTATTCTCTAAGTGATTGGTCACGTCATTCATTAGTAATCTTAGCTATACGAATAGTACAACGATCAGAAGAATACGGCAAACCCTCAACAAAGACACCCACACGATGAGTTCCTCGATGAAATTGAGATGCAATACCCCCTATCGCACGAGTATGACTCCAATAACAATAAGAAGAAAAAGAAGGAGAAGCACAATAGGGTTTAGAAAATGGAACACATGAAGAAGAAGAACAACCGAACAACATACCATAACAACACTTCCGAATTTAAGCGCACGACGCGGGATCGGATACTCTTTTTTTCCACAATAGAGTAACTTCTCAGCAATGTACACTAACAATGCAAATACCACGCCCACAGCAACGGAAACCAATACAACAAAGAGAGAAACATTCCACACATCGACATCCCCATTCAAAGTATACGGAGAAAAAAAGGCAGAAAGAACCAGATATCTCAGAATAAATAGTGTCACAATCAGAATTGAAAGAATAAGAACAATAAACTTCATGTCTTTTATTAATAATTATGATACTAGAAGCCTTGCGACTCGGCATCAGCTTACTTATAATCCTACCAGAAAACCCCCAAAACATCTTTCCCCCAAACGAAGCTGAGCGTATATACATTATACGAATCTATGAATGGCCTTCTCTCGAAAAATATCCCTGTTCCCCCGCCCTAAGTTTAACTATGGACGGACTGCCCAAATGAATATTCTAATTATTGAAGATTCGAAAACAATTGGTAGCATAATGTACAGAATTCTGCATGCTTATGGCTTCATCCCCCATCTTACCAACAGCGCTCAAAGAATTACATCATTATTAACAACCTACCATCCACAAATCATACTATTGAACACATACCTCCAACACGCTGACACGAGTGTGCTCTGCAAAGAAATCCGAACACTAGATAAACACGCATTCATTCTGGGAATACACACAAAAGGTCCTTGGCAATCACGTGTGTCGATACTTACCTCAGGTGCGGACGACTGCATCTCGTTCCCCTTTCCCGGACAGGAATTAATCGCACGAATCAATGCATTACTCAGACGACCCCGCACATCGATGCAACCAACACTGAACGCAGGAAGGGTCACCGTAATTCCTGATGAACGAAAGGCTTTCGTGGACAAACACCCTATCGATTTATCCCGCACGGAATATCATCTTCTCGAATACCTTACCAAAAACGCAGGAAGAGTAGTTTCAAGAGCAGAACTCCTTGATCATGTATGGGATTACTCGAGAATAATTAATTCCAACACGGTAGATGTTCACATTCAGAAATTGAGGAAAAAGATGTGTAGAAACAAGAAATCCACGGAAAACGTAAAGAAAACGAAGAAAAATCTACAGCAGAATGATTCTGAGTCAAGCTATGTCGGAGAAAATTTCACATCAATGAATTCAAACAAAAAGACCGAAATTTCAAGTCCGATCAAAACAATACACGGAATCGGGTACAGGCTAGAAGGAAATCTAACAGTAACGAAACCACAAAGCTAATATATCTAGAAAATCAATATTATCGACGAACGACGCTCGTTTATCTCTCTTTATAACTCTGCGTTAATCGATCCGCATCGGCATTATTATGTGCAGGTAGTTATCATCGCCCTTCGACCTGAATACGCCCGGTGCGGTTGCGTTACTCCCTTCGAAAATGATTGTGTCTCCCGACATACAGGAGAGCATGTCCGTCAGAAACTTACCGCTGAAACCAATGCGTAGAGGTTCACCTTCAATCTTGGCATCGAAGCTGCTCTCGTTCTCCCCTACCTCAGCAAGAGATGCTGATACAGTAACTGATTTCTTATCTGTCTGAAAGTTCATGATCGCTTTATTACCTATGGTACTACGGGCGAAAATATTCACGATACGTACAGAGTTTTGAATATCGGAGGTTGGGAGTTCTGCTTTAATTTGATACCCAGTGGGAATAATTGTTTTATATTCAGGAAATTGGCCATCGATAAGACGTGAAAGCAAATCAACTTCACGGAATCGAAAAGCTACCTGATTCTTCTCCTTTAATACATATATTTCAACAAACTCTTTCTTTTTCTCACTATCTGATGCTCCGTCACTGAGTACTCGGGCAAGTTCCTGCATTGATTTGGCAGGAATAAGTAAGTCTGTCTTTTCTTTCGCGGCCTTATCAAGCTCAATGATTTGTCTTGATAAACGAAACCCATCCACAGCAACAAGGGTAAGTGTAGTGCCTTCGGCCTCTAGCTTGATACCGGTAAGTACAGGCCTTGAATCATCAGTAGCCGCAGCGAACGCAACTCTATTGATTGCTTGTTGAAGTGATTCTGCCGAAACCGACATGAGAAACGAACCTTCTTCGCTGTTTGGAACAGCAGGAAAGTCATCGGGAGGAAGTGTATTGAATTGAGCTGAGTTGTTTACTGTCGTAACTTTCAGGATCTGGTCATCAAGTTCGAGAGTCACCGCTTCGGAAGGAAGAGAATTCACAAACTCAGCAAAGGTGCGAGCAGGAATAGTAATTCGCCCTTCAGCCTTAACTTCAGCTCCAATCCATGAATGTACTCCTATTTCTAAATCGGTCGCTGTCATTTTCAACTTGCTCTGCTCTACTTCGAGAAGTACGTTTGCAAGAATGGGTAATCCTGGTTTACTACTCACCAATCTTCCGATGACCGCTAATTGCTTTGCAAGGGTTGATTGGTTACATGAAGCTTTCATGATGTTATGCTCATAGCTTAAGTGTGGATTCCTACCGTATCAATATGTTTTAGAATAGTAGAAGTATATAGTAGGGACTGTAGATATGTCTAGAATAGAAATGTCGTGCAAAATCTTGCACAGCAGGATAGGCTTTTTCACTTATGTTCCAATGTAGACAATGTCTATCTTTCGGGTAGAGTTAGGTTCTCACAAATGGCGTTACAATAATGAAACTAAAGCCGAAAATTGCGTACAGAAAATATGTGATTAATTATCTATTCATGAGAAGAAAAAACAACATGTGGATAACTTTGTGGAAATTTAGAGGGGATTAAACCTCTTTATCACTACAATCGACGAGTGCTGAATTTTTAAAAAAGTAGCAACAATAAGCAAAATTATTTTCTTCTCTTTTGAAACCTGTTCTAAATCTCTATTTTTAAAGAAAGACACTTCTCCACGATTCCGATGAAGTTATCCACAGGTTTCATTTTGCGTGATAAACGTTACAGAAGTATTGCAACAAAAACAATAAAAATCATTTGTGTGAAAAAATATCCTCAATTGAAGTCCCGTGAACCGCTCTTTGTTAAGAAAATGTCTTCGATATCGAGAAAAGAATGATTAGCCTTCGTTTTGAGGGTTAACTGGGAGTGTGTTGTTTGGAACTGAATTTGATATCGTCTGACTCGCCTGTGTTTTTTCTGAATGAAACACCTCTTGATTTGGAGTCACTGTTGATCTCATTGTCATATCAGTAGCCACAGCTGGAGCTACTTCAGGAACAACCTCTGTTTTCATCGTAGCCACACCAGGAGCTACCTCAGGGGAAGCCTGTGGCTTGTACACCCCGCTGCCCATCTCTTGCATCCTTTTTACATAGGAAGGTTGGAATTTGGGAATTTCAAACGTGAATGTCGAACCAGCCCCCGGGGTACTATCTACGGTAATGACCCCGCCATGAGCATCAATAATCGTCTTTGCAACAAACAGGCCCAATCCAGTTCCCCCTGGTCGTACGATAGACCCCTCCTCTCCCCCAATGTAATTATCCACTCGTGAAAATTTCTTGAAGAGAAGTGCTCGATCTTCGGGCTTAATTCCAATACCGGTATCTTTAACGCTAAATCGTACGGTTCTTTCGGTTTCTTCAAGTCGAGGTTCCAAGTGACCCTGCTTTGTATATTTAAGAGCATTATTCAGCAAGTTATCGATTACTTCGCGGATTCGTATCTTGTCCACCTCTGCAATAATTTGCTTTTCAGGTGGTGTATACATAATGCCCAAATTCTTCTGGGTCGCAAAAGTCTTCATTTCTGATACTGCCGTCGTAACCATTTCTGTTAGATTGACACTTTCCACCTGAATCTCAAACCGTTCATTATCAATTCTTGCTGATTCTAAGAACGTGTCTACCAGTTTAATCTGCCGATCCGTACCTTCCATCAATCTATCAAGATATTTTTGCACTTTTTCGTCGGGTTTTCCTTTTTGAATTTCATCAAGCCTTTTCTTCAGAAGATAGAGGTTATTCTTTAAAATTGAAGCAGGAGTACGGAATTCGTGACCAGCGACATCCATGAGGTCTTTTTCCTTTTTGTAGATATCTTCTAGGTTTTTATAGAGATCTTCCAGCTCTTCATTCCGCTCTGTGAGCTCTTTCGTTGCAGAATCGACCTTCTTTTGAAGGGTAAGGTTGAATTGCTGGACTTCTTGGTGCAGAAGAGCGCGGCTAATAGATACTGAAGAAATCTGTGATATGTCTTGAAAAAACATAATTTCTTTATCCGTATACGGTCTGTTCTGTTCCTGTTTTCCAATTAATATTGCTCCTGTTACAAGTTCTTCTGGGGCTACGGATACCAAGGGAACACCAATTTCGAAACCGTACTTTTCAAGAAACTGAAGAAGTTTTTGTAATTCATTGTTCTTTAAAGCTTTTGTTTCGAGCTCGGCACGAATTAAAACTTTTGAATTCATAAACTTTTGCCAATTGAAGATAAATCCTGTGATATCGGATTCGAGATTCTCAACAGGCGCTTCATCTTCAATCCCTTTAATGAAGGGTTTGGAATCGTTATCTGAACCGAGAGCAACTAATGATATCTTTTTAATATCTATAAAACGAGTGATACTACTTGTTATTTGTTTTGAAATCTCAGATAGACTGAGAGAAATAGATAAATTTCGAGATAAATCTTGAACTATTTGATAGGGATCTACACCTGAGTAAATAAAATATCTCTCAATTCTTTTATAGATAAAATTGTCTGCAAACTTTTGAATACGTATGTACAAAACGGCAAGAAATAAACCACTAAGAATTGCTTGTCTGGTGAATATGCTTTCCCACAATGCTGTTTGAAGTAGATAGACAATATAGAAGAAAGCAATTGCAATCGATCCGGAGATGAGGGAATAAATGGTATATCCAATACCAAAGCGTATATCAAATAGTCGATATCTAACAATTGAATAAATCATTGATGCGACCCAAAACGCCATTGAAAAAGGACCTAACCACGTATACTGGTATTGATCGAACATAGGAAGCAACAAGTTGAAAATGATACTCCAGAATATTGCGAGTATTGAGGAATATAGAAACAGTTGTGCTCGCGCACGTTGTTCTTGGGTAAATCTCCTAAACGTTCTTACTCCAATAAAAACAATATTCGCAAAAAGAAAGAAGATATACAGTCCATAAAGATTAAGATATGGTGTCGTAACATATAAAAAGGAATTCTCGGTAGTGATAATCTCTCTTAATACTAATCCAGGTATTGAAACATAGGCTGATAAAACAATAGCAAGCATAATATGTACAGATAAATATACTTGCTGCTTATGTCCAAGGCCTTCGTTGTTAAACGCGACAAGAAAAAAAAGGACACCAAATAGAGAAAATATTGCACTGATATAAGATAAAATCGCAGCCCAATACAGTTTACTTGGATCAGATATGAGGAAAAGCAAGTTTGTAGCAATCCAGACCATACTGGATGCCAGGGTAATGTAGGTGGAAATGTATTCAAATCTCCTTCGGTAATCTCTTCTAGAATATAAATAATAGAACAGATAACCGTTGAGAATAAGTGTAATAGTGAGCAGTAGTTCTTTCATTAGCCTTCCCCTGATTGTAGGGACAAAGTTGTACCGTTGTAAATGGGGACGTGAGATTGGAAGCCAAGACGTTCACGAAGGCTTGGATGAACTTCAGCAAACACTGTTAAACCTGTTTTTTTACCTGCGATTCCTCTTAGTTTGGCAATTCCTCCTTTTAACCGGATAAAAGATTGAATTCTTTTAAAAGGCGATAAGTCACCATACAGTAAACGAGATATTTCTATTGTTCCTGTACGATCTGCCGGAATAATACTCTGCTCTATTCTCTCTCTCTGTTCTTGTGGAACAAAAAACCTACATAGAAAATGATCGACATCTCTTCTGTTCGAGTATATTGCCCTCACCGTTAACTTGGGATCATCTTTTGCGCTAAAATACATCACAGAATGAACGCTGCCAGGAGTATCTGGAATATAGCGGTACTCCCTCATAAGTGTTAAATATCTTTCGAATTCGTCACCATCGATTACTCCGTACTCATGAGCTAACGGAAGCCAATACGTTAAGTCCCACATATCGAACTCAACCGCTTTATCTGGTCGCCGTTCATGTCCTTCATTCAGGGCAATATAGTCATGCGCATTTTGCATACAACTCATTACATAGCCAATCATTTTTTGAAGTAGCGCTCTATCTTCTGAGTCTGGTGCTGTATCAGTATCTGGAAAGTAAAAACGTATCCAAGGTGTAGCGTCGAATCCAGCATTTGAACGATCCTGAGGATCACTACTGGTAAAAACTTCACAATGCCATCGCGCTGCATCACCGTCGTATCCTCCTAAATAAAATACAGGTATCTTCCAAGGTTCTTCTGGATTCATTGCTAAGGCTGCCCGTCCTGCATACCCGATAGCTGTTCTTTCAGTATCATAACTTGGTGCTTTTTCATGACTGGAAGGGTTTTCTCCTGGTGTCATTGGTCGTCCTAAATAATCCCACGTTTCAACTAATGTCGATATCTGATCGACAGCTTCCGTATAAAATTGAGAATTTTCCACGGCAATAGAAGGACTTTCTGGAATTGCATGGACAAAAACGGAAGGTTCGGATGAGATTTGTCTATGACATTCCGGAGTTCCAATCCGCCACTCAGTAGCCAATAATGCTTCTCTTGTGGTTGATTTTTGACTTAAATCAAGCGGAGTTGATCCATTCCCGGATATTATGGGTCTTGCAACAGGCCTTTTACTACGTAATACGTTTACTGCCATTGCTGCTTTTCAGTATACCTTATACGAATTAAAAGTCTATAGTTAATTCACTATAGAACTTGATATCGATTGTAATAATTCTTAAATTCATGTTTCATCCAACCCCGCTACAGCGATTCTGCTACCGCAGCGGGGTTGGGCGCTGCCCATTTAATTTCCGTTGAAGCTGGGCAGCGTGAGGGTGGTGCCGGGTGGGAGACCATAGGTTTGAAGCCGATGAATTTCGACTCCAATGATAATGGCCCCCGCCAGGGCAATGATAAGAGCTACAACCGTCGCCCCGCCAAGGATCCTTTTCATGATCCACCTCCTAATAATATTATAGGATATAACTATAGATTTGTGAAGATGGGTG
>CAZDUZ010000038.1:0-8044 GCA_964508755.1 uncultured Candidatus Saccharibacteria bacterium | reverse complement strand
TACAAGAGCTTACGGCGCTAGGATCCGGTTTTGCTTTAGCTCAGAGGGATTTGGAAATTCGAGGAGCGGGTAACTTCCTGGGAAGGGAGCAACACGGAAATGTTTCGGCCGTTGGATTTAGTTTGTATTGCAAATTATTAGAGCAAACGGTAAGTAGGATGCGTTCAACGAATACTCGTTAATGTTTTCGTGTAAGGGTAAAATAATCAGACAGCGCGTTTTGAGTAATTATGCTGTTCGTTTGTTTTGCGATTTTTGGTGTGTCCGGTGATCTTGTAAGCTCTCTACGAGATATAGAATCGGACATGGGGTTTCTTAATGGCTTAGAAGGTTGATTTTTCATTAAGGTTGTCATGGACTAGAAGCCCCACTAGAGTAGAGGAGTAATGTCTCACGTTCTCTATCGAAAATACCGGTCCCAGACCTTTGATGAGCTCGTCGGTCAGGCCCATATTACGACCCTTCTTAAAAACGCTATTTCACAAGGTAAAGTTTCTCACGCCTATATGTTTTATGGTCCTCGCGGACTTGGTAAAACGAGTACCGCTCGGATTCTGGCTAAAGCTGTAAACTGCCTCCAGCTTCAGTCAGACGGAAATCCGTGCGGTACTTGCAGCTCTTGTGTCGCAATTAGAGATGGATCTTTCCTTGACCTCATCGAAATAGATGCAGCTTCCAATCGAGGTATTGATCAAATGAGAGATCTTAAGGAGCGTATTGAGTTTTCACCGACAGAAGGGAAGAAAAAAGTCTACATTATTGATGAGGTCCATATGCTTACTACAGAAGCATTTAACGCTCTTTTGAAAACGTTAGAAGAGCCACCTGCCCATGCTCTGTTTATTCTTGCCACTACGGAGATTCACAAAGTTCCTGCCACAATTCTTTCACGATGTCAGCGATTTGATTTCCGTCTGGGTTCCGACAAACAAGTTGCGGAGCTTCTTGTTTCAGTTGCGAAAGATGAGGGTGTTGCTATAGACGAAGGAGCTTTGAAACTTATGGTTGAGAATGCAAGAGGTAGTTACCGTGATGCACTATCCTTACTTGATGTCGTCATTAGCGGGCAAAAGACGCTCGGCGACGAGAAACGAATAACACAGGAGGAAGTGAGTGGAGCGTTAGGTCTTGCGGATAGCACGATGGTATATTTCTTTTTGGAAAAGGTAGTAAACGGTGAGCCTTCAGAAGCGCTTGATCTGATTCAAGAAGTCACTCAAAAAGGGGTAAATTTAGGTCAATTTATCAAATTCGTACTTTCAGTTCTTCGGGAGATACTTGTTGCTCAGATGAGAGGTGATGTTGAAAAGCTCGAATATTCTTTTGCGAAGCAACTTTCGCGACAACAGACGCTTAAGCTTATTAACCTCTGTATTGAAGCGGAGCGTTCATTGCGGGATGCACTTGTCCCAAGTCTTCCCTTAGAACTATTAGTTGCCGATTCAGTGGATATCTTTAATTCAGAAAGCGATAAAGATACTTCGTCTCGTGCAAAAAAAACAAAACCAGCACCTCCAACGTCTTCAGAAAAAGAACCTCATGGTGGAAATGCATCATCAAATCATCGACCTGAAGAGACAAGAAATCCATCACCTGCTGATTCTAAAAATAAAGGGAATTCTTCTCCTGTCTCAAGCAAAGAGCAAGTAAACTCACAAGCTACCGTGCAATCCGAAGTTACCTCACATTCCGAAGATTCAACCCTTGAGGAACCATCTCCAGAAATGTCCGGATTATCTGAGACTTCAGATACGATTTCTTCTACCTCATCCGAGCCACTTACCTTGTCTGCTGACGAATTGAAGCTAAAGTGGACGTTGGTACTCAAAGGATTACGGCCGTTTAATAGTCATCTATACGCATTTGTCGGGCGGGCGCAAGTAAGAGACCTTACCGCTGGAATACTAACAATCGCCGTTGCTTTTGATTTTCATAAAGACCGGATTGAATCAGCAAAAAGTAAAGATGCAATAGCAAAAGTGTTTCACAAAGTATTTGGCTGTCCCGTTAAACTCAATTGTGTTCTTGATGACGCGATACGTCCATCTCGAGCATCGGCAGAGTTGGAAAGCGTAGTAATTGAAGAGCAACCGAAGCCTGTCTCTCGCCCAGCAACTAATGTTTATAACAGTGTAGCAGAGGTTTTTGGAGATGAGCTTGTCGGGGTTGCGTGATCGAATGGCTTTTTCACTTGGTTGGTTGTTAATCATTTCTGGTATACAATACCGGTAGTGTGGTGTGTTAGACTGTGTATTCGTTGTTAATTTATTAATGAAAAATATATGGCAAATGTTTTTGGTCAGATGAAAGACCTTTACAAAATGCAAAGGGAAGCGAAAAAAATGCAGGAACAGATGCGGAAGTTAAAAGTATCCGGCCAATCGCGTGACTCAAAGGTCAGATTGTATTTTAACGGAGCACAGGAATTGGAAAACGCCTCTATCGAAGACGACCTTCTCGATCCCTCTTACCATGATGATCTTGTTGAGAAACTAAAAGAGGCATATAAGGATTATCAGAAGCGACTTTCCAAGGAGCTATCCAAGGATTTCGATATTAGTCGTTTGAGAGGAATGTTAGGCGGAAGCTAACGCTGAAAAAGCGCTTCAATCATTGTATTTATTCATAGCAGGTTATGGCGGTACTACCGAAAAGTGTTGGAAAGGTAATAGAAGAATTGGAGCGCTTGCCTGGAATCGGACCGAAATCAGCTGCTCGAATGACATACTTTTTACTCCGGGCTCCCAAGGAAAGGAGTAGTCTTTTGGCCGAATCGATTTTAAAAATGCGAGAAGAGACAGTAACTTGCACGTCATGCTTCAATATTGCAGATAAGAATCCATGCTCAATTTGCTCAGATCCTATCCGTGATAGCTCTCGACTGTGTGTGGTAGAGGAACCACTTGATGTCGTTGCTCTTGAGCATTCTGGCGTGTATGACGGACGGTATTTTGTGTTGGGTGGTGTTGTTTCTCCTGCAGAAGGTATAGGTCCGGAACAGTTGAGGTTTGCTGAACTCAAGACAAAGGTGAAAGAGTTGTTGGGAACTATTAAAGGCGAGGATGTTTCTGATTCCTCAGAGAGTAAGCTCGAAATTATTATTGCAACTAATCCTAGTTTAGAAGGAGAGGCAACTGCGTCGTACATTGTTGAGATATTAACGAAAAACACTTCGTGGGATGCCAACATTTTGTCAATTTCACGTCTTGCTATGGGGCTACCTACTGGGGCAGATCTGGAGTATGCTGACCGGTTAACCTTGAAACGATCTCTCGAAAATCGTACCTTGGTAAGAAGATATTGAACACGAATGGTGTCTGTGTATTATGAAGCTTTGAGTAACGATGTGTTAAAAAGGATCGTATGTTTCGTTAGATTGTACGTCCTTCCAAATAAATTAATATCAATAAAAACTGCTCATGGATCGAGTGTTTTGTCCTTACTGTGGATGCGGGTGTATGCTCAGTGTGCATCGAAATGAAAAACGTACAATAGAAAAAACACTACCGGACACTGAAGACCCGGTAAGTCAGGGTAAACCTTGTATAAAAGGCATTGCTGTCTCTGAAATGATTTCTTCAAATCGATTAACGACACCACTGATTCGAAAGAGTAAGCGAGAGGCATTTACTCCATGTACGTGGAAAGAAGCTTTTTCGTTTATAGCGGAGAATCTCAACACTCTTGGTAAACCTGCAGAACTTTCTAACGATGTCTATTTTGTGGGGTCAGGAGAATGTTCAAATGAAGCGAACTATCTTCTCTCCAAACTGTGCCGGAGTCATTTTTCCTCTAATAATATAGATTCTTGTGCAAGGCTTTGCCATGCTGCTACCGGGACAGCGTTTAAAAATATGTTTGGCATGACCGGTATTCCCAAATACTCAATGGACGATCTTGAAGATGGTGATTTATTTCTTTTTGTGGGGACTGATCCGATGGAGGATTATCCAGTCATGTTTAATCGGGTGTTGGCAGCCCGAAATCGAGGTGCTACCTTATATACGGTTGATGTAGCGGGAAGTAGTACGACAGCAATTTCTGATCGTTTCTTTCAAATATCACCCAGTGGCATTATCCCCCTCTTGTCTCACCTAATAGTTAGGGCCGTTGATGGAGGAGATATCAGCAGGGATGCACCTTTAATGGAAGGGTATGCATTGTTTGTTGAAAGAGCAAGGGAAATTGCGTCGCAGAATCCTGTTTCCACGTTTGGATTCTCTCATGATGACTTCAATTTGTTGGCTGATGCTCTTCATAATGCCCGAAAGATCGTTATTGGATTTGGTATGGGACTAACCCAGCATGGAAATGGAACTCAAAATGTCTATGCTATCTCAGGACTTGCGCTGCTTTTAAATGCGGTTCTTTTTCCGAACCGGGGGAAGGTAAATATTCAGGGCGCTGGTGATGTTGGAGCAGATCCTTTCTGGAAAATTCTCGAACCAACTATTGGTGCAACTCATGGCTGGAACCTTGATTTTCTTAACCGTACGGGAACGTGTTCTACGGAAAGTCTTTATGCGGACGATGTGAACTTCGTATGGATAATGGGTATGAATCCTTCCCAATCAATGCCGGATTTGAACGCCCTTGATATGTCTCTGAAAAATAAGTTTATTGTGTTCCAGCATCATCACCCTGCACGAACGATGGAATTTGCAGATGTTGTACTTCCATCCCTAGTACTTTCAGAAGAAAGTGGCTCGGTAACAAATGGAGAGCGAAGGGTTAGGGGCATTTTCCACAATGAGAGGTGGGATGAGAAACTGTTTTATCGTGATAGTACGACTGAGGATTCAGGTGCGCGTTCTTCTTCAGAGATAATTGCTCGATTTGCCAATTTTGTTGATGCAAAGGGATTTGATTTCACAAGCGACAGGGATGTTTTTAATGAAATGATCGCTGTAGTACCAGGATATTCAGGGGTGTCTTTTGAAGCAGTCACTTCACTTCAAGGTGATTTCGCTCAAAAGAATCCTGATTTCATTAAACTCATTCCGTATCGTTATGAAGTTGAACATTTTCAAAGCACGAAGTACCAGTTTGTATTTACTACCGCCAGAAACCGTTTCCAGTTCTGTTCTGCTTCGGGAACGTCACAGAGTAAAACACTCAAAGGACTTGCTGGAGAGGGAGTCATATCTATGAACCCTGAAGATGCGCAGCAGCTTGGAATAAATGACGGAGACACGATTAAAATTACATCCGCAGCTGGTAATATTGTTGCCCCTGTGAAAACCGACGTGTCGGTAACCAAAAGAGTGCTTGTGGCTCCCTTTCATTTTGAGAAACTTTTGGTGAATCGTCTAACCCCGAGGTTTCTTGATCCTGAGTCGAAAACTCCTTGTTATAAGGAGATTGGGGTGAGTGTCGACCGGGTGAGTGTGGTATAGTATCTGCCGATGCAACATTTATTTGTTAATTGATTATTATGGGTGGAGATAATCCTTCTAGAGATCGAGATACTAGTCACATTAGTGATGTTATTGCGCCTGAAGCAAGAGCTGCTGCCATTGATATGACCGAAAAGCGTTTAGGAGAATTTCTTGCTGAAATTGCGACTCACGGGATGGACGAAGGATCTGCTCGATTATGTGCATTTTTACATGCACGGATAGAGATGGTTTTTAATCAACTTGTTCTTAAAGGACTTTCATCAGATGAAATTTGTATTGATAGAGATTACAACCAAATGATTACTGAAGCCGCTGATCCTGTAGGATACTGTATACGAATGGCGGATGGATATACGAGAGCCGGAGAATTCTTGATGGCATTTCGTTGGCGTGATGTAGCGTATACCTATACAACGGAAATGCAAGCTCGAATGCCAATAGATGTGTTGGGGCAATATAAGCAGGATTATCCAGAACTTGCACGATTAGGAGGCTTTCAAGTAGAAGATTAGTAGCTCTAGCATCCCTGGAAACATCTGTCCTTTTTCTCAACTAGTCTATCTGCTATTATTCTTATATGGAATTACCTCAAATTCGACTTTACAACACACTGAACCGTCGCAAAGAGTTGTTCAAACCAATCCAAGAAAATGCGGTATCCATGTACAACTGTGGACCGACTGTATATTTCAATATGTCTATTGGGAATCTCAGGGCATACTTAGTGGTTGATGTTCTCAGGCGGATGTTTGAGTATTTCGGATTTTCAATTAATCAGGTAATGAACTTTACGGATGTTGGTCATCTGGTTTCTGATGCGGATGAGGGTGAGGATAAAATGGAGAAAGCAGCTAAAAGAGATAGTAAAGACCCCTGGCAGATTGCTGAACATTATATAGAATCTGTTCGGAGTGACTTTAAAGAGATGAATTATCTTACACCGGTGCATTGGGTACGGGCGACGGATCACATCCAGGAGATGATCGATATTATCAAGAAAATGGAGGAGAACGGATTTACTTATGAAACCGATCTCGCGGTATATTTTGATGTTAGCAAATATCCAGATTATACGAGGTTACAAGGTGGGCAGTCTTTAGATGAAAAAAGGGTGGGGGTACGTGAAGAAGTGAATGTCGATCCCGGAAAGAAGCACCCTGCCGATTTCGCGGTCTGGATGAAGTGTGTTGGTGAACATGAACATCATATTATGCGTTGGGATTCACCGTGGGGAGAAGGTTTTCCAGGTTGGCATATTGAGTGTACCGCAATGGGTACTCAGTATCTGGGAGATCACTTCGATATCCACACTGGTGGAGAAGACCATATTTCTGTGCATCATACCAATGAGCGTGCGCAAAACTACGGTGCATTTAAAAAAGAAGTGGTGAATGTGTGGATGCATAATTTCTTTCTCATGGTAGATGGGGGAAAGATGGGAAAGAGCAAAGGAAACATGTATGAACTTTCTGACATTAAAGAAAAAGGTTTTGAGCCTCTTGATCTGCGGTATTTTTATCTGGGTGCTCACTATCGGACGAGACAGAATTTTACCTGGGATGCATTAACAGCTGCTCACATTGCTCGAAAAAATCTTGTACGGGAACTGAGTAAACTTATGAAATCATCTGAAGGCAAAAACGGCATCGTATCTGATGCACATAAAAAAGAGTTCATGCTTGCTCTCGCAGATGATCTCAATACTCCGAAAGCGCTTTCCATCGTATGGTCAGTATTAAAAGATACTACCTTGAGTGATGAACAGAAATGTTCATCAATTCTAGATTTTGACCGAGTGCTCGGACTAAATCTTGATTCTAGTAGCAGTTCCTCGATTAACACGTTTGATGAAAAAGCGATAGATGCGCTCATTGAAGAACGTGATACCGCAAGAAAAGAGAGAAACTGGGATAGAGCAGATGAAATACGAGCTCAGCTTGCCGATCTACAAGTAGAGATAGAGGATACACCGGATGGCACGGTGTGGAGGCCTGCAGATTGATGATATGAGCAATGCTTTCTGATTTTATGGGTGAAGTATTGGTAGTATTTCGGAAAAGAATAATTTGTTAACAGAATTAGAATGAGTGAAACAAATGATTCGGTAGCAGTTCAAGATAATTCCAAACCTTCCGTCAATAATCCACCAAGTACTAGCAAGAAAAAATCTGGTTCAACCGTATGGATACTCCTGGGGTGTGTTGTTTTGCCTCTGATTGTCGTTATCTGTATTCTCATCACCGTCTTGTTGGTAGGTGGCTTTGCATTTGCAGATCGAGAAGTTGTTAGTGATGGAGAAACGCAAGAAGATAGAGATGACCCGTATCCTCCTTATGACCGTAATATATTTCCTCGTGAAGAATCTTTTGAAAATGAGGATACTGAAGACGAGATGAGCGAAGCAGCAGATGACGATTCATGGACATTTCCTGCGGGCGCGTTTGATTCTTATACTTACGAACGGTTTGTATGTGATGGGTATGCGGGTTTTGAGCCGGACAGCTATTTTATCGATATCGAGTACCCTGATTCCGTTACCGTAACCACTGACTGGCGCGAAGTCGGGGATTTGGGAAAATGTGACTTACTATTTAGCTACGAATCGTCAAGAATGGCTATGCAATACAATGTAGGTGAAGCGTATC
>CAZDUZ010000037.1:0-8111 GCA_964508755.1 uncultured Candidatus Saccharibacteria bacterium | reverse complement strand
GTCATCCTAACAATGAAGGTTTGAAGGAGGAGTTACGAAGAAATATTGCAAGAATTGTTACGGATATTCAAGACAGAAGGGTTTAGGTAGGATTATATAGAGGTTGTCTAAGTATCTGAATTTTATTTGTGCTGAAATAAAAAACGTTGGTTAAATATGGTCGAATGTATGTGATAGGCAATACACTATCGGTATATTGCGTAATACGTTATAATACGTTTCATGCAGGATTTCATGAAACGATTTCTCACAAAGCTTGAGCAAAGACCAGGTGACATTATTGTCATTTTCATCTTGTTCATTCTCCTCATCGTATATTCCTTTACTGCACGATACTTTCCCTTGGATCAACTTGATATTCAGATATTTAGAGCCATTAATGAGTCAACTATTGAATTGAGGCCTCTTATTACGATCTTTCTATACATGGGTACGTATCCAGGTGCTATCACTTTTCTATTGATTTCATTATGGAAAAGGAACAAACGTCTTGCTGAAGGAATCCTCATTACGACACTAATTCTATTTTTGCTCGAATTTTCATTAAAACTAATTGTTGGTAGAGATAGACCGGGAGGACTTATTGAGGATGTCATATTACGCGAGCAACTTTTTGCCAGCTTTGGTTTTCCTTCTGGTCATACTGCGCTTTCTGTTGCACTTGCTTTAATTATTTCACCTTATGTGAATAAACCTGTCCGAATACTTCTCGTTATATATGCAGCGTTAGTAGCAATTGGAAGAATATATGTGGGAGTCCATTTTCCTTCCGATGTTCTCGGCGGAGTATTTTTAGGTTTAATCGTTGGAATGATTATGCGCTTTTTTTATGCACCTCCAGTAACTCTTCCTGAAATAAACGTACTCAAAGATATGCTTAGAGGGATTGGTCTTCCGGTAAAAGCTTTACGATTAAAAAGCCATTTTGCAATGAGTTCTATCCCAGCTGAGTTAATACTGGGAGACGGAAGACATGTTTTTTTGAAAATCACGACTCCAAATTTCCAAACAGTAGACTGGCTTTATAAGATTATTCGCAGGATTTCGTTTAGGGAAAATGATTTTCTTTCTCCGTTTCTTGATATTCAGCAGAAAGTGGAGCACGAAGGATTTATGATGATGTTTGCTTCTCAAGCGAACGTTTCGGTTCCGCAGTACTTGTTTTCATATCGTCTTTCCGACAAAACAGTAGTATTCGGACAGCAGTTAATTAAAGGTACGAGTATTATTGATCTTCCCCGTAAAAAATTGACAAAAGCAATTCTTGTGAGGCTCTGGAAGCATTTGAAACAAATGCACAATTCCCATATTGCTCATTTCGATTTCCATCCAGGAAACGCAATTGTTGATGCATCCAATCATGTATGGATTATTGATTTTGGTCTCTCAAAGGTAACAACAGATGAAGAAATGCTAATAAAAGATGATATTTTGATGTTAGTAGGTGTCGCAAAAATAATGAAAGTCAAAGAAGTGGTACAAACCTATCTTTCGGTTATGGGTACCTCGCGAGTCCCGCTTCTTTTAAGAAATCTTCAGCAACCTGCAGTAGCATTTGCGGGTCTAGAGACTTTTTCATTAAACTCAAATGTATTTGGCAAGCTCAGAAAAGAATTCATTAAACAGTCAAAGGTTGAAGATCCAGGTCTAACTCAAATATCAAGAATTTCATTTAAAAAGCTTGCAGCGGGAGTCATATTTTTAATTGCAGGACAGTATTTACTTACGGAGTTACAAGAGCTTCCTTCGAACATTGTGAACTTATTGCAAGGCAATGCATGGCTATTACTTATTGCATTTTTAATCGAACTATTAACTCATATTCCTGACGCACTAACTCTCTATTCATCAACGTATTAAAAGACAAACTTTTGGAGAGTCTTTCAGCTTACTTTCGCTGACTTATTTGTGAATGCGTTTTCGGTCATGGGAATTGCCGGGTATGCACTACAGGTAAAATTTCTTAAAGCTTATGGAAATACTCGTTCTGAAAGTATTAGTATTCTAACTCTTTCGAAAACCATATACTTTCTTGTCAGTATCCTTCTACTTATTATTTTCACAGCAATTACCGGAAGTTCATTAAATATATCTACTACCTTTGTGGAAGATTTTCCTCGTCTTGGAACCTATTTATTTGTGACACTTTCTATTCTTTTCATCGCAGATATTGCTTTTAATATTCATTTAGCGAGAAAAACATATGACACTTTGTTGAAATTTTGGAATGCATTTATAAATAATCTGAAAAAAATGATTGCAAAACGACCCCGTGTATTTCCTCTCCTAATCATAAGTCCAGTTTTTTCTAAGGCAGGAGACGCAATTGCCTTACTTCTCGTTGTGTATGCATTTGGCGGATCTTTATCCTTTGCAGAGGCTATGACCGTTGTGCTGGGTGGAAGCTTACTAGCCTCTCCAGCACCCACACCCGGGAAAATCGGAGTTGTGGAACCGATTATGGCTTTCGCCTTGGTTGCCTTCGGGGTGTCAAAAGAAATTGCATTTTCGAGTGTATTTGCATATCGATTTGCAACGTTTTGGGTTCCGTTAATTCCTGGGTACTTTGCAAATAAACGAATTAAGCAGTTTGTGGATTCCGATTAACCTGAAGTGAAAGTACGTAAGGTAAAAGTTCCCGAGATTGCAAAGGAATGAAGACTTCAATATACCCCATTGTTCCTGGAGAAGGTTGTCAGAACCTTCCTCTCAAAGAGTATTCATTATTTCTTCTGTAATAGTATGATGATTCGTACGTTAGCCAGTGTTATGAGGTTACTCATTAATTATACGTACATACATCTGAAAGGTAATTTTGCATGATTCCTATTGATTCGCTCATTTTCTGTGCTGGATACGGCACAAGAATGAGACCTTATTCCGAAAAAATGCCCAAATCATTACTTCCACTGTCAGATGGAGAATCAGTTCTGTTCAAAATCTGCAAAAGATTAAAAGATAGTGGTCTCAAAGATTCTATTGTCAATTATTCTTGGGGAAGAGAACTTTTTGAGAAAGAAGTAGAAAGAATAAGGAAAGATTTGAAATACACCATAGTTCTATCACCTGAGCCAATGCCCCTGGGACATGGTGGAGCATTAGTGCAAGCATCACCATTATTTAAACATGAAAAAATATTGGGACTAAATGGTGATACCATAACAGATTTTCGAAAACAGGACATTGTTAATTCCATTAATCTTTGTACAGAAAGAAGCCCTTTAATTGTTTGGGTTACAAGGGTGAATGAAGGTGGAAATCTTACCGTACATACTGTCAGTGGAACGATGGTAGGGACATCAGACAGATTTCCATCTATTTCGGAAGAGTATGATAATGATTTCTACGGGGTCGGGGTCTATATGTTTGATTCTGCTGTTTCTTCCTATATAAAAAATTCCGGTTTTTGTTCCTTATGGGATGAAGGCGGTCTGTCCGATTGTATTCATGAAAATGGCAAAACAGTATTACCCTATGTCGTAGAAAAACTAACTCAGATATCAGTAGGAACAAGGGAAGAATATGAATTATTACTAAACAGGCACCATGGGGACTGACGAAAATGTAGAAAGTGCTTACATTGTTGTTTCAACCAGATCTGACGCGAGTGCTGACGTTGATGAAGTCAAATATTTGTTTCTCGAGCGGGTGGATTGTGGCGTTTATCCTGCTGGAATTTTTGATTTACCAGGAGGTGGAAGAGACGATAGTGAGAGTGCTTTGTCTTGTGCTCTTAGGGAACTATATGAAGAGACAGGTATAAATGGTGAATTCGATCACTTACATGAGTGTGCTCGTTTTCAAACTCGTCGAGGAAATTTCATTGTCTACTATGCCTTAGAAGTAAATTCCCTATCTGCGATAAAAGTTTCTCAGGAACATCGTGCGGCTAGATTTTTATCTGTAGTAGAAATACAGCAAATGCATTATGAAAAAAGAATTGTAACGGTGCATGGTGACATTGTACTTACTCGTATTGAAGGTACTGAATATCCTGGGAGGGATAATGATTTAGAGGCAAACGTTAATCAGGAAGGCTCATCCCTAACTTACCGATATAAGTGATACTTTATGGTACTCACTATTTCTGAAACAGTTCCAGTTTTCATTATTATCGATAGATGCAGTTGTGGATTCATATTTCTCGTACATGAAAAAAGGAGTATAAAGTTAAATTGAATGATTATAATCATCATTCTTTCTACTTCTTACGAGCACTCCTTTACGCTATTCCCGTACAGTCACTGAGGACGTTAGGGCGTTACATCACATGAATAGGTGACTGTAAGTTTGGGTCGTTGTACTGGATCTGAGTATTCACGTGAAGCAAATTCCCGTCTTCCTTTATTAACAAATAAAAGAAGATCGATTTGATTGTCTTCCGTATTGGTATACCAATCGTTCATGAGATTCGTTACATTGACGTTTACTTTTCCCCAGTTACTCTTCGCAGAGGACGTCAATAGATAATCTGCATTGGGATTGACATTTTTGGTTGCTCCCTCCAGTCCCCAGGATTGTGCAGTATCATAGAGGTTCCAGTTTGCTGACTTATAGTTAACCGGTTTTAACAATCTAGCTACCGTGAGATTATTATCAGTTACGGAAACGCCATCCCATTTGATTGTGTACAGTTGAAGAGATGCGGAATCTATCTTAATTCCGTCTTGCTCCCGAATATCAGACAGGTCGTATCCTATGAGCGAACGAAACTGATTGGTGTTATTGAAGTAGGTAGTTTTCAAATATATACAGTTGTCAGGTGTTATCCCATCACCTGCTACACTACTCACACTACACCCTATCATCGGAGCTCCTGAGGCATTTAACGATTTAGAGATAAAACTGTCTAACTGGTTAGATCCTTTTTCAACTACCATTGTTCGATTACCGGTAAAGGTACAATTCTGTGAAGGTAATGGGTTGGTTGGCGGTTCAGGATCTTGTGGTCTTGCATCTTCTCCCCAGTATCCGGGTGGATAACCGCTCCAGATTTCTAGATCGTCATAGTACTGATGGGTTCCACCGGGAACACGGTCTATGTAGTTTTCCTTGTGATACATTTTGAAAATCATCTGGTCATGGAGCTTCTTGTCATACTTTGTCTGTCCGATCAAGTGACCGATTATTTTTCGAGGTCCTCCATCCTCCTGCATTGCAATATAGAATTCTCCATCCGTTTCATGATATTTGAAAAAAACTTCCAAGGTAAACCATTTTCCAAACGGTACCGGTACGGTATATTCCGGAACGCACTTTGTCCACCAGTCTTTACCGCAATTATCCCAGTAATATTCGTTGGTAACATTTACTGCAGGACGTTCACGATTTGCAGAAAAGATCCAGGTTCCACTATTGGGATATTTTCGAAGTCCGACCACATATCTTGTGTTCTCACCTCCTTCAGGGAATTGAGGCCAAGCACTTGATTCCCAAATCATATACCATCCAGCCCGTTCTTTATAAGAAAATGCATTAGAGGTTTCTACGGGTATAAACATTCTATACCGATAAAATTGTTGTTCAAAAAGATTCGGAGTTCCATCGTCTGTCCAGTAACCTTGGGTACCATCAACAACCTGCATGGACCACTGACCTCTACTCACGCCTTTTACCTTTTCAGTATTATGAAAGTGTAACACCTTATTTTCACTGTTAAGCGGATCATTACTAATATAGAAATTGCCCCCTTGGGACCACCAATTTTGTAGTTTCATCCAGGGGAGGTTTTTTCCTAACTGATCCCAGTCATTGTTGGTACCATAGCCAACACTATAATCAATACCTCTAATTTGATACGGTTTATTCTTTTTGTAGATAAAGGTATTAGCTTCGAAATTTGACTTGAATTGCAATATACCAATATGGCCATCCGGTACATAATTAGAAGGGGACACATTGTACATTTCAGGCGTTTGTGCCGTATTCATGGAATAATTCCCGAATACGAGTACACTACCTGTAACCAGGATCATTCCAATGAGTAATACTAAATATGGCTTTGTGCTTATATTAGCCTTTATCCGTGATAGTGCTGAGTTGCTCATTAAATGATGAAGCGCCAAATTATTGGATTGGGACTATCGAGTCAATATTAATATAGCATTGATTGTAATAATTACATACAGTCAATTACAAAATGCTTTTATAGCTACTTTATTTGCAGTATGTCTGCTGGAGTTTTCACCTTTTCTGAAGTGACACGAATTTATCTTGATGAAAAGCCACACACTACAGAAATTATTGTCAAAAAAACCTACAATTCAATTCAGTCAATTGAACTGTAAAATTACGCTGTCAAAGAAAGTTTTTAAGGGAGATTGAATTAATCCAAAGAACTTAGCGTTGTTACGATTAATGTATTGTTCATTCGGTTAATGATTGCCCTTTCATTTTCTTATTATAAATTTGACAACGCATCCTTTCTGGAATACTCTGAATATCATGAAAACACCACCAAAACCAATTAACTATGCGTCTGAAGAATATATATTCAAAATAGGGGAACCTCTGAAGTTCTCGACCCAAACGAAGCTTTACGTGCGCAAGGGGTTTCTGACGTAGAAACGCATACTGACACCACCGATCCATCACAGTCTTCTCGTGAAATAGATCTGTCTTCTGATACAGAAACACCCTTTGCTAATCAACAAGAAAGAATTGAACAGGTTCGAAAGGAAATTAGCGATTTAGCTGAAGGCACAACGGGAGGGGTGACTGGTCCTGATGTTCAAGGTGTGCAGGACAGGCATGAAGATCTGAGTCCACGCGAATTGTTCATTTCAGAACAAAACAATAGAATTTTTCAGGGAGCGATGAGCGAAGGCAAAGTGGCAACTTCGTGGGAAGAGTACGAAAGAATGGTAAATGAAGATCGAGCTAAAGGAAAAGAATGGTTTTCCAAAATTCCGAAAAAGTACCAGACTTCTTTTATTGAAATGGCTGAAGCCTTAGGAGCTGTTTTTCCCGTTGATGAAACAGGCGGTAAACAATTTGATATGGGTGCAATCCGTTCACTGCTTTTAACGAATGATACCTACGATGTAGGCAACCTATTCGGTAGAATAGACTCCTTGAGTAATAAGTCACAATTTTGTAGACAGCACGGACGTGATATTTTCCGGCTTCTTCTTTTCTATGGCCCCTTTCCTATCGTTGAAGGAATTGTTACCGACCCACGTAATCCCGTTGGCACACACCTCCAAGATAATTGGAAGAAGTATGGAAAACTAATGGAAAGAGCATATCTACGTAAGCAAAATGCGCGAGTTTCCGAAAAGGCACCGCAAGCACAATCCCAGATGCATCCGGAAGAAGTAATTGCTCAAGAACTTGTTACCGATGGTGCTTCACCTGTTCAGGATGTTTCACCAGTAGATGGTCAGGTACCTTCGCCTGTAGAGGGAGATCAAATGAAAAAGCCAAAGAAAATTAAACACATCCGGAGACCGGTTATGCCAGTTCCATCCCCTGCACTTCATGAAGTATCTGAAAAAGGATTGTTTGATGGTCCTCATGTCGTTTATTCCTCCAAGGAGTTTACCGCTTTCAGCGGTGGAGCAGGGCATGATTTTGACAATCAAGTAACTGCTAAATCGATCCCTGAAAATATCCATTCAGTTGGAGGGGATGTGTGGACAACCCACGAAGAACATCGAATACCACCAGAAAAATTAGCTTCACATGGAAAGCTGTACCTGATTGCCGATACCGTATCAATAAGTGATACCACGACCCCTGAAACTCTCGCTTTTCTCAATGAATTTGTACAAAAGTACTACGCAAGTGATACCAGTGGCGGTCTCTACCTTACCGCTGAACAGGTATTTAATGAAATAAAACGAAAACGACCGATAGCAGCCACCTTTGCTTTTGCCGTCGTGCATAATAATACCCTGTATAGCGGAGGAGTCGGAAATTGTGCGGTTGCAGTGGAGCGGGGAGGAACACCAACGTTAATAAACGATCCAACAGGATGGGGGAGCACTATGGAAGGTGGTTCAAAAAGAACTTTTGCCATTGCTACAAGTGACCTTGTTCAGTACTCAGGAAGAACGGGTATTCCATTACAAGCCGGTGATCATATAAACATGGGAACTGATGGAGCAGAG
>CAZDUZ010000036.1:0-8732 GCA_964508755.1 uncultured Candidatus Saccharibacteria bacterium | reverse complement strand
ACAATATCTTCAACTTTTTCTAGATAACCTTGTTCTTTGAGATCTTCAAGGATCGCAAGTCGACATTCCTCAACTTTCATTCCCCGGTATTTTTCAGGTACCGCATCAGTCATCCGAGCCTGAGCATTAATAACATTGAGGATTTCCAAATCATGATCTTTCCCAATTTTGTAGTCAATCGGAGAGTGTGCAGGGGTAACTTTCAAGGCACCGGTACCTGTTTCCTTATCAACCGCCCTATCAGCAATAATTGGAATTTGTCTGTCTGTAAGTGGAAGGTGGACAAGAGTTCCGACTAATTTTTTGTATCGTTCATCATCAGGATTGACCGCAACCGCGGTATCGCCGAGCATGGTTTCCGGACGAGTTGTAGCTACAGTAATATACTCATCCTTTTTATCGACTAATGGATATCGTATATAAGCAAAAATGCCTTTTTTCTCTACATGTTCGGTATCAATATTTGCAAGAGCGGTTCGACAATGAGGACATTGGTTCACAATATATCCACTCCGATAGACCATCTTCTCGTCAAACATTTGATAAAACGTTTCATAGATGATGTCCGTAAGTCGTGGGTCAAGGGTAAATTTTTCGCGTGACCAATCAGCGGATAGTCCGATTCTACGCTCCTGTTCCCGGGCATACTTCGCCTGTTCCATACAGTACTCGTATGAACGCTTGTAAAATTCCTCTCGTCCCAGTTTCCATTTGTCTATTCCTTGCTTGGCAAGTACTCTCGTAAACACCGCTTCTGTTTGAATTCCTGCATGGTCTTTTCCAGCAAGAAGGAGGGTAGGGCGGCCTTTCATCCGATTGTACCGTCCCATGCAATCCTGAAAGGAATATCCACAGGTATGACCGACATGCAGTTTGTCATTGGCATTGGGCGGAGGAAGAGTCATGACAAATGGCTTTTTGCCACTTGTTTGCTTGTCCGGATTAAAATAGCCCGATGCTTCCCACATCTCGTATAGTTCCATTTCAGAATTTGAGTCGTAGGATTTCGGAATGTCGTCAATTGACGGAGTAGAGGGTAAACCGTTTTGCAAGGGTGTTGATTGAGAATCTGAACCTGTCATTGTTGTAATTAAGCAAAGTTAACCGGCAACAAAACATCCGTCGCCGCTCCACACGATGAACGTGTGAGGCAAGGACGGATGTTCCGTGGTACCACCTTGCTTCCCTGGTAACTAAAAAACATTACCAAGCTCAGCCCGTACAAGACCTAACATCTTATACGGAAACCTCAGACAGGAGGAAAACTGCCGGATTCTACCCCTTGTTGCTTCAGATATACTCGAAGGAACAGGATCTTTCCGGACCTCCAGGATGACAAGTCCTGTACAAACGGCTTGGTTACGATTGTAACATCAAGACAAAACGGGGACAAGCAATGGAATTAAGAGGCGTCAACTATTTAATCACCTGACAATCGTGAACAACCACAATCCTGCAAGTGCAAGTACCGCCCCTGCAAGCCAGAACCTCATAACAATCTTTGGCTCAGACCACCCAATCGATTCAAAATGATGATGAATTGGTGCAATTCTAAAGAGTTTTCTCTTAAAGAATCTAATGGAGAATATCTGCGATACACTTGAAAAAAGTTCCACCCAAAACACTAAGGTCATAAAGACAAAGGGGATAAAGGTGTCAGTAACAAGAGCAAGGTACACAAGTCCGAAACCGAGAGGTATGGCACCTACACCGCCCATAAATACACGGGCAGGTGTGATATTAAAATATAAATACACCAACATCGGACCGAGAAGCAGTCCGATAATTGGAAGTAAATCTGTCCTTCCTAAAAGAATTGCAACGACGGCATAAGACACATATCCTACAAGAAAAAGTCCTGTCACTAATCCATCCAAGCCATCAGTAATTTCTGCACCATACGTCCCGGCAATAATTAAGAAAGCCCAAAGTAATGAAAATACCCCCGTAAATGGAACAGAGAACAATCCAGCAATACTTATGCTATCAATCCCCAAATCTCTTCCTAAAAGAAACGCTACCACCAAGCCAATACCATAGAGCAAACCTAGTTTACCAAGCCTCCAGTAAAAAGTTTCCTGAAAAAGTCGAAACGCTTCGCTTTTTATATTCTTTTTAACCAAAAGCTCATCAAGAAAGCCGTACAACGCAAACAAGGTAAATCCAATAATAAACGTATTCCGAATGGGTGTGTTCTCCAGAAAAACTAATGAGAGCAAAAGAAAGGGCAGGGTAATTATCAATCCTCCCATGGTTGGAGTACCGCTTTTATGTTTCTGCAATCTCACAAATTCAGCATTTACTTTGTTACGCATCAACACATGCTGTACGACATATCCTCCATTGTAGAGTAAGCTGATTAAAAGAGGCGCAAGAATAGCGGAAAGTAAGAACGAAACACCCGTATGCTCGAGAAATGCCTGAAGAATTTCCATGAAAATCAAGAATTAAATGAGTTGGCAGAGTATGATACCGTGCATAACGGAGCGCAACAAGATATATTACACCTCAATTATCTACGCACAGAATGTTTCCTTTCAACATACGGTTCTATTAAAGCCACTCCGAATACCAAAATTGCCCAAAACCCAAGTCCTTGCGATAATGTCCATAGATAGTGATCAAGCATACCCGCAACCAACACAAAAACAATAGCAACAAAAGCTATTACAGACAACCGAAAAGAATGTAGGCACTTTAGGAAGAAAAACGAGAGAAAGACTACTCCAACAATTCCAAGTTCCAACAAAGCAATTATAAAGATATTGTGAGGTGGTTGAAAAACTCTAACGCCACCCTCCGTGTATACAGGATATCCCATCAACACAGGCAGTGAATTTCCAACTCCAACCCCAAGAATAGGCGATTTTCTCCAGGCAATAATCGCGTTCACCGCTAATTCCTTCCGTTCAATGACACTCACATCAGTTGGGGACGTTTGATTAATAATTCTTTCACGAAAGGAAGCTATAGTCTGGTTATGACTTGACACCAAAATAGTAAAAGAAAGAATCGTAATGAAAGATAGCGTTGCTATGACTGGAATGAGCAGATGCCGATGATTACGATAGATACTCGATAGAAGCCAAGTGACAAGTACTATAGCCCCAATTAGCAAGGAAGTACGTGACCATGTCATAAGGATTCCCAAAACGAAAGTCATAACAATTGGTAAAACCGTTACCGTCCGCAATCGAAGCTTTTCGGAAAGAACCCACACCAACAAGATCATCAAACATAAGTAACCACCAAGCATGTTTGGATGAGGAAAGGTACCATACGCACGAAGATGATATCCATCAGCAAGATAAACTGAACTGCCGGTCGAACCACCAGTAGCAACGGTCGATTCACCAATAAAATCTAATCCTAACGAATGTCCCGAAAAAAATTGCCCTGCACCAATTGCTACTTGCATAACAGTAAGCGCGACAATTACCACGAAAAGGATTAACAAATCCCTTCGATCAAATCGAACAAGACGCGAAAGACCAAGAGAATAGAAAATTACCGCAGTAAGCCCAAAGTATAAAGCCATCCGCAATACGGAAACGATTACTAACACTTCTCTCCAATACAATGCTTGCCAAACGATCAATAATCCAAGGAGCAGAAAGATTACCCGTATTCGATTGCTTTTCCACAACTTTAAAGAGGAAGTCCATACAAAGAGCAACAGTAATGCCCCCAAATCAGTAAGATGAACACCAAGATGCAGATAATTCACATACCTTCCATCAAGGTAAGCCCACGTATCATCAAGATGAAGAAAGATATTGAAAGGTACACATATAAGAAATGCACAGAGAGCTAACACCAAGTGGTGTTTTTGTGCCCAATCGATACCTAAACGAAATAGCTTCTGAATACTCACGCTTTATTGTACTCGAAACCAACCGTAACTACACGAATAAGTAACTCTACTAACTATAGAACCTCGTCTTCGAGCATAGCCAGTGTATCTGCGGCAATATCGGACTTTCCTCCTTCTCCTGGCGGGAAGACACGAACATACCGAGAATCACCTTCGCCAAAACTTTCGGTAGTAACATCACCGTAAGACAAGAGATGCGTATGAACAACTCGTCGTTCGTACGAGGTCATAGGACGCATATCAACCGACGTACCACTTGCAAGGACTTCATCACGAATCCGATCTGCGAGCTGTTCGAGAGATTCTTTGCGTTTTTCACGATATCCTGAGACATCAAGTACTACCCTTACAAAAGCTGACTCTTCTCTTTTCGAATCGAGCCGTTTATTAAGCATTATCGACACAATTCGCTGGAGGGACCGAAGATTTCGCCCTAAATATCCAATTAACACCCCAATATCGTCACCCTCAATTTTTACATCAACAAATTCTTCTGTTACACCATCTTTGTTATCGTAACTGCCTTTCGACACGGTCACTTTAGCGTCAATTTCAAAAAGCGCTACTAGTTCTTTCATGAGCTTCTCTGTCTCAGAAAGAGCTTTTTTATCAACTTTTGCGGAGGCTGAACTGTCGGAATCTTTCATCTTATTTTTTTGTTTTAAATTTATCGTAGAGATTATTCAATAGTACTGGTATCCAAGATTGCATGATCCAGTACAGTGAAACCGCTGAGGGGAAGTCGATTGCAGCAAACGCAATTATCGCAGGAAATGTGTATTGCATAGATTTATTAACGTCTTTCATCATTGAACTCATATCTGGTTGTCCCGCTTTATCATCCTTGCCATTCTTTTTCTTTTCATCTTTTTTATCTTCTTCCTTTTTCACTTCATCAGCTCCCATAAGTTTTTGTTGAAATTTGGTGGAAAAGAACTGTGAAAGACCAACAAGCACTACCATAAGGAGGTAGGGTAGGGCTTCAAGTGAGAGATATCCGGACTCACGGGCAACAGGACGGAAAGCTTTAGACAAATCTAAACCGAAGAACATCGTTTCAATAACAATTTTCCCATTATTGTGAAGGAAATCTGCAACAATTGGATAAACACCGACAATATCGGTCCCTTTAGAAAAGGCTGTAATAGCTTGATAAATAGCAATTAAGAACGGGAAGGGAAGCAGAATTGAAAAGAGACAACCCAATGGGTTATAACCGCTTTTTCTGTAAAGGGCGACCTGCTCCTCCTGCAATTTTTGTGGATTTCTCTCATACTTCTTCTTTAACTTTTCCATCATCGGCTGAAGGCTTCGTAATTTTTTAGCCGACTCATACTGAGATCGCATCAATGGGAAAAGAATAATTCTCAGGATAAGTGTAAGCACAATTATGGCAATACCGAGATTTTCCCCAAATAAACCATAGAGGAACAAAAGCCCGTTCATAATCGGGTAATAAAAAAGTGTATTCCACAGTGTTGCCAACATAATTTCTTAGAGCTAAATACAATTAATAGAACAGCGTGTTACGCTACTTAATTATGGAACAGGATCCATTGTTCCAAACTTCGTCCATGGGCCGCATTTTACAATTCTTTTCATAGCAAGGAAAGTACCTTTGATTGAGCCATATTTTTTCAGTGCCTCGTACGAGTACTCAGAACAGCTCGGATAAAATCTGCAGATGCGATAATTTGGGAACAGTTTTCCCGGAATCCCGTGATCAAAGGAAAAGAAAAACTGATACACTTTTATAAGTCCCATAAATACATACCTGAGCATATGTGCAGAAAAATTCAATAAGCTATGCCTCTATTGTACCTGTTTTAGGAGAATTTGCCGAACATCGATAAGAGACGAAGGATTTCCTGCTCTCGTTGTCTAAAAGTGGCTCCAATATTCCACACGACATAGACGATATCTAAACTTTCCTGTATCTGAGAGAAGTTCTTTCGAAATATCTCTCTAATCTGTCGCTTTACCTTATTTCTCTCAACGGCACCTCCAACTTTTGCTGACACAGAAATACCAAGTCTCCACGGATTACCATCGTTCCTTCGATATAAAACGAGTTTACCGTATGTTCCTTTCTTTGAGAGACCCCGCGAATATACCTTACTAAAATCTTGTGTTCGTGAAAGCCGGTGGAGAGAACGTGGCATTATCATGCAGACAATATTAATTGAAGGAGCCTGCAGTTCGAATATACCTCAAACGGCAACGTTATTTGTTGCGAGAGGTGTCTTTTTTAAGCTTTACGCGGAATTCGTCAGTAACCGTAAGCTGTTTTCGTCCTTTGGCACGGCGACTTTTAAGCACACGACGGCCAGTCTTTGACTCATTGCGTGAGCGGAAGCCATGCACTTTGATTCTTCTTTGCTTCTTTGGTTGCCAGGTTCGTTTGGTTGCCATAACGCGCGGAGTGTACCATAGGAAGGAAAAAGAAAACAAGTACAAAGCTATATTTTCTTAAGTAATGCATACATTAATTTCAAAAGATGAAATTCTTTTATAAAACTGACAAATTGCAGAAACAAATCACTTATGCTAAATCTATTACAAGTAACGTTAATTTTTTACAATTTTCAATGAGCGCGCTAACAGGAACGACCACACTTGATTTTGAAACTCTTAAGCCAGGACAAGTTATAAGCACTGCAGGTTCAGTCCCGGAAAGAAACCCTTCATATCCAATTTCAAGAGAACGTTGTCATTCGTTTTCCACCTTTGGATACCTTGAAGATGGTACAGCCATAAGGGTTTCCTCAGAGCGAACAGCTATTGATGGCGCATCAAATGTCGTACACTCAGATAAAGCAGTTAATGAATCTCATGCGATGATGGAAAATAAGAATTTCAAAAATGACGTAAGCATTGCAGAAGTAGTCTTACTCAAAACCGAGGGTAAAATTACAGTAAAGGTGATTACATCGGATGCAGTAATTCCTATAAATCACCCTGACATTGTTCCACCTAAAATTGGTACAGATTTATCTGAAACTGAACACGGATATTCCGCAACAGTGGTAACAGAACAGGATATTTCTGTATCTGCAGGATTTGATATAACTAAAACATTGCGTGGATATAGAAGGCATATTGTTACGGTGGAGGGTACAGGGAATCAGCATCTTTCAGGAGAAGATCTCATTCGCATTACAGCTTCTTGGGAAAAAGCTAAGGCCTCAGCGACAGAAGCTGGAATTATTTCCCCAAACACACCGATGCACGAACCCTTCCCAAACGCTGTTCAAGAAGCACTTGTCAAACCAAAGTAGACAGACAAAAGATGAGGAAACCTGAAAGTTTTACCTCAGGTTTGAACACTTATCCACATTGTGCTATATTCCCTTTACGCCTCTAAACCGGCATAAAAACTGCCAAAGGAATACTCAGTTCAGTTGATTTTACGCCGTACGTGCCAGATAGCTCTACCTTTGCCGACAGCTCACGTGAAGGATTCATGAAACCCGTTTTCAACGTGGACGAAGTGTGGAAAATTGCCCTTGAACAAGTTCAGCTTTACATTTCCCCTCAAAATTTTAATGCGTGGTTTAAAAATACTTCTCTTGTGACCGTAGAAGATGGCATCGCCACCGTCGGTTGTCCCAATGCATTTGCCCGTGAATGGCTGGACGCGAATCATCATAAACTACTCAGCATGATCCTTAAAAAAGTGACAAACCAGAATCTTGAGATCATTTTTACGATCATTACCAGCCAGACCGCACCTGAAAAACAACCAATAGATAGGTACCAGCAAAATTCCTTTACCAGTGACGAAGCCCCCATTTTTAACATCCCCTTTACCCATCAAAATCTCTACGAAGAAGCTCAAAACAAAGCCTTTCTCAATCCCACCTACATTTTTGAAACGTTTATTGTCGGCTCCTCCAACCGCCTTGCACACGCCGCAGCAGAAGCCGTCGCCGAAAAGCCCGGTCGTTCGTACAACCCGCTTTTCATCTGGGGTGGAGTGGGATTAGGCAAAACACACCTTTCGCAAGCGATCGGTAACCGGATCCTCAATGCAGACCCAAATAAAAAGATCCTTTATTGCTCGAGTGAAACATTCCTTAATGAAATGGTCGAATCGATAAGAAACGGGAAGTCACCAGAATTTCGGCAGAACTACCGACGGCTCGATATGCTCATTATCGACGACATACAATTTATCTCCGAATGGCAACGAGCGCAGGAAGAACTATTTCATACCTTTAATACACTGTATCAATCGGGAAAACAGATTGTCCTCATTTCAGACAGACCACCCAAACAAATAGATAATCTTACCGACCGTCTCCGCTCACGATTTGAAGGCGGAATGGTGGCCGATATCAGCGAACCCGACTATGAACTCAGAGTCGCCATTATCCAGCAGAAAGCAGAAGAAAAGGGAATAATCCTTCCCGCCAATATCCTCGATTTCGTTGCAAAATCGGTCGAAAGCAATATCCGTGAACTTGAAGGGGCACTTCTGAGAATTGGAACCCATGTGAAGTTTGGAGGAGCAATTCCTGACGAGAAAGACATCGCGAAAATTCTTGAAATAGATCCCGAAAGCAAACGTAAACGAATTTCACCACGCGATATCATTCATAATGTATGTGACGAATTTGGTGTCTCTGTCCGAGATGTTAGAGGAAAACGAAGAACAGCAGACTTGGTCACTCCTCGACAGGTATGCATGTATTTGCTGAGAAAAGAACTCGATCTCCCTCTGGAGCAAATTGCCAAAGAACTCAATAGAGGAGATCATACGACGGTCATGCACGCTATCAGTCGGGTCGAGGAAAAAATGGAAGACGATGAAGAATTTAAGGATAGAGTTAAAAGTGTGGGAAAGTAGAAGGGCGAG
>CAZDUZ010000035.1:6679-8776 GCA_964508755.1 uncultured Candidatus Saccharibacteria bacterium | reverse complement strand
CAAAACCGGAAGTTACGGCGAATGGTCAGTCACACACTATTCGTCCCCTCAACCCCCTTATCGGACTACTCGCTCTTTTTGTAGGTGGGGCAACGTTGATTGTTCTTGGCTTGTTGTTTATCCTTACGTTAATTATCAATACTCTACCATTCTCTGATTTTACTCCGTCACAATGGGATAAATCTGAAACCATTATTGTTAATAAAACTATTCCCGTAAAACGAGTATACTTTGTTCCCGATCTCCAGTCTGCAAGGATAGTCATGGATTGTGAAGGGTTTGCAGATAGATTTACGTCATATTTAGATGAAGAAATGCAAATGGATGTAACACCCGAGATAAATCTCTATATCGAAGACGTCGAAAAAACCTGTAACAGTAATGATGAATCGGACATTACCACTCTCACGGACTTATTGTATGCACGAGAATTTGCATTTTATGAGCTTATTGAAGGGAGAGCGGGTCTCTTTGATATTTATAATGATATGTACGTGACTTACTTTACGATTGGCGATAAAGGATTTATGGCAGGACCGCTCGCTGGACAATGGGAGATAACGTATTATCTTCCTGATGGAACACCATTTCATACCGAAAAGTGGATTTCTTAATGATACGTTAAGGAGCATAATCGTTCAGAATATCGTTACTTTATTAAATTATTGACTGGTATTATACGTACGTGGATCAGTTTGTACCTCAGCAATCTCTTCCGAGCACTCCGTCCGCTTCTCCTCAGCCTGTTTTTGTGAATGGACCGGTTGAGCCGAAGCAAAACAGTGTACCGGTTGCCCGAAGTGTGATCACTCTCCCTGTCGATGGAGTTAACGCTCGGGATAATGGCTATTCGTCTTCCCCTCCGATGTGGACGACCCTTCCTCCCTCACAAGGTATGTCTGGGTTGAATACATCTCCTGTCCAAGCAAGCACTCTTACTCAACCGGTTGGAGGTCAACTGCAACCTACAATACAAACTCCCTTAGTGCCTTCAGCAAATTCCTCTGGAATATCTAACCCCCCGAACACGAATGTGTCTTCCTCTCCCTCAACGTGGATAAAAGCTGAAGAAAAAGCGATCGCTCTCCCAGCAGATAAACTGACCTGGCGTGATAATACTGCGCTTGCTTCCGCTATCGAATGGGTTTTTGCACCGATTCCCGTTGGTTCTCTGATTTTTGGTAAGCGGGTGTATTCTGACGAATTATTTGTATTTCATAAACGCCAGTCCTTTGTGTTTGGAGTGGTAAATCTGTTGGCGTATATTCCACTTTTGTTGCTTTTCATACCAATTATTTCAATGTGGGTTGCGGCATTTATCTGGATTCCTCTTTCCATATTTCTTTTTGCACGCTTTTATTACACCTATAGCGCATACCAGGGAGAGCGTCCCATCATTCCGCTTATTTCTACCTTTGAGAAATGGATACAATGGAAACAATCAACGATGAGTGATAGTGCTCCGGGTTCTGTATCGACACCAAAGGGATAAAGTCTCTTTACTGTTAGTTACGCTTGGCGTACTATGAAGTCATATAAACTTTCAACTGCCTATCATGGCCGAAGCATCTTCAGGTTCGAGTAATAATACGTGTTTAATTGTCGGTATTATTGCTGTCGTGCTCCTCATTATGTGTTGCTGCTGTTCGTCTGTTCTTATTGTTGCATTTTCTGCGGCAAGTTCTTCTAATACATATTCCGACGATACCGACTGGTACGGAACTGAAGATCCCAATCCTGATGATTATTGGACGGATGACGCATATACTCTTTATTACTAAGGAGAAATCAGCGTAATTTCAATACGGTGTTCGTTTCTTCGAGCAATGAAGATTCTATTCATTAACCAAATAATACGATGACTGGGCAGCAACTTATACAGTATCTTAGTGAAAAAAACGTGGATCTTCAGAAACATGGAGCGGCTTTGCTTCAGGTTTTAACTCCTTATCAGGATACAGAAGTACCCGAACCAATTCTACTTGCAATCTTCAAGGAATATCTTAAGCAAGATGTCGCACTTTCAACTTCCACATCCGGTTCAGTGCCTCAGAATACACCGGGAACGATCGTACCCTCCAAAGAAGCTGAACTACC
>CAZDUZ010000035.1:0-6579 GCA_964508755.1 uncultured Candidatus Saccharibacteria bacterium | reverse complement strand
CTCAACCTTCGCCTCAAGATCAGAAAGAGATAGAAGAAGTATTGTCCGAAATACGCTCCATAAAAAAAGGGACTTCTTCTGCTCTAAATGATCAAAATACCCCTATGTCTAACGCAGACCCATCCGTGCAATTTGTCCCAAAGGCAGGAGTTTCACAGTAGAAAATCCCGTTTGATTGACGGTGCTGCGCTGCTGTGTCATACTGGTAATGTTAACATGTAAGCAAGGACTAATAATGGAAGAAGTGCCATACTGGTTCTGGATGCTTATTGTCGCGGGTCTTTCAGGAATGCTTGGCCTTATTATGTACCATACGGCAATGCTCCTTCGTGAAACAACATTGACCGTAAGGGAGTTCAAGTATGTAGTCGTGGAATTTCATGACATCATGGATGCGGCTAAAATCTTTCTTGAAAGAATTAACCGTGTTGCTGAAACAGTATCCACAATAGTAGAAACCGTTTCGTCCTCAATCCTTCGTCCAATCGCAATGATTGGAACAGCCCTTGCTTCTGTCCGTTCTATCGTCTCCCGTTTTACCGGTGGAGAAGATGATTCGGACAGGGAGGAAGTTTAAATTATTACAAAATTCTTTATGAGTCAGGAAAATAACAATCCTATCAGTTTTCTTGCCGGTGCAGTATTGGGTGGAGCAGTAGGAGCCGCTCTCGCTCTGCTTTTTGCTCCGCAGTCAGGAAAGGAAACGCGTAAAATGCTGAAGGAAAAAGCAAAGGATGTCGGTGCAGATATTAAAGAATTCAAAGATGATATCGGCCCAAAAATCCGTGACTTCAGTGAAGATCTTGGCCCAAAATTCAAGAGTGCCAAAGAGAACTTGATGAAGCGAGTTCAGAAGTAAAATTCTGATATAAATGACATTAAAAAGAGGCCGATTACCGGCCTCTTTTTGTTACTGATCCACATCCTAATGAGATATCGATGAGTTACACAATCTCATTCATGACCTTATCGAATGATTCACGTTCTTTGTCGAGGTTATTCTCACTCTCATATCCATTTCCAACTCTGCTATACCGGCATCCAAAAACAAATGTTGGAATAGATTGATTGGGGTTGAACTTCGAATATACCGCAAGGGCATCTTCCGGAACTGCCGTCTCAACTTCGCTGGTTAATGTATTATCGAAAGTATCAACTTCCCAGTGATAAGCCACGATTTTATCGGAATTGTCTTTTGCCCACTTATCAAAGGTCGCACCAACCCATTGACAATGAGGACACCAGGTTGTCGAGAATAGGTAGACCACTGGCTTTCCATCTTCTTTACAAACTTCATTATCGTACTCGGTAAACGTCTCAAATGTCCGAACTACAGTACCTGCAGATTCTGCCGTATCAGTCCCCGTATCGGTATTGGAATCTGTATCTCCGGCTACCGTATTAGAACCGTTATCTCCCGCAATCTTTCCTGCTCCATACAGTACTGCACCTGAGATGATCAGTGCGGATACTAAAATTGAAAGAGGAAGCAAAAATTGAGAAATTCCATCAGGAAGGGTAATTTCCATCATCGAGTCTGACGAGGATCCTTTTGAGGTACTACTCGTTTTTTCTTTTACCATAGTCTTTTCTAAATAAACTAAGTTTTGTGACTCTAGCGTAGGCGACTTGTTCTGTCAAGACTGATAAATTATACTGTAGTCCGCATGTATATTTCACCGGCACAGAAAAGAAGGCAACTGATAATTGCGTTAGCGGGAATTCTATTTATTCCTGCAGCCGTTGGAGCATTCCTGTTTTATCGTGATTGGCGTTCGAGAGCTAGTCCAGAGGAAGTTCCTCAACAAGCCTATCTAAGTGATATGACTGAAACTTCGGTAGTCATTTCCTGGATTACTCCACAGGAAAAAAGGGAAGGTTGGATTCAATGGAGTCAAACCCCTGGAGTCTCGTCTGGCTCTCCTGTTACACAAGATGACCGAGATATTCGAAATGGTAAAACAGAAACTCGAACGACTCATTATGTCACCCTTACTGATCTCCAACCCGACACTTCTTATTATTTTGTAATAGGGTCCGGGAAAAACGCATATAAGGATAAAGATGGAGCAGAATTTACATTTAAAACACCGCCACTTTCAGATGAAGGAATTCCAACCCCGAATCCCTTATTTGGATCTATTGAGGGAGGTGAAGATGAACAGGCAATAGTGTATGTAGTTCTAGAAAACGCAAATGGTCAAAAATCGTTTCCTGTGTCAACACTCACCAATCAACGTGGAAACTTTGAAGTGGATTTGTCTCACATCCGTACGTCTGATACACGCTCTCGTTTTTCATACACCGATACGACGAAATTGTATCTTTTTGCTCAGGGAGGAGATCTTGGGGGAGCTTTAGAGGAATTGACCGTAGCAGATAAAGAGGATGTTGATACGCAACTGGAGGAAGGGGTTTCGGGAGATGCGGTAATGCCTGACACCGCAAAACTTCCCGTCGCCGACACAGATGATGTAGAACCATGCACTCCGCAATGTGATGGTAAAGAATGTGGAAGTGATGGGTGCGGGAGTACCTGTGGGACATGCGATGATGATGCGACGTGCAGTGTCGATGGAGTGTGTGAAGTATGTGAACCTGATTGTGATGGTAAAGAATGTGGAAGTGATGGGTGTGGAAGTACCTGCGGAACATGTGATGACGGTGCAACCTGTAGTGCCGATGGGGTGTGTGAAGTATGCGAACCTGATTGTGATGGTAGGGAGTGTGGAAGCAATGGGTGTGGGGGGAGCTGTGGAATGTGTGATAATGGATATACCTGTAATGTCTCGGGAGTGTGTGAAGAAGGACCTTGCGTTCCAAATTGTGCAGGAAGAGTATGCGGAAATGATGGATGCGGGGGGAGCTGCGGAACCTGTTCTAACGGCTTAACGTGCTCACTTTCCGGATCATGTGAAAAGCAAATCCTCCCTCCTTCGAACGTTCAAGATGTTCCGCTTTCTCAACTTATACCAGGGGGAACATCTCCTTCTGGTGATATCGAATCCATTACTCTTGCCAACGTAACCGAGAATTCCTTTACCGTCTCCTGGATTAGCAGTGCTCTTGAGGAAGGATCGGTACTCTATGGTGAATCAGCTGATGATATATCGAACGAAGCACTGGATACCCGTGACAATCTCGTAACAAAAGGCAGATATTACACCCATCATGTTACGGTTACCGGTTTAACTCCTGAAACCACTTATTACTATGAAATACAAAGTGGCGGGGAGTTGTACAATGACGGAGGTTATCCTTACGAGTTGCTTACCCCCGAAACAGAAAGCTCTCCTCCTGCTTTTTATGCCGTTATTGGTGAAATTAGCGGGAGTGCGAAGGCTGATTCGACAATTATTGCCAAAATTACCGGAACGGGTGGTCAATCATCGCTCGTGTCGACCGATGTGGGATCTGATGGGACCTGGTCGTTAAGTTTAGGAGGTGTTCGAACTCAGGATTATACTGATTACTTTACATTTACCCCTGAAGATACCCTTGAATTAACGGTGAAGACCAAGGGAAATCAATTGACTCGCTCATATCTGCTTGCAGACATCGAGGATGATTTGATTAGTATCCAGCTCAATATGATTGAAAGTGGACAAACAGGTTTTGACCGAGGAATATATGCAGAAATTGGAACGACCATTGATGAACTACCCATTACCGCAATTAATCGAGTTACCGTCATGGGACTTTCTCTCTCTGCCGCTCTTATTGTATCGGGACTTTCTGTATTTCTTGTAACGCACCGGGGAGCGAAAAATGAACGATGGGAACAAGGATTCCTAAAAAAACTTGAAAACGAGTAAGAAACAACGAAAACAGATGAGTGAATGCTAAATGATTGGAGGCCAAAGATGACTGAATTTCAATTTTGATGTAGCATAGGAAGGTATGAAAAGAACTAATCGGTTTATGGCTGTTGCGGGATTTGTTGCGGTGTTTGGCAGCATCTTGGCATACTACCTTGTATCCGTATCTCCTGTCTCAGCTGCTGTGGTCAGTAGAGAACAAGCAGGTATTGATGAAACCTTGGCTGATTCTGGAGGAGACCGGTATGCTCAATCCCAGAAAATCCTTGTTGCACAGATCCCGATTCCGTTGGGTGTACGATTTGGGGACTCCTCAGATTTGTATCGAGGTTTGTACTATTACCTGATCGTGCATGCTGGTTTTGTTGATATTCCTTTTAATTATGTCGTTACCTGGGATGGGAAGGTGTATGAGGGCAAGGCAGGTGGGAATGATGTCCAACCACTGTACTCACCAGATACCGAAGATCGATTCAGAAATTCTGTCCTTATTGGTTATTATGGAAATAATCAGGAAATGACGTATGCTGCACAGCGTGCGTTTGTAGAATTATTAAGCACTGTGCAATCTAATGCTCTTGTGCAAGATGAAAATGTCCATCCTGTCATCGTAAGTCTGGCTAGTAGAGAAGAGAATCAGCCATCTCGCCTTAAAGTTACGGATGCTCAAGATAGAGCGTGGATGCAGTCGTTATCTGGAATTCTTGCTCAGACATCTCTCCTTCCCCCTGAAAATGTACTTACAACAAAAGCAAAAGTAGGGGAAGTCAGCTACAACCGCGAGGTGAATGCAAATGAGAACTTTGTGGTCACGGCTGAGATTGAAAATACCGGAACCATTCCTTGGTATAAAAGTGGCACAAAGGCGGTATATCTTGCTACTTCAAATCCGAGAAATCATGAAAGTGCCTTCTTTGTAACAGATAAATGGTTAAGCTTCACTAGAGTTATGACTGCAAATGAAGATTGGGTTCTTCCAGGACAAAAAGCTACGTTTAGTTTTGAGGTTAAAACACCGCTTAAACCAGGCGAGTACAAAGAATCATTTGAATTACTTCGTGCACCTGATCAATGGATTGACGGTTCGCAGTTTGAGATCGCATTTAAGGTTTCTGCTGGTGACTTTGATCTTGTAGAAATTCTTGATACCGAAACCGGTTACTTAAATGTCCGTGACTGTCCTTCAGCAGGGTGTGGTGAAATGGGTAAAGTAGTTCCTGGACAAGTGCTTATCAAGAAAGGTTTTGACTCGAATTGGTATAAAGTGCAACTGGATGATGGAAGAGAAGGGTGGGTATTTGGAAAGTATGTTAGGGATATTTAGAATATTGCCAATGTTGGATTGGTAGGTTGTGAACGTTCCTCTGAACCACCTTGCATACGCTTCTGGGTGCGTGCTATTCTGGCCACTGCTGACACTTTGACATCTCTTATCTTTTCGAAAAAGACTCAGATATGATTGATGATTTAAATCCTCAACAAAAAGAAGCTGTTGTGCATGAGTCCGGGCCACTGCTCATCTTCGCAGGGGCTGGTTCTGGTAAAACAAGAGTAATTACCTATCGTATTGCGTGGCTTATCGAACAAGGTCTTGTTCCTCCTGAGGGGATATTGGCAATGACATTTACCAAAAAAGCTGCCGGAGAAATGAAGGAAAGGGTACGGGCATTACTCGAAGGAAAACCGTTTTCCGGACTGCCCTATATTGGAACCTTTCATTCATTTGGTGCATTGATGCTCCGAAAAGAGGGTAACAAACTAGGTATTCCAACGAGTTTTTCCATTTACGATCCTGATGATGTCCAACATTTGATTAAACAGATCATGGACGACGCGAATATTGATAAAAAGCAATTTAATCCTACCAATGTACAGTACAGTATCTCATCTGCGAAAAACGAGATGATTACTCCTCTGGATTATGAAAAATTTGTAACGGGTGTGTTCGAAGAGGTTGTGGCTAAAGTGTATAAAGAATATGAGAAAGGACTTCGTGAACAAGGAGCTGTTGATTTCGATGATTTACAAATACTCCCGCTTAAGCTTCTTCAGGAGCATGACGATGTTAAGAAAAAATACCATGAACGGTATCCATATGTATTAGTAGACGAATACCAGGATACAAATATTGTTCAGTACAATCTCGTTAAAAACCTTACTGGATCGTTAAATAATGTCTGCGTGGTAGGTGATGATGATCAAGGAATATACTCGTGGAGGGGTGCAACAATTAAAAATATTCTTTCTTTTGAAAAGGATTTTCCGGGGGCAAAAGTTGTACGACTTGAGAAAAACTATCGTTCAACATCAAATATCTTACAGTGTGCTCAATCAGTTATTTCAAACAATGCTGAACGTGCAAAAAAAGACTTATGGACTGATGCTGGTCAAGGTGAACCCATTTCTGTGTATGAAGCTCGTAATGATCGAGATGAAGCCTCCTATGTTGTCGCAAAAATTGAAGCACATCTCCGGTCAGGAGGAAGCCTTAATGATGTTGGAATACTATATCGTATAAATGCTCAGTCTCGTGTATTAGAGGAGGAACTTATCCGTTCTGCCATTCCCTACAGACTTGTTGGCGGAGTGAGATTTTATGAGCGTAGGGAAATCAAGGATATGCTTGCTTACTTACGGTTTCTTGCAAATCCTCAAGATGAATTATCCTTTCTAAGGGTTATCAATATACCTCCAAGAAAAATTGGGAAAAAATCGATTGATGACCTAAGAAAGTCTGCAAAGACTTTATCTGCCGGTCTCT
>CAZDUZ010000034.1:0-9153 GCA_964508755.1 uncultured Candidatus Saccharibacteria bacterium | reverse complement strand
AATACTCTTCGGGGGGATTGATTCCATTGATTGCAGGATTAAATATGAAAATGAACTTTTGATATCGGCATGAATACGCTTCACCATTCTACGGTGTCAGAATACTAAAAGCAAGGAGTAAAACCGAGTGAAAGAAGGCTTTTTGACCATACACGTGATAATTTCATTACGTGACAATAATCACTCCGTCAATTTCGTCTTCTCTCTCAACCCATGAGCAAGTATAATAGCAATACTTCTTATGAATATTCTCATTGATGCAACCACAACCCAAGATCAGTTTGCTACACGAGGTATTGGCCGGGTAACGAAGGAATTAGTAACAGCATTGGTTGAGCAATCAAACCGGCTAAAAAGAAATGATATTTACTACCTTCTTCTTTTCAATGCACCTACATCTCTTCATGCGGTAGTTCAGCAATACCCCTCTCTCATTAGAACGATTAATATTGGAAAGATGCGTTATGCTGGAAAACTCGACTTTTTGTGGTGGAGACTGCAATACATGCCTGCAATTCGGCGGGAAATGAAGCAAAGCGGTATCGATCTTTTCCTGACTACAAATATTTTGCGCGGGTTTCCTCCAAAAGGTGTTCCATCAATTGGGGTTGTGCACGATTTCGCCTTTCATTATATGAAGAGGTTTTCTTTGGGACCTCGAGTCTTTGATTGGATACGGAGAATGCAGTTTAATTACGCATATAACCAGCTTAAACATGCTACCGGTATCGTTACCATTTCAGAAAATACACGAAAGGACTTGTTAACGTTTGTATCCGGAATTTCTCCAGAGAGAGTACGAACTATTCATCTTGGATTGTCACACGATTTCGAATGCAAAAACCCTGATAGCAAGATACTTGAAACATATCTTCCCAAGAGAATAATTGATCAAGGATATCTACTTTATTATGGTGGCTTGGAAGTAAATAAAAATGTACCGGCTTTAGTTCGAAGTTATGCAGAGTATCGGAAGCTATGGGAGAAAACGTATGGAAATACACACATCTGCCCTTTTCTTGTACTTGCGGGAGGAGATTTTACGAAACACGATCTTGGGAATCCAATCCTTGCTGAAATTCGGGATATCATTACAGAGGAAAAGCTTGATGAAGATGTGATTTTTACGGGGTATTACAAAGATGAGCATGCAGGTGATTTGTTATCCGCTGCTCGAGTATTTGTACATTTATCACTGTATGAGGGATTTGGTTTCTCTCCCCTTGAAGCTATGAAGTGTGGGGTTCCTGTTGTGGCGAGTAATCGTTCGTGTTACCCTGAGACATTGGGCGAAGGAGCGCTTCTTGTCGATCCAACAAATCATGAAGCCGTTGCAGAAGCTTGTCTGTCTGTCACCACAGACCCAGAAGTCAGCGAGAAACTTGCTGATGCCGGTCGTAAAAAAGCTTCTACTTATTCGTGGAAGAATACCGCGAAAGGATTTTATTCTTTTTTTGAGGAACGTATTCAAGCGAAGGCTTTGGAAAAAACATCAAAAAGAAAAAGCGCATCTAAAGCTTAAAGAATATAGCACCGATAGTTTTGATATAACGAACAATGCATAACCAGGAAAAACCAAAGAAGTCCTGCTCGTGTCCAGAAAACATATGTTTATGTGAAGACGGTGAGCAATTTTTATCGACGTCTGAAGTTCTAGATGGTAGCGTGGTCGAAAAAAATCAAGCAAAACGAGAAAATAGTACTTCGAGCAACTCACAGATTATTCAGAAAAATCTTCAGTATTCAGCCAAAAACTACTTTGAAAGTCCTCGATATGCAATCGAGGGTATTAAACTAATTATCATTAATGAGCGCAATTTCCGGATTCAGCTCTCTGTCGCACTAGTGACCATATTTGCAGGACTTCTTCTTGGAATATCACACCAGGACTGGGTAGCATTATTTGTAGTAATCGCAATCGTGTTGGTAGCTGAAGCATTTAACAGTGTAGTCGAAGCAATCTGTGACACAATTTCCAAAGATTTCAGAATAAATGTGAAGTATGCAAAAGATGTAAGTGCAGGCGCGGTGCTGGTGAGTGCGTTAGTTTCGCTACTCGCAGGTGTGATAATTTTCTATCCATATATATGGAGTTTGGTAAAAGCAGCAATAAAACAGTAGGACCATCTTTCGGTGGAAGCAGAAGTGCATCGAATGCTGGGAAAACTTTACGTTCGACCTCTCCATTTGTGGTGATTACCCGTGTAATCCTGTTGTTTTCTTTGTTTTTCATTATTTATCTGGGCTACAGACTTATATCATTGCAACGAATTGATAAGGTGTACGTATGTGTTGAAGCGACAATACAAACTATTAGCGGATTAGATGAGTATGCAAGCGACCCTGAGGGTATTACGGTAGAAAATGCTGAACTTCTTTCTTTGGCTGCAGATGAAGTGATAGAAAGTATTACTAAGAACAGAGATTGTTTGAAATCAATTAAGGGGGCAGATACATTAGTGAGTACCTGTTCTCTATTCGAAGATAAGGCTGTGGAATATTCCCAAGCAGTCAAAGTCGTGTCCATAAAGGCTGCCAATGGTGAGGATACCTATGACGATCAGGATGAACTAACGACGACTTACCAGGCATATGAATCAGCATTAACTGCTTGTGAGGAAGCTATTTCAGACGGAGTCAAGAAGATCTCCTGGTAACCCAATAACCCAGTATCCATTATCTATTGTTTCAAGTAATACTGACGTACCTTCTTCATTTGGGAATAATGCTCGAATATCAAGTCCCTTAAGGGGGATTTGCTGTTTTACTTGGGTAGAAGATGTCTGTCGTACTAGTTGATTCTTAATTTCATCAACATACAGCAGAATGGAACTATTGAAAGCGGACCAGACTTCAAGATTCTCATTTACCGTGATCTCCGTTGTTTTTCCTGTACTGTTTTCGAGTGCTATGATTTTATTATCAACTTGAACAAAAGAATACTGAGGATTGACTTGTATTCTTTTTATTACAGACGATTTTGATATTCCTGGAATGGATATTTCAACTGGTTGCTCAGAACTGCTCTTCCAAGTGAAAAGTGTTGGTGCAATCGGAAATGGAGGAACTAACTTTATTGGAAGGTCACACAATTCGGGAATAAGCGTGAGGTTTGTAGTGTAAGAATCGTTGGTAAATTGTAAGTCTTTGTTAAAAGTGTATGTATAAACCGTTGTCGCTATCTGTGTCGGTTCCGATATTTCATTATTAAAAGATATACAAAGGTTATTTTTATATGAAGAAATTGCGATTTGATCGGTAGTGAAGTCAAGGGTGTTTGTCAATTCTAGCGATTTCCCTACTGTTTTTGAATTAACACTGTTGCACTCTGATACAAACATCTTCCCATTTGATTGTCTTGAGAAAATGAGAATCTGCTCATCCGTTAACGCGGTGAAATCAAGTATTGTCTCATTACTGTTGCAAAGAACCGTAAAATCACGACTACTTGTATTGAAAAGAATAACTGCATTACCAACGAGAGAGTAGAATTGATTTTTGTTTTTCCAGATGATTTTTAAAGGAGTGAAAGGGAGGGGATACATTTCGTAATTATCCATGCGTTGTTTGTCTGTGAAAACTGAATAGGTATCTATAGATCGAAGCAGAAGAATCGTAAAAATCGAAGGTATGAATACTGCCAAGAGAATAAGAATAAGCTTTAATGGAGATGGATTTTTCATATGATATGTCATTTTTTTAAAATGTAGGATGAGGGTTGTCACCCGTTAACCTCCCAGGATAACTTTGCCAGTTGAGAGTGGGGATGAGAGACCAATCGATATCGGTAAGGGGAACGGGATTTATATGTGTTGATTGTTGCCGCTGAGACCTGATTTCGTAATGAAGGTGATACGCAAGTTTTTGGCAATTCCATGCCCCTGAGTTACCGCTTGTAGCAATGACTTGTCCTGCGGATACGGGATCATTAGTTTTCCAGATAGAACCATCGTTTCTCGTAATGTTTTTTAGATGGAAATATGCTGAATGTTTTCCGTCAGGATGTTGAATTACTACATAATACCCACCAGATTTACATGTTCCGTAATAGGTGTCATATCCTGCAGATACGATTATTCCTGATTGACTCGCAATAATGGGAAGAGAAGTTGCACCGAAATCTATACCGGTGTGAGGCTTTTGAAATGCTGTGTTTCCATGCCACTGAGTTACTCCTACAAGGGTGGAGAAAGGATATCTGAAGGGAGGCTTGACTGATGGAGCATCAGCACTTGTTGTAATGGTAATTGCTTTTGATTTTGGTGAATAGATGAAGTGATCTATCCACTTTCCGTCAATATTTATTGCAAAGTGATTATGAGTCGAAAGCTGAATGCTTTTCTTGGCTAGATTTTCTGTACTAAGAATTTTTGTGGTAAATTTTTCCGCCGTGTTTGTATGTTTTTTCACCGATAGCTGAATTTGCTTACTATTATTAATTTGTGGAACAATAATTGTAGTAAGCGTTTTAGTTGCTGTTTCCTCTTCTACCATTATTGGTATACAGATAAACCAACTTCGCGGTTTAAAGATTGATTTTTTCTCGCAATCATACGTCAGCCGATGAATACTTATTGTGGTTGGTTGTGTACCGTTCACCGTAGTACTGTAAAGTAATGCACTTACAGCCCCGAAGCTTTCGGCGGATTGCACCGTGGGTGCAGGTATGGTGCAGTTTTTAGTTTTCCACGTTTTATTATTTCGGAAGTAATGAATTTCACAGAATGCTTTGGATACAAGACTTTTACTTTTCTGTTCCTCACTTTGAGATTTCGGAACACTTTGGATGGGTAGTGAGTTTGTTTCATCATTGGATGTTTGTATACCTTGGACTTCTAGTGATTTACTGGTTGACTGATGCGGCGCGAACGATTGTTGTATAGTTTGAGACTCTGGATAGGCTGCAGATGGATTGGATGAGAGAGTATTATTTGGTGAAAGGATAGGAGATTCAATGTGCTCTTCCTCTGGTGCAGTTTCTTCGTTGTCGGTTTGGGGCGGTTCTTTGTTTGGGGGTGTTTCTATTACCGTAATGGTCCTTGCTTCCGAAATCTTGTTATTATTCAATGGATCAAAGGGATAAAACGAATGTATTCTCCACCAATACGTTCCGATGTCTTCAAACGGTGTGCTCCAAACAATGTCCTTTTGTGATAGTGATCGATAACTGTCATTAAAATCAGGATTTCTGGAAATTTCCAGGTAGTAACTCAATTGATTTTTCTCATCCTTTTGTTGGATTTCGAACGTTACTATTTCATCTGGATAGATTGTTAATGATTCTTGAGGTTGAATCAGCTGAATGTCTGGAATAACGGGAAAGTTAACTTCTAACTTGACATAGGGTGTTTCTCCTACATTACAGGGAATAATCGAGTCTGATGTAAGACATCTGCTTGAATAATAACGTGAGGAAAGTGCGTTTGAATCATACGTTCTGAGCACAAGACCATTACTGAGATAAGATTGATTGTAGCTTTGCGCGAGTTCTTGTTTTACCCATTGAGTGATATTTACTGACTGCCATCCCAAGGAACTGGTGAAATGACCTTGACGTATAAGTGAACCCATTAATGGTTTCGTACTCCAAGTCAAAGAGGATACCTCCCAAGGAGAAGGAACACTGTACGTACTGATATAGGTTGAATCAATAGTACTTTGATCATATTTGAAGAGAAATAATTCGGCGAATTGTATTTCATCTGGTTGAATGTTGTATTCGCGAAGCGTTTGAATCGGAGGTTTGACATAGGTATGCGCTTTGTAGTTATTGCAGTAGCTTGGAGCTGAAGACCATGCAGATGTACCCTGACAGGGCTCCTTTACTAACCCGATAATGAGCTCGCTGGCTAAGCTACGATTTGTATCTGGGTAGCCTGAATCTACATAGGTGTCTTCTGTAATCGGGAGTGTGAATGTAAGGGCATTCACTCGAGCGGGTGTGATTAACACACAGATTAAAACGGGAATTATGATAAGGGGTAATTGGAGTATATTCTTCATACCTCGAATGATAGGTTTTACTTATGAAAATCTTATAAAAAGAAAGTGATATAGTTTCACCTACGATTTGGTGTTGGGTGTTATAATCAGCAGCGCATGATAAAACTACTCGGGTCATTATTTGACTCAAATGAAAAGCAACTTAAGAAGTTCCGTCCACTGGTAAGTGCGATAAACGCACTCGAGGAAAATATGCAAAAGCTTGACGATGAAGCTTTACGTGAACAGACAGGAAAACTTCGTCAAAAGCTTGGAGTTGATGCTGAAACCGCACGTCAAGGACGGGATCCGTTTTTACCTCAACTTACTAAAGAAGACATAGTAAAGTTGCGAGCAGATGACTTGAAAAAGCTCGAGGTCATTCTTCCAGAGGCCTTTGCTTCTGTTCGAGAGGCCGCAAAGCGAGCGGTAGTCCATCGAGCTTTCGATGTTCAGCTTTTAGGCGCAGCTTTCCTTTCAAAAGGTTATGTTACTGAACTTTTCACGGGAGAGGGGAAATCTCTCGTAGCTCCATTCGCGCTCTATCTTTATGCGTTGATGGGAAAGGGTGCTCATCTCGTTACCGTTAATGACTACCTTGCTCGCCGAGACGGTGAGTGGGCTGGTCATATTTTCAATGCTCTTGGAATGAGTTTAGGAATTATTACTCCTGGTGCTTCTTATCGATTTATTGATGATAATACCGTTAAAGAACTCAAGGGAGATGAAGGTGCAAAGGATATTAAAGAGCGTGAGCAGGTGGTGAAGGATTCTGGAAGACTTCTAATGAGCTCAATGAAAGGAACAAATCTCATTCAATGTACCAAGAAAGAAGCATATGCCTGTGATGTTGTGTATGCTACGAATAACGAAATCGGTTTCGATTACCTGCGTGACAATATGTCCATGGCTATGCGTGACCGTGTCCAAAGTATTTTGTACTACGCAATTGTCGACGAGTGCGATTCGATCTTAATTGATGAAGCGCGCACCCCACTTATCATTTCATCACAGGCGGAAGACGCTAACGAAATGTACCGCCAATTTGCAGGAGTTGTCCGCAACTTGAAACCCGTAGAAGATTATGTCGTAGATGAAAAAGCTGGATCAGTCTCTCTAACCGATACCGGTGTGTCTCACGTTGAAAAAATACTTGGGGTTGATAACGTGTGGGAGAATTATTCCTTTGTCCACCATTTAGACAATGCGTTGAAAGCAAAGGAGTTATATAAAAAAGATGACGAATACCTTGTTTCTGATAACGAAATCAAAATTGTTGATGAGTTCACGGGTAGAGTACTTTCTGGCAGAAGGTACAGTGAAGGACTTCACCAGGCAATTGAGGCGAAAGAAAATGTAGAAGTGAAACGCGAGTCAAGAACGCTAGCTACGATTACCTTCCAAAATCTTTTCCGTTTATACTCTTTTCTTGCAGGTATGACCGGTACCGCTCTTACTGAGGCAGAAGAGTTTGCAAAGATTTACAAACTTGAAGTTATCGTTATTCCAACCAATAAACCTGTTATCAGAAAAGATTTTCCAGATGTAGTGTTCCGATCGAAAGCTGGAAAATTTGGAGCGGTAGTAAAGGAAATTGAGAACCTTCATCAATCAGGTAGGCCGGTACTTGTCGGTACTGCATCGGTTGATAATTCAGAATATTTATCAGGTCTTCTTAGTAAAGAAGGAATTCCTCATGAAGTTCTCAATGCAAAGCATCATGAAAAAGAAGCACAGATTGTTGCACAGGCTGGTCAGAAAGGGATGGTTACTATCTCAACGAACATGGCAGGTAGAGGAACCGATATTGCACTCAGTCCTGAAGTCGTAAAACTTGGTGGCCTTCATGTATTAGGTACTGAACGGCATGAATCGAGGCGAATTGATAATCAGCTTCGCGGTCGATCTGGTCGTCAGGGAGATCCTGGATCTTCTCGGTTTTATATCTCTTTTGAAGACGATTTGATGAGAATCTTCGGGGGAGACACCATGAGTGCAGTTCTTGGCAGAGTTGGAATGGATGACAACATGCCGGTTGAAGCGGGAATAATTGGACGTTCAATCGAGTCTGCTCAAAAAAGAGTTGAGTCTCAAAATTTTGATATCCGCAAACATCTTGTTGAATATGATGATGTCCTCAACCAGCAACGTGAGATTGTGTACGATTTACGGAGGAAAATTTTAACCATAATGGACAAGCAACCCTCCGCTCGAGCTGAGGGTCCAGGACAACCCTTACCTGTCGATGAAATCGATTTCGACTGGAAACAGCTTTCAGATGAAAGAATCAACGCAATTATTGAGCGAGTTCGTACGATTTCTTTAAAGAATCCTTCTACCTGGGACGTCGAAGATTTAAGTAAAGAAGATGTTCTCAAACGACCACTTCGTTTGTGGGTTCTCAGATTAGGTATCCAATATATTGATTTCATTATCAGTGCTCAGACGAAGGATGATGCAACTATCGATAAATCTGAAGAGCGAAAAGTCCTGGTAGGAATTCTTGATGTCGTTCACAAAGAGTTGGCGGAAGAAAGTGTGAAGAAAATGGGGTATGACGATTGGTCTTCGTTTGAAAAAGAATTCGACAACGAAACGGATATAAACTCGCTGCGGAAAATGTTATATCGTTTACTCGTCCACGCTTATATTATTCACATGCTTTCATTAGGTGATGCAGTAGTGAGTGATGTTGAACGTATCCTCGTTCTTCAGACCATCGATAATCTCTGGGTCGATCAGCTAGACCTTATGACTGATTTGCGTCATGGCATTGAACTTCGGGGGTATGCACAGCGTGATCCGTTAGTTGAATATAAAAATGAAGGTTTTCGAATGTTTGAACGTATGCTCCGGCAGATGGAGGACAATATCATTCGCCGATTCTTCAAAGTTCGAGTTGTGGAGCGAAGTCCATTAGCTGAAGCATCGAAAGTAAAGACCGTACATGAAGATGCCTCTACTCCGACATCTTCATTGTCTAATCAGCGTTCAGGAGTTGCAGGATGGATACCTTCAAGGAATGCTTCTATGGCAGATCGTCGTCCGGGGGCTGTTGCAAAACAGAAAACCGTAGTAAAATCCGCCAAAATTGGTCGGAATGATCCTTGTCCCTGCGGAAGTGGCAAAAAATACAAGAAATGCTGCTATCCGAAGTATGGGTAAAAAGAG
>CAZDUZ010000033.1:6456-9182 GCA_964508755.1 uncultured Candidatus Saccharibacteria bacterium | reverse complement strand
CTTGCAAAGCCCGGTTCTGTTAAGACATATACCGAATTCAAAGCTCAGGTTTATATCCTGACCAAAGAAGAGGGTGGAAGATGGACACCGTTCGTAACCGGTTACAAACCGCAGTTCTATATCAGAACCGCAGATGTAACTGGAGAGGTTTCTCTTCCTGAAGGTACTGAGATGGTAATGCCTGGTGACAACGTTGAATTTACCTGCAAACTTCTAATGCCGGTCGTGCTTGAGAAGCAGCAGAGATTCGCAATCCGTGAAGGAAGCAAGACTGTTGGATCCGGTGTCGTTACAGACATCATCAAGTAAGTAAGGTTATGATGGCGGGGTCGTAAGACCCCGCTACTAAGACTAAATTGCTCTTTTTATTATCGTGGCAGCTCCTTCAAAAATCCGAGTAAAACTTAAGGGATACGACGCTCGGGTCGTAGATAGCTCGACAAAAAGTATAATTGAGACAGCTTTGCGTACAGGAGCCAAGGTTTCCGGTCCGATTCCTTTGCCCACGAAGTTCCAGCGGTTTGCTGTAAACCGCTCACCTCATGTTTATAAACGCTCTATGGAGCATTTCGAGGTGAGGACCCATGTCCGGCTTATCGACATTCTTGAGCCTACCGCTCAGACGATCGACGCTTTGCAACACCTTCAGGTTCCTGTGGGTGTAGGGATTGAGATATTGTAGGTTCACTCACGTGACTGAGAATATGTAATCCTGATAGGATAATTTTGTTTAATATGCAGGGTGAAATATCTGCTAGGCTACAAACGAAAAATGACACAGGTGTTCAAGGATGACAAAGTCGTTCCTGTAACTATAGTTGAAGTACCGAAAAACGTTGTTTGCTCGGTGATTCCAGCTGAAGGAGTGACCTCACTTACTGGGGTCGAGCTTGGTCTTGGATCAAGAAAAAATTCTAATAAGTCCGAGAAGGGTAAGTATTCTGATATTAAGAAGGTTCCATCGTCTGTTTGGACTGTGTGGACAGAGGAGCAGGATATTACTTCTGGTGCGGAATTTGGACCAGAGATTGCTCAGGGACATACTAAAGCGAAGGTTTCAGGAATTACAAAAGGAAAAGGGTTTACTGGAGTAGTAAAGAGATGGGGTTTTCACGGTGGTCCGAAAACACATGGTCAATCTGATCGTCATAGAGCACCAGGTTCTATTGGTGCGGGAACGGATCCTGGTCGTATTTGGAAAGGTACAAAAATGGCTGGGAAATCTGGTGCAATTCGCAATACGATGTATAATCGCGAGATTGTTGAAGTGGGAGATGATTATTTACTAATAAAAGGAACTCTTCCAGGAAATGAAGGCGGAGTTTTACGTATTACTCTTGAGAATTGATGAAATATACACTGATGACAACCAAAGGAAAAGAAGGCTCAGATTCAATAGAACTCAATGAGTTGGTATGGTCAGTTCCTGCGAATCATGATCTTGTTGCTCAGGCTCTTTATATTTACCACGCTAACTCTCGTAAAGGTACTGCTCACGCAAAAACTCGAGCAGAGGTAAGTGGAGGTGGTGCGAAGCCTTGGAAACAAAAGGGTACTGGAAGAGCGAGGCAAGGTTCTATTAGATCACCACTGTGGACAAAAGGTGGAGTTGCGTTTCCTCCGATATCACACAAGTCTCTTCTTTCTTTAAATAAAAGAATGAAGCATAAAGCAATCTCATGCGTACTGTCAGATCATTTACGAGAAAAGTCAGTAGTAATTCTAGGAGATTTGAATGCATTTTCAAATTCCAAAACAAAAGAAGCGTTAGCCTTATTGAAAGATCTTGGATTAAGCGAAAAGAAAGTTCTTATTATTACGAATAATGAAGATGGTACTGAAAAGTTAGTTCTCTCGACAAGAAATGTTGATTCTGTGAAAGTATGTTCTCCTGTCGAAGTAAATATTTATGATATTGCTGGAGCTGACGTGGTTCTTACCGTTCCTGCAGCTGTTAATGTTTTGGAGAAGCGTTTGCTTCAAAATTAGCATGAAAAATACACAGGTTATTGTACAACCAATTGTTTCAGAGAAGAGCTTCACTCGCAGTGAAGATGCCGTGTATACCTTTCGCGTACTGAGTTCTGCAAACAAAAAACAAGTTAAAGATGAGGTTGAGAGTAGATTTAAAGTTACAGTTACTGATGTAAATACAATTAATCGAAGAGACCGCAGAGTAATGGATTATCGAAAGCGGATTTCCGGAAGGCGAAGGGGTTACAAAAAAGCTATTGTTACATTAAAATCTGGTGACACTATTGATTTATTTAAATAATCGTTATGGCAATTCGTAGCTACAGTCCAACAACACCGACAAGAAGGCATACTCATCTGGAGGATCGATCCGGTCTTTATCGTGGTCGTCCAGTTAAGGGATTGGCTTTAGGTAGAAAGAGTCGAGCCGGACGTAATAACACGGGTCAAATTACTGTCCGTCATCAAGGTGGCGGGGTAAAGAAATTGGCTCGTATGATTGATCATCGAAAGAATAAGTTTGGTATCCCTGCTGTTATCGAACGGTTGGAGTATGATCCAAATCTATCGGCTCATATCGCTTTGTTGAAGTACCGAGATGGTGAGAGAAGATATGTTCTTGCCGCTCGTGGAATGGAACCTGGGATGAGTATTGTATCTGGTGAAGACGTTCCGACAACGGTTGGTAATACTACCCTTATTCGGCGCATTCCGTCTGGAACACCGGTATTTGATGTTGAACTAGTAAAAGG
>CAZDUZ010000033.1:0-6356 GCA_964508755.1 uncultured Candidatus Saccharibacteria bacterium | reverse complement strand
CACGGTGGAGGTGAAGGTCGGGGAGTTATTGGTAGAGCGAAGGATATTTGGGGACATCGTATTGGTACCAAGACACGCAGTAATTTGCGTACTCGGAAGTATATAATCAAGCGGCGTACACCAAAGACACGCCCATTTAAAAAGGTTTAACTTAGTACTGTAAGTCATGGCTCGTTCACTAAAAAAAGGACCGTATATTGATGAAAAATTAATGAAAAAAGTAATGAAGGCTAAGGCAGCGGGTACTCTTGACGGTATCAAGACCTGGTCACGAGCTTCCATGATCTCTCCTGAGATGGTGGGACTTACCATTGGGGTACATGATGGACGGAAACATGTGTCAGTATTTATAACAGAATCAATGGTCGGGCATCGGTTAGGTGAGTTTGCCCCGACAAGAACGTTTAAAGGTCATGCAAAGAAGGGAAAGATTTCCAAGGTATATGGTGGAACGGGCCGCTTCGAATAATTAAGTATTTATAACGAATGGCAGTAATACAAGAGCGAAAAAAAGAATCATTAGTCTTAAAAGAAGTCGCAAAGGTGACGAAGAAGAAGGCTATAGTGAAAGCAATCACTCCTAAGGATGTACCTGTTCCTGAGGTAGCTTTAACGAATGGCTCAGCAGTACGATCTGAGATGAAGGATGCAGCATCTTCTCCGCAAAAACTGAGACTTGCTGCTGATTTGGTGAGAGGGATGAATGCAGTTAAATCGCTTGATGTACTGGCCTTTACGAACAAAAAATCGACACAGATTATTAGAAAAGTGGTGGTGTCTGCGATTGCAAACGCAGAGAACAACTTCAAAATGAATAAAAACGACCTTGTTATCTCTAGGATTTTTATCGATGAAGGTGTAAAATTCCCGCGCTACCGAATTGTTTCGCGTGGCCGAGGTCATCGTTATGTTCGGAGGAGATCTCGAGTTGTAGTTGAATTATCTAATAAATCGACGAGATGAGTCACAAGATAAATCCGGATTCAATGAGAATAGCAAGGACTGCTGGATGGACGTCCCGCTGGTATACGGATAATAAAGTTCTTTTTAGACAGCAACTGTTGCAGGATATTATGATTCGTGACTATTTGCGTGAGAAGTTGACCATTGCTGGCCTTGATAAAATTGAAATTTCGAGGACATCAAATATAGTAAATGTAAATGTATTTGTCGCTCGTCCCGGTGTCGCAATCGGACGGGGTGGAGAAGGAATTGATGTGATAAAAAAAGAGCTTGGCCGGAAGTGTAAAGGTAATGTTGATATAAAAATTAACGAAGTCCGAAAACCTGATATGGCTGCGCATGTTATAGCGCGAAACGTTGTAGAGGGCTTAGAGCGTCGTAAAACAGCTAAAAAGGTTATGATGACAGAACGAGACAAAGCAATGGCAGCAGGAGCAAAGGGTGTAAAAATTTGGATTTCTGGAACCTTTGGAGTTCCAAAACAGAGTCGTGTTGTAAAACTTGAAGAAGGTGTGGTACCGTTACAGACCATTCGTGCGGATATTGATTTTGCAGAAGATACTGCACAAGTACGCAATGCCGGTAAACATGGAGTAAAAGTTTGGGTATACCGTGAAAAAGAAATTGAAAATCAAAATACTGAAGTTCGTAAATCTTATTAAAACATAATGCTAGAGCCAAAGAACCCAAAACATAGAAAACAGTTTCGAGGCAAGATGAGAGGTGTCTCAAGTGCTGGGAATGATATGAGTTTCGGAGACTTCGGTCTTCAGGCTCGCGAGTGTGGATGGGTATCTGCTCGACAGATTGAGTCGGCTCGCCGAGTTATTACGGGTCACTTAAAGCGAAAAGGTCGTGTATGGGTGAGGATCTTTCCTGATAAACCCATTACAAAGAAACCTGCTGAAGTCAAAATGGGAAGCGGTAAGGGTGATGTAGAGGCATATGTTGCTGTTGTTAAACCAGGTAGAATTATGTTTGAAGTCGGTGGGGTAAGCAGAGATTTAGCAATGGAGGCATTTCGCCTTGCAATGCATAAGCTACCGATTGCTGTTCGTAATATTGAAAGAATGTAGAAGTCATGAATACCAAAGATCTTAGAAAATTAACTGTTGAGGAGCTTCAAAAAAAGATTGAATCTTTGGAGAAGGAGATTGCTGATATATATTTTGATATGCGTACCGGTAAACAGAAAGACGTAAGGAAGCCAAGGGCGATGCGAAAGGAACTGGCCCAACTTCTGACCGTTGTCCGTGAGAAAGAGTTGCTTGAAGATAACATGAGTGAAACAAACAATGGCTAACAGAATGCGGATGGAAGGGGTTGTTGCTCGCAACTCAATGCAAAAAACAGTTGTGGTTGAAGTTACAAATCGTCGACCACATCCGAAATATGGCAGATTAATGACACGGGTGACCAAGGTTTTTGCTCATTCTGATGAAGAAATACCTCTTGGTGCAAAAGTAATTGTAGAGGAATCGAAACCCATTTCGAAATTAAAGAAATGGAAAGTCGTCCAAGTAATTAAAGATAAAACTGAAAACTGAAATGGTACAGCGCGGAACAAGAATGAAAGTTGCAGATAATTCGGGGGCACGGATTGCGATGATAATCGGAATCCCCGGTGGAAGTGGTCTTAAAAAGGCTGGCATCGGCGACCACGTATTGGTTGCTGTGAAAAAAGCCATTCCTCACGGAATTGTTGCTGACCATTCTAAGCAGCATGCGGTGATAATTCGAATAAAAAAAGATTATAGAAGACCTGATGGAACACGTATTCGATTTGATGATAATGCGGTAGTGATTCTTGAAAGTGCTTCATCTAAATCGCCAAAAGGTACACGAGTGTTTGGTCCAGTTGCGAGAGAATTAAAAGATCTCGGTTTTGACAAAATAATATCGCTTGCTTCGGAAGTACTATGAAAATAAAAAAGGGAGACACAGTAAAAATACTCGTTGGTAAAGATGCAGGACGTCAAGGGCGCGTACTTAAAGTTCTTGCTAAAGAAAAAAAAGTTGTAGTTGATGGTTTAAATCTATTTAAAAAACATGTTAAGGGAGACAATCGGAACAAGCGTGCAGCAATTATTGATATTGCAAAGCCTGTTGATGTTTCGAATGTAATTCTTGTGTGCCCATCATGCTCGAAACCCGCTCGGATCGCTCGTAAGGAAGTAGATGGATCCTTGGTTCGAGTATGTAAGAAGTGCGGTAAGAGCGTTGAGAGTGGATCAACAAAAGCTGCAAATGAGGGGAAAACAGCAACGAAAAAAACAGCAAAATCCGTTGAAAAAAAAGTTGAAACCAAAAAAGAACCAACCGTAAGAAAATCAAAATCTAAAACGAGAACATCGATCAAATGAAAGAACAGCCAAGACTAAAAGTACAATATGACAAAACGATTAAACAAGAGCTTTTCAAAGAGCTTAATCTTACGAGCACTATGCAGGTTCCTCGTTTAACCAAAGTTGTCGTTAATAGTGGAATTGGTGAAGCGGTGAGTGATTCTTCCGTTCTCGATACGGTAATGAAGGAACTATCGCTTATAACCGGGCAACGACCTGTAAAAACATATGCAAAAATGGCTATTTCGGCATTTAAAATACGTAAGGGTGATGTGGTCGGATTGAAAGTTACTTTACGAGGTCCTCGTATGTGGCATTTTATCGATAAATTGGTTAATGTTGCGTTTCCGAGAACAAAGGATTTTCGGGGAATTACACAAAATGGTTTTGATGGTAGAGGTAACTATACAATGGGAATTGAAGAACAGACAGTGTTTCCAGAAATTAATCCGAATGAGGTCCCGAAGTTGCGAGGGTTTGAAATCACTTTGGTTACTTCAACCACAAATGACGAGCATGCTCGCCTTTTGATGAATAAGTTGGGTTTTCCTTTCAAGAAGGATGGCAAAGAAGTCTAACGTAGTAAAACAGAAAAAATTGATGATTAAGTCGAAGTATGCATCGAGACAGTATTCTCGGTGTCAGCGATGTGGCAGACCTCGTGCATATATGAGAAAATTCGGCCTCTGCCGTATTTGTTTCAGGCAGCTTGCCCACAGTGGAGAGATCCCTGGGGTTGTTAAATCAAGTTGGTAATTTAGATACATACAAGAATGGATATTATTGCAGACGCATTAACAAGAATTAGAAATGCAGCAAAGTTAAATAAGACAGAGGTGACTCTCAGGAAAAGTAAGACCGTTCGCGCTATTGCGGATATACTTCAGAAGGAAGGCTTTTTAAACAGTGTTACTGAAAACGATAGCGAGGTAGTCGTAGAACTAGCTTTTAATGGTAAGACCCCGCTGATAACTGGTGTGAAAAGGATCTCGAAAAGCGGTCAGCGAAAGTATGTAAACCATTCTGAGGTAAGACCTGTTCTAAGTGGCCGAGGAATTGGTATACTCACAACCTCGAAAGGTGTAATGACTACCGAAGATGCAAAGCATCAACGTATCGGTGGTGAATATATTTGTGAAATCTGGTAAAGGAATGTCAAGAATAGGCGTACAGCCAATACAAAAACCAAAAGATGTTACCGTTACTTTCGAGAAGCCCGTTCTTTCGGTGAAGGGACCTCTAGGAGAACTATCCCTGAGCATTCCTTCAAAAATTGCGGTAACTATTAGCGATGAAGATATTCTCGTAGAACGAAAGAGTGAAACAAAGCAAACCAAATCAGATCATGGTACCACCAGATCTCACATTGCAAATATGATTGTAGGTGTTACTCAAGGTTTCAAAAAGGAAATGGAAATTGTGGGAATGGGATATCGCGCTTCGATGGAGGGAAAAACCTTGGTCATGAGTCTTGGATGGTCTCATCCGGTTAAAGTTGTTCCTCCTGAGGGTGTGACTTTTAATGTAAACGATAACGTGTTTGTGGAAGTATCAGGAATTAATAAACAGTTAGTCGGATTGTGGGCTGCAAAGATTCGCAGTATCCGTAAACCTGAACCATATCGAGGTAAAGGAATTCGATATAAGGATGAAGTGGTACGTAGAAAAGTTGGTAAATCAGTTGAAAAGGCGTAATCATGGCAACTACACGACAAGAAAGACGACAACGAAGAGTAAAGCATATTAGAAGACTCGTTTCTGGTACCTCGGATAGACCGAGATTGTCTGTCTACCGAAGTAACAGATACTTGTTTGTACAAGCAGTTGATGATGTGAATAACAAAGTCTTAGCAGCTCTTTCTGAGAAAAAAGTAGAGCCAGTTAAGGATGAAAAACCGGTAGATCGTGCAGGAAGAATGGGTACTCAATTTGGAGAATTATTAAAGAAAGCAAAAGTAGAAGAAATTGTTTTTGATCGCGGTGGATACAAGTTTCATGGTAGAATCGCGCAGTTTGCCGATTCTGTCCGAAAATCAGGTATTAAGTTTTAAAAGCGTACTGAGTGGCGTTTTTTGGTAAAAAGGAAAGAAGAAAAGAATCAAGAGAGGATGATTATGACCGTAAGGTTATCTCAATCCGCAGAGTAGCGAAACAACGAGCTGGTGCAAAGCGACTTCGTTTTAGCGCAGTTGTCGCTGTTGGAGACCGTCGTGGCCGTGTGTGTGTTGCTCTCGGCAAGGGTGGTGATACGAAAAGTGCTATCAGCAAGGCTGCGAAGTACGGAGCTGATCATTTAACAAAAATTGATCTTGTTGGGGATACTATTCCTCACATGATTACCGAGAAATATGCTGCGGCCAAAGTAATGCTTAAACCAGCAGGTCCAGGAACAGGTGTTATTGCAAGTGAACCTATTCGGTCAGTACTTGAAGTAACCGGAGTAAGGAATGTATTAACGAAGCAATTTGGTACAAACAATCCAGTTACCAATGCCTATTGTACATATAACGCATTAAAAGCATTGAGTGCGAGAAGAATTATTGAAAAACGAAGCACTCAATTGCGAAATTCATTATCAAAGAAAGAAAATGAAGCTACACCAGATTCCACAAAGAAATAACCGTACCCTCAAAGCTAAACGTCTTGGACGGGGTTATGGAAGTGGCAAAGGCGGCCATACCGTTGGTAAGGGACAGAAAGGTCAAAGTTCCCGTACCGGTGGTGCAAAGGGTAAAGGTTTTGAAGGTGGAAATCGTCCGCTTTATCTTCGACTTCCAAAATTCCGAGGATTTAGAAATCCAAACTCTGTTGTGTATCAACCAGTGAATCTTGCAGATCTTGAGAAAAATTTTGAGTCTGGTGATTCCGTTTCAATAAAGACTCTTAAGGAAAAAGGTATGGTTCCTAAAAGAATGTCTCTGGTAAAGATTCTTTCAAAGGGTAAACTGACAAAGAAACTTATAGTAGAACGCGGGGTCAAAGTGTCTTCCAACGCACAGAAAGCTATCGAGACACTCGGTGGTTCTGTCGGAGTGAAATAACTGCTGG
>CAZDUZ010000032.1:0-9662 GCA_964508755.1 uncultured Candidatus Saccharibacteria bacterium | reverse complement strand
TCAGGATTGAGAACATTCGGGGCTTGTACTAAATACGGCATATCCCATCCAAGTGCTTGATACATCAACACAATTTTAGGTGCACTTGATACATATTCTTCTCCTCGGATTACATGAGAAATTTTCATTAAATGGTCATCGACAACGGCAGCAAAATGATACGTGGGAAAACCGTCGGATTTGAGAAGCACCTGGTCATCTATTACTTTATTATTGAATTTTATTCTTCCGTGAATGACATCTTCGTATTCAGTAAAACCTGCCGAGGGGACTTTTAATCTCACTACATACTTTTCACCAGCCTTAATACGTTTCTGCACTTCTTCTTCCGGTAAATTTCGGCAGGTTCCATCGTATTTTGGCTGTAATTTACTGGCAATCTGACGTTCACGTAACTCAGCAAGACGTTCCTCACTACAAAAACAGTAATATGCAGCACCTTTCTCGATCAGTTCATCAGCGTATTTTTTGTACAAAGACAATCTCTGAGACTGGATATAGGGAGCGAACTCTCCCCCTTGTTTTGGACCTTCGTCCACATCAATCCCAAAAGCTTCAAAAATTTCGTAAATAGAGTCGATTCCACCTTCTACGGTCCTACTTACATCCGTATCTTCAATTCTTAGAATAAATTGTCCATTATGCTTCCGAGCCCAGAGATAGTTATAAATAATCTGTCTGATACTTCCTATATGCATCCATCCAGTGGGACTTGGAGCAAAACGAACACGGACATTTTGGGTGAAATTTTCGTCGGAATTGACGTTCATTTAGATTAAGGCTTTAATATAGCATTACTAACACTTCATTATAGCACACAATTTCTTTATAATAGGAGACGAATGACACTTACCGAAGCTGCAGAGTTCACTCATAAAGCTAAGAAATACATACTTATTCCAGTAGGGATTATTATGTTTGTATGGTTCGTAATCCGAGCTATTATGCCGCCTACCACCTATCCCCCCGAATATATAACCCCTGATTTTATGTGCGGCCCCCTTCCAGAGTTAACCATTGAGGGCCTCGATGTGGAGGGTGATATCACGTATAAAATTGAGACGACTGAGGGTGGAATTCCGGATTTACCTAAAGTTGTAAACGTTTTTAAGTACGATCACCCAGGACAAAGCCTTTTCGCTCTGAGAGAAGCTCAGCAAACCGCTGAACTGCTGAAATTTAATAAAGATAAATACACGCGCATCAGCGAAACTGAATACCAGTGGTCAGATCCTCTCACCAAAAGAACGCTCATTATCGAAACAAGCAATCAAAATGTACGTATGACCACAGATTTCACCGATCCTTCAGTAAATACCCGAGAAGGTACCCTACCATCCAAGGAAGAAGCAATACAAATTGCTCAAACATATCTTCAAAGTGTTTCGCTTCTTACCAGAGATTTTTCTGCAGGCCCCAAAATCACCCATCTTGTCCAAATAGGGGTGAACGGACAATTAAGTAAAGCACCTTCTCTTAGAGAAGCCGATTTTATCCGAGTTGATTTCACCCGTTCGAGAGACCTTATCACCATTGATCCAGAATTAGTCGAGGCAGAAGAACTCGGAACAACATTACAAGACGACCTAATTAATGAAGATACCACAACTATACAACCCAGCGGATCATCATCTAAAGAAGTCAAAAGGCTTCCCACCCACGTATTTAACGAATCCCCTTATTATGGAACAGTGTCTGTACTTGTAGGAGGGCTCAAGGATTCCAATACTCGTGAGCACACTATTTTCGGCTTAGAATCTTACAATTGGATCGTACCACAACTTCCTTGTGGCACATATTCACTCATATCAGCTCAGGAGGCAGTTCGAAGAGTACAATCGGGAGAGGCAGCACTTACATATCTTCTTGAAAAAGATGGCGATGATGTAATTCCCTATGAGACAAGAGAAGTTGTCTCTATGACTATTTTTGAGGTAACACTTGGTTATTATGACACGATGGAACGACAAGATTGGCTCCAACCAATATATGTCATATCTGGTGACGCACAATTTGCAAGCGGAGTTTTTGGTACATTTTACTTCTATGTTCCTGCTGTAGATTACAAGGCAATTCCGAATGATGCGGGGATAAATACAACCTCAGAGGAAATTGAATAGAGCAATTTCTAACTACTTTCATTTCTTATAAGCCTGGACAATTTTTTCAAGTTTCTATCATGCTTCATGCAGGACAGTCTAATTGATATTTTACGTTTCAACTTACTTTTCATTTCTTTTATTGAGATACTTTCAAAATAGTTCCTTTTTATCTGTTCTCTTATTTGCACATCCCTCTCTGCTGGAAGTGGAAAAACGTATGATTCACCATTGCTGCCAAGACCCAAACCTTCATTTTCAAAGTATGCGTTATCGACAGAACCTGAAAGGGAAAGTCTTGTTTCAAAAAATTTAATAGCTGATTCAGGAAATGAATATAGTAATCCCATCACTATATGTTCTTCAACACCATCATTAAGGCATCTATCAATGTATGTGCATAGGTCTTCCCCTGAATAGACAGGTAATTGCTTTGAAGTACTGGTTATTTTTCTAACTAAGTCAGGATTATAAACAAAAGCTCTATGATAAATTACGTTCCCTACTTCTGATTCATAAAGGGAGGATAGTGCTAAGCCATTATCACTAAATACTTTTTGTGCTTCCTCATGATGTTTTCTTGATCCTATGACCGTATCATTTGCTTCATAAGCAACTTCAACATCTGTTGCCCCCTTAATTCCTCCTACAACCATTAAAAATTCATCATTTAATAAAAGATGTTGGTAATAAATTGGTAACTGTCTGGAAAGATTATCCACTCTCTCCACGACAGCATTAAAACTTGTGTTTTCAGCTTTGGGTGGAACAGATGCATGCTCTTGACGAGTCAGATCAATCATTTCGATTTAAAAAATGAAAAATTCAGTCTATGTTTCCACTTAACGTACAAGCCCTTTTACCATATACAGCACCTATTAGTATCTCACTCTCAGCATACCGATCCTCAGCATTAAAGACAACCGTCACAAAATCTCTCTCAGCGTCAACATACTCCACCAAAGAAAGACCTGCATCACCAGTATAACCAGTTTTACCGGCGACTACTCCCTCCACTTTTCCAAGCAACGCATTGGTTGTCCATATTCTTTCCTCGCGACCAAGTGAGGTGCGGACGACATATTCAGAACGAGAAAGAATATCTCGTAATTCAGGCTCTTTCATAACTGCAATCATGAGTATCGCAACATCTCTGGTAGTAGAATACTGCAAATCATTATCGAGACCAATGGGATTTTGAACAGATGTATCTTCCATACCGATTCGCTCTTTTATTGACATCATGTGATCAACAAAACCTTTTACTCCATTTGTGTGATTTTGCGCCAAGGCGTACATTGCATCATTTCGTGAACCTACCAGTGCAGCAGCAAGAAGACTTCTTACTTGGGCTTTTTCACCAACCACTAAATCCATTCCATTTCCTTCAGCATCTACCTCCTCAATAAGTCCGATTGAGGTCTCCATATTATATTCTTCGAGTACCGTTAAAGCGCTTAAAAGCTTCGTAATACTTGCGAAGGGGACCCTTTCCTGTTCGTTTTTACCAAAAACTATCTCAAAAGAATCAGAGTAATAGGCCGCATATGATCGTGCCTTTAATTCAGCCAATTCCTTACTATAATCATCTTCAAGAGCACATTGTGGATTAGGTAAAGCAAGCCCAATGGTCTCTTCCCAAGGATCACTACTATCTGCTAGCAGAGGCCCTACATAAGAGCCCACTTGGAACTCCTCTGCTACTGATGGACTAGAAAAAATGGTATTCCAACCCAAAGCAGCAATAGCAAGAATGAAAGGAAAAAGGAGTACTAACATAAAAACGTTGATTTTGTACCCTTGAATACTCGTTACTGACGTAGAACCTTCATCCGAACTAAAACGTCTGGCAGAATTAGGTGACTGATTAGACGTCGAATTTGAACTAATCTTTGAAAGAGTTCCCTTTCCAGAAGGAATACTTCGTTTATTTAATGGTACTTTCTTTAGTATTTCAGGATTAGTGCCTTTCTCCTTACTATCTTGCGATTCTGAAGATATAGCTACGGTTAGCCTTTCAAGCAACTCTTTTCTATGTCTTTTACCAAAACTATCCCTGTTTACCACTTCGGGGCATTGAGAAGTTACTGTTTGAAGTCTGTCTTCTCTGAGATAGTATTCGGCTTTGCAATATCTATCAAGTCCTTTGCTTTCATTATCACTGACCGGTCCCTCCGCCCTGCGTTGAATGCTACCTTTTCCTTCTTCCAGAAGTCTTTATCAAGATACATTTCCATTCCAAGCGCATTGCCGAAAGGAGGAACCGCACCAACTTTAATCCCGAAAACAGACTCTACTTCATCGGGAGGGGTAAGTTTGACCGCTTCACCTACTACCGCTTCCACCTTTGAGAGATCCAGTTGGGTATCTGCAGGCACACAAACCATGACATATGAACCAGAGGTTTTCTTAAGTATCATAGCTTTCGGTGCCATACTCATTGACGTACCACGGACTTTAGCAGCTTCTTCCGACGTTTTTACTTCTTCATGTTCGAGCAATTCATACTCTACCCCTGCTTCATTGAGAAGATATTTCACTTTTTCAAAAACCACACTGGAATCTTCATCCACTCGCTTCAGACCAAACACTTTAAGCTGTTCAGATGACAACTCTGCGGGAGCATTGGTAATTGAGGTTTTTCCTGTACTTGATGTTGGGAAAGCAATGGCTTCTTTTAATGATGTTTCACCGGAAAGAATCATTACCAAACGATCAACCCCCAGCGCTAAACCACCATGAGGTGGTGCACCATATGAAAATGCTTCGACCATATGACCTACCGCACTTTCAATTTCTTCTTCGCTATAACCCATTATTTTGTAAGTTGCACGAAGCAAGTCAGGTCTATGAGCACGGACACTCCCACCCCCCACTTCATATCCATTACACACTAAGTCATACTGAGTAGTTACAATATCCTCTATATGTTCACCTTTCAAATGCCAATCGATATGCTCTTCTATAGGCGCACTGAAGGGATTATGTGTAAACACCCAACCACTCCTGCTATCTGCTTTTTCAGACTCATCTTTGCGGTTTACTTTTTTAAAGAATGGGAATCGTATGACCCATGCGAAAGCGAGGACATTTTCTTTCTTTTCTTCTTCCGTTCGTAAGTCAAACTTATCGGATCCGAACTTCTCCATAGCTTCCTTATACGTAAACACCGGGAATGGCTCTTCCTTTAAGACTCCTCCCACCTTCTTGGTAGCATAAATTGTCGCTTTTTCAACAGCATCTCGTACATCCTTGTCTTTCACAAAACTCATTTCAAGATCAAGCTGGGTAAACTCAAACCCTCGGTCTGCACGTAAATCTTCATCACGGATACAACGGGCAATCTGGAAATACCGCTCTAACCCCGCGACCATAAGAAGCTGTTTGTATTGCTGAGGACTTTGAGGAAGCGCGTAAAATTTCCCCGGATTTAGTCGTGAAGGAACAATGAAATTGCGCGCCCCTTCTTGCGTGCCCAACGTCAAAAGTGGTGTTTCGATTTCTTTGAAATCCATGTTGAAAAAGGCCTCACGATACGCTTCCACATAAGCGGAACGCAAGTTAACGATTCGAGTCATCCGTTCTCGTCTCAAATCTAAGTACCGGTATTTGAGCCTGAGTTCCTCGGATAATTCTTTTCCATCGGATTTCAAAGTAAAGGGCAATTCAGCAGCAAGATTAAGAACGGTAAGATTGGTTACCTCTATCTCGACAGTACCGGTTGGAATATCTTTATTTATGTTTCTCTCCGGTCGTTCCTTTACCGTTCCAATAATCTCAACAACAGATTCCTCAGTTAATTTCTCTTTAATGCCAAATGCGACACATTGCACAATACCAGACCTGTCCCGAATATCAAGGAATGCTAATTTTCCATGATCTCTCAGTGTATGGATCCAGCCCTGTACCTTTACTGTTTTTCCCGCTTTAGATACGGTATCTCGCGCAAGGGTCCGCTCAAGCTCAGTTTCAGTAATTGTCGTCGGTTTCTTTGCCATTTCAATTAATAATAATTATCTTAAATAAAAATCGTCCTCCCTAATAACCACGAATGATTATCAGAAAGGACGACTTTAGCCGCGGTGCCACCTTTTTTCCATTGAGGCCCTCAAAATATTCATCTGTTAGTACCAATGTCACTCAAATTTTCAGGCTTTCACCATCCCTGATCGCTGTTTCGATGAATTATACATGAGTTCTTCTAGCTTGTCAGGATTTTAAAAAGGAATAATCTTTCTTAATGAATCTTTGACCGAAGATCGGTAATTCGAAATTGTAGCGTGGCGCTTCCGTTCCACTCGTTTACTTCAAGATTCCCCATAAGCTCAACCTCATCCCCTTCCTTAATTGAAGTACAAAGATGAGTACCATTCCAATAGACACATTCAAGTCCATCACCAGACAATCCTTTCACCCACAGTTTTATATGTGAACCGTTACCAAGACATCGTTTTTCAACAACTATTGCGTTCTTCACCCAAAATAAAGGTTTCTTATTACCATAACCAAAAGGCTCCATTTTTTGAAGGAAATTCATAACTTCCCAATCAAGTTCTCCCGCATCAGCAACAACATCTGCTGATAAAGTTTTTGTAAGCATTTCATGGTCAATATGTTTGCTCGCATATTCCTGTAACTCTCTTTCGAGTTCTTCAACATGTTCATTTTTTACTGAAAACCCTCCAGCCAGTGCATGACCTCCATACTTTTCGAGTAGCCTCTCAACACTGCTTAACGCTTCCACAATATTGAATCCATGAATACTTCGAGCTGAACCTCTCGCGCCATCAGCTCCCTTCGAAACAATTACTACCGGACGATGATACAGTTCCTGCAATTTACCAGCCACTAACCCGATTATTCCTTCATTCCAATTCTCTCCCGATGCAAAGAGCAATACATCAGATTTCTCTTTCACTGATACAATCATTTTCACCTCTTCCAACATCGCATCAGTATACTCCTGTCTTTTCCGATTGACTTGCCCTAATGTACTCGCAATTCTATGAGCATTATCTTCTCTATGCGTTGTCCAGAGCCGCAGTGCTTCAAGCGGATCTCCGATTCTTCCTGCAGCATTAATCCTTGGACCAAGAATAAAACCGATATCATAAGCACTCAAAGAAGTAAGTCTAATAGACGCTTCTGCAACAAGCGCGCGAATGCCAACACGAGGATTTTTTCTCATCGTTTGCAGTGCAAGTGACACGATACTACGATTTTCTCCTGTTAACGGCATTAAGTCACAAATTGTCGCAAATCCAGCAAGATCCACTCCTGGTACATTTTCTGGCAAAACAGATGTTCCAAGACGTTTTTGCTCCATTGCCCATACGAGTTTCCATGCCACAGCAGCCCCAGAAAGATGCGCATTTTTATACGAACCAGAAGGATGAAGCGGATGAACAAGAGGTACTTCTGGAGGTAAAGGATCTCCGAGTTGATGGTGATCAGTGACTATAAAGTCAAGTGACTTCGAACTTTTCGATTTGCTTTCGGTCAGTGAAGATTTCGAACGAGTCCGAGAACTTGCTTTGTTTGATGAATGCATATATTTCTTAATCAGTTCTCCATCTCTGACCCCACAATCTACCGTAATAACAAGTTGCCCCCCCGCAGAGTGAATTGCAGACAAACTTTTCTCTGAAAGTCCATACCCTTCATCAATTCGTGAGGGAATATAAGGAAGGACATCAGCCCCCCGAATACGGTAGAGATAATCCCACAAAATAGCTGTCGCAGAAATACCATCCGCATCAAAATCCCCATGAATAAAGATTCGTTCCTTATGGTCAATTGCATCTTCTATTCGTTTTACTGCATTATTTGTATCTGTAAGAGTTTCAGGTCCGAGAATAGAAGTGCCAGATGTATCAAAAAATGACTGTACTTGACTGGAACGGGTAATACCTCTATGAATCAGTAACGACTGTATCACTCGAGGGAAGGAAGCTAATGCGGCATATTTCTTTTTTTCTACTGTAGATTCAGGCTCAATCCAACGATACTCCATACTCTTTCATTATTTTTTGAATTATCTCATAAGAGAATCCACGTGAGAGCAATCGTCTGATACATTTTTCACGCGGTAAATCTCTTTCAATACAGAATTTTTTATATACGTCATAAGCCAGTTTGAATTCATCTTTATCAGAATACGTAAGACGATCAATAATCTCTGTTGTAACTCCTTTTTGGATTAACTCCGATTTTACAATCATCCACGATTTTTTCCCGTTACGCTTTCGTGCCTCAACCCACCATTTTGCAAAAGCCTCATCATCTATCAAACCTTGTTCCTTCAAACGGTCAAGTACATGCTCATAAGCAGTATGAACAATTTCCTTGTCATGTTCATACATACTGCCTCCCAACCATTCAACGTTCTTCTTCTGCAGTACACGCTTTAAGAATAGCTCAATCTCTCTTTGGGAACGAGGACGGACACCAAGCAACCGCAACGTTCGATCATACAAACGATGCTCTAATTCTTCAAGGAAAATAACTCGAAGCTCGGTAGATTCTATATCCTTCCCGGAATATAAGTTGTTTGATGCAAGGACAGAAGCTGATATACCAACCCAAAACACACCATCTACAAAGACGTTGAAACGATTCTTGTTTTTCTTCTGAACAATCTCTGTTATTTGCACACTGCTTATAAGTCTACAATGTACAGAAGCTTAACACCAGGGACCTCTGTTTCAGGAAGCAATGCAAACTTGTCGAAAAGAATTTGCTGATATTGATACAGACTATCCCAAAAACCGCCGAAGCTGTATTCCACAACGGTGAGATTGTTTTTTGCAGTTAGCTCTTCGACTAAAGAAATAGCGTCTTCCATATATCCCACCTCATCGACAAGACCTAACTCTTTCGCCTGCACTCCAGAATATATTCGGCCATCAGCAATCTCTTTTACTTGCTCAATGGTAAGACCTCTATTCTCTGATACCAGCGAGACAAAGTTTTCATACGATTCGTCGATTAACGATTGGAATATTTTATCTGCTTCACCATCAGGATCCTCATCAAATACTCCGGCATCATCTTTAAATTCACCGGATTTAAAAACGCGGGTTTCAATTCCAACCTTCTCATACAACCCTTGCACACTCATGAGTTCCATTATTACCCCAATACTCCCCGTAATGGTTCCTGGATGCGCGACTATTTTATCTGAACCTGCTGCTATCATGTAACCACCTGAAGCCGCCATACTGGACATCCAGGTTACAACAGGCTTTTCTTCTCGGACTTCTTTCACTTTGCGATAAATCAAATCACTTGCAACAACTTCACCTCCAGGAGAATTGATCTTTAAAATGATTCCATGAACGTTGGGGTCGTCAAGTGCTGTTTGGAGTTGAGAGTTTATGACATCAGGTGTGGCTGAAGCTGCACTAGTAAGCAATGATCCCGATCCAGACGATTCAGCAATTGGCCCATCCACATTTATTACCGCGATCTTTCCTTCACCACCTTCGTACACAATGGATTCTCCGACAGAGCTCCCACCACTACTTGCGCCAATCGCAACAAGCATAACAAATACCGCAATAA
>CAZDUZ010000031.1:5776-10410 GCA_964508755.1 uncultured Candidatus Saccharibacteria bacterium | reverse complement strand
CCGGGAATGAGACCCATAAACTCATAATCGCCTTTACTGTCAGTAACCGTTGTATCTATAACGTTTTCAATATTGTCTTTTAGTTCAATGATCCAACCCTGAAGACCGGGTTCGGTTTTACTAATTCCCATTCCCATTCTCATTCCATCTCCATTAAGATCTTCGAACTTCGAACCTGAAATCGAACCAAGTTTCACATTTCCAAAATGCAAACCTGCGATATCATCTCCTGATTCATCAATGACAGCCCTTCGACAACGGGAGGCTTCATCGATATTTCCAGAATGATTTGCAACCCCGCCCGTTCCAGAAGGAAGAGTCTGTTTCCAATTATCATCTACCTTAGAAAGTTCGCACACAAAATACGTTCCAAGTGGAAGAGTAGAAAACTCATAAAGTCCATTCACACCAGTTTCCATTGATCCAAATTCACTCCAATCACTGTCATACAGAGTTATTTCCCATTTCTCTATCCACGGTTCGACAGAATCCTTCGAGCCATTTGCATTTAAGTCGTTAAACTTCCTTCCTCGTATGGTTCCCCATTCGAAGTTACCATACCACACATGTTCTTCTTCATTCGCAGTAAGCTCTACGTTCCTGCAGAGTTCACCAGAATGTGCCCATCCAGGTCTTTCTTCCTCGCGTATAGAGTAAGAACCTGGAGTAAGACTACTAAACAATGCATATCCATCTTCATTCGTCACTTCATCCTTAATCAAAGTAGCATCGTCACAATCCGAACCACCAAACAGCTGCATCGTCCACCCAGATTTGTTCACATCACCATCATCCTGAACTCCATCCTGATTAAGATCGATAAACTTGTGAACGACAATACTTCCATGCTGAAGGGTATTGGTGACGGTATGTTCGACTGTTCGTTCTAGAGAACTCGTCATTACCGTAGGTACTGTAACGGTATCTCCTGACCCAGAAACTAACCATGACGCACCAGGATCCGTCTCAATTACGGAATAGTCTCCGGGTATGAGCGCACCCCAGCTAAACGACTCACCATCGCCAAGCATTTTGCAATCTCCATCTGACAAAGATGGTCCTTGCAAACACACTTCAAACTTCTGGCTTTCATCAGGATTCGCCTGATTCCACTCAATATCTTTAGTTACTTTTACCGCACCCATTACCTGACGATTAACTAATTCAAATCTCTCCGTCAATCCATCAACGGTAACCATTCCTTCATCTGAAAACGAAGGAAGATTGAGCCAGCCATAGGGGAGTACTTCATCGAGGTAGTATTCACCAAACGGTACACCCGTAAAGGTCACACATCCGTTACTTCCCGTAGTACCCTGCATAGAACTATCAATCTTATAGACGGAGAACTGGAAATTCCCATTGTTTACATTATCTCCATACACATCGTCATAAAGAGATACCTTTAGAGCACCACCGGGGTGATCGATAACAGCGGAATAAGAATGTGCATCATTGTACATACCCCAATTAACAGGATTTCCGTTTACCCACGCCATAAGACCATTGCTTCCACTCGGCAAATCAAATCCGCTCAACCAGCAATTACACCCTGCTGGTATACCCGTCGGACGGTACGAAAAGCCGGCATCCGCAATCATCGCCGTACTTCCATAGCGGTAGGTACCTGATACCATTACCAAGTATTTTCCTGCAGGAAGATCAGCTGTATCAGTTCCGTTTCCATTCGAAACGTTAATTGCATGCGGTCCTGCTACCAGTTCAGAAGCCAATGCCACTTCCCAGCCAGGGAGACCAGCTCCACTTGCTTCTGATAACTTACACACTTCTACAGTACTTGCTTCCAAGGCATTAAACGCAACACAATAGTACGTCTGTCCGTTTTGCGGAGCATCAATCCTGTCATAGTTGTCATATTTTTCAACATCAGTATGACAGTAAATCTCAGCACTTACATCCCTTCCCGGAGAAGCAGCAGGAGGATACGAGTAGGGGAAATATCCTTCTTTCAGATTTTCACGTACATAGATGTTATTTCGAGGTTTCAAATCATACACATAGACTGAAGCAGGATCCACAGAGGTGGAAGTATCAAAAGACTTCCAACCCGATGTGTCGGCAGGACCGACAAGAGCGCCCGTTGAAGGTTTGATCGCTTCTCCTTCATACCCCCACTGAAAATCCCATCCGCTTTCAAGATAGCAATGGTCAGAATGCGCCTTTACATAATCTTCAGCCGTTGTAGCAGTAATCATCTTTGGTGCACCGTTTGCTCCGGTCCCCCAGTTCGGCAGATACATTTCATTATCACACACGACCTTGTAAGCCATAATGGTGGCATGTACTTTTTGATTACCGAAATTGACATCGGTTACTTCTTGAGAAGGAGAAACGACAACACTATGACATCCTCCATCAAACGGATCAGGTGAGGTTTGATTCCACCCAACTTGATTAACCTCACATACCTCATAATTACCAGGTACTACATCGTCAAAACTGAAGTTTCCATTCTGATCGGTTATTACTGAAACAGGAGCTCCCGTAGGATTCTTTAGCTGAATCTCCCATCCACCTAAACCAAGCTCTTGATTCTCCCATATTCCATTTCCATTAACATCGTTCCATTTCGCTCCGGAAACGGATCCTTTAGTAGGACCGAGACAGGTTACTTGCACATTATCGAGGAATGTTCCAAATGAATTTGGGGCACCAAGATCATTAAATCTAATTTCTGTACCATTTGTCATTGCCGTAAAGGTACCTACATACTCGCTCCATACTGTATTTCCTCCTCCAACACCAGTCATGGTCGTAACAGGTACACCATTTAACATAAACTGAAGCTGATTATCCCCAATAGGAGTACCAGGACGAGGGGAAAACCAGAATCGCACTTCGTATTCATAACCCAACATGGTAGGAATTGTCTGAAAAACTGACACCGATGCCGGTTCACCATTCAAACTTCCTGCCGGTCCATCCCAATCGCTATCAAGCTCAGCATACTGTAATCCTTCCTGTGAAACCCAACCATTTACTCCACGATGAATCTCTACTTGAGGAATCGGCTGTCCGTCATACACACCCATCCATGAAACATCCCAACCAAGATAGGGGGTAGCTTGAGGATAGACATCCCATTTTTGCGGAGTCGCTACCACGGGAAGTTCGAAACCACCGTTTTGCACCAAGTTTGACTGTGGGGCACATACGAAATTCCAAGTACAATTATTAGAACAATAATCACCCTCTGACTGATTTCCATCGTCACATTGCTCTCGTCCTTCTTTAATACCATTTCCACATACCGAAGGAGGAACGTCGCACGCATCACCAACACCATTATTATTACTATCAGATTGATCAGCGTTAGCTACCAGAGGACAGTTGTCACAGACATCGCCATACCCATCGCCGTCCACGTCTTCTTGATTTGGATTAGCAACGTCAGGACAGTTATCGGTATCATCAGGAACACCATCGAGATCTCTATCACTTGGAATCGGAGCTCCATAACAATTCAAGAAATCCTTGTTTATATTGTTGCTATTTTCAGATGTATAAAAATAGAGACGATCGGAAGCCGCATTAAATACAAAGTCGCCAACTGATATGGGTAACGACCACATGATTTGATAGCCAGAACCTGACACACTGCTCGTTGCAGATGTGGGCATGACCGGAACGCTATATACCTGAACCTCAGGTGCATCATGAAACACAGGATTCCATGACAAAAGTTCTGTTTGCGATGTATTTTTCCAAATCTCAACCGTTTCGGCATGACCATTCACATACGACACAAAATCATAGTACCCATTGTTGTCTTTATCCAAAAGTACACCCCAATATGCATTGCTAAAACCTTGTTGAGCAGATGGACTTAAAGGGTTTCCTTCAAGAAGCATTCGAAAGTACACGAAATTCCCATCTGACGCGTAATACACAGCGGGATCGCCGACAATATCAACTTCGTCCGGAGATTCATCGTTTCCATCGGCATAACACGTACCCGGAGTACTCCATACCGTTGGCCATAAGGGAGTGGGGGCAACCGAATTCTGCAATTCGATACCTAGAGATCGATCTTCAGGATTTTCAGCATTTTTTAGCTCACTCATTTCCAGAGGACTTGATTCTTCGCCTACTGGAGAAGCACCCGTTTCTCCTTCAGGATTTTGAGAAGGGCTCTCAATTTCAGAAACCACTTCATCTTGTGCAACTACAAGAGCAGGCTGAAACAGCCCAAAAGGGAATGTTCCCCATAACAACGTAGAAATGACAATGACGGAATTGACCCTGGAAAGGGTTTTACGAACTCGGGAGTTGAACAGCATAGAAAGCGGACGGTAAATTTAGCTGTACCGGCAGTAATGGACATTTCATGAAAATCATTACAGTTTCATGAAGTATCCTCCTATGTTTTATTCTATTCCTATTTCTCTAAGATTACAATATCCTTAAAAAGCTTCATTTGTAACACTATAAGCAGAGCACCTACAACAAACATTACTAAAAGACACTTTAACACCTGTCATCTTTTCAGTTCTGGAAAAACCATTAGACCTATATCATTCACAATCTGGTCCTCCTCAAATCTGCGCTCCTGTGTATAATAAACACATGCCCACCCTGAGTGACTCCAATGAATCCTTACAACCACATAAACG
>CAZDUZ010000031.1:3300-5676 GCA_964508755.1 uncultured Candidatus Saccharibacteria bacterium | reverse complement strand
ATTAATCTGCAGGACTTTGAGAAAAGGCAATTGCAAAATCTTCTTGTTAATGCACCGACATATGGATTACCAGCAGTTTTGGACACTTATTTTAAAGTTACCATGCTTTTTTACAATGTAGTAACCTTGGTTATGGCTTCAGCGTTTATCCTCACCGAAATGGCTTGGTGGGGTGTATTAGTTGGTCTTTTTGTTATTCCAGAGGCATTTTTCCGGCATAGATTCAATATCAAGTTAAAAGAATTCAGAGACAGTGACACCGATCGGATGAAGTACTTCGAATATCTTTTCAAGCAAGCAACACTCCCGGCAAATTTCTCTGAACTCCGTGTTGACAATGTTTTCAATTTCTTCATTAAAGCCTACAAGTCATCAGTAGATAAATATTACACGCAGATCTACCGGATACGATTTTTCCGTGATATAGGAGCAGTTTTCTTCCAATGGTTTGACCGGATATTTCTTCGAGTTGCACAAATGCTCCTCGTACCGATTGCCGTTGCTTTCAACTATTCAATTGGTACATTCAAATATCTTTTCGATTATTTAGAAAAAGTATATGAGTCATCATGGCATGTACTCTGGAATAGTCTCACCATCAAATCGAATATTTTATATGTAAGCGACTATTTCGCACTGATGGAATATCAAGGGTTTGGAGATATTGTTTCTGGAAATCAAACGCTTAATCCGCTGACCACCCCACGTATTGAATTTCAAAATATAAGTTTCAAATACCCGGGTAGCAATACCACCACCGTTGAAGAACTCTGCTTCACGATTGAACCTGGTGAGAAAGTGGCCATTGTTGGACGTGATACTTCAGGGAAAAGCACCGTAGCAAAGCTTTTATGCGGATTGTATGAAGTAGGTCCGGGAGATATTCTCATTGATACAATTTCAATTAAAAACCTTAGCAGAGGAGAACTTAAGAACAAGATCTCTGTCGCATTCGAAAGTTTCATTAAATACAATTTCAGCATTAGAAAAAACATCACGGTTGGACAAAGCGAGCGTGACTTCAGCAAACGCTTGTATGAGGAAGTATTAGAAATATCTGGTTTGGGTGAGTGGATGAGAGAAAACAACATTGATGATCATACGATCCTTGGTAAACTGTTTGGAACAGGCATCGAAGTTTCAACCGGTCATTGGCAAAGAATAGCTATAGCTCGAGCCATGTATCGAGACAGATCGATTCTTATTCTTGACGAATCCCTCACCCAGATTGACTCATTCTCACGCAGAAGCATTCTCGAACACATCATTACTCACAGACCCCGCCAAACACTTATTCACATTACTCAAGAAACAGAACATCTTGATTTATTTGATGTGGTAATAAGAATTGATAAGGGGAAAATTACCGGCATTTCAAGAAAAGCGCTCCCTAAAAAATCCAGATAATCCAATAAAAATAAAGACTATTGTCACATCTCGTCACGTGCTCATTTGTATGCTAGACTCCCAGTCATACATTATATTGTAACTTGATTTATGTTATGCCCCATATTCCACTTTTGACGGTCATTGGTGCTGCGGCAATTGACTCCATAAATCCCTGTGCAATTGGGGTACTAGTGTTTCTTCTCACCTTTCTGTTTTCAATGAAAGGGAATACTCGCAGAGTAATCGCGATTGGATTGACCTACATTTCCATTGTCTATATTGCGTATTTTGTTGCCGGAGTTGGTCTCGTGCGTGTTCTTTCCGATTTTCCTTTCCTGGAAACACTGTACAAAGTTACGGCTGGAATCTTAATTATCGGGGGTTTGCTTGATATTAAAGATGGAATTACCCGCTCTGAAAAACCGCTTCTTTCAATTCCCAAAAATGCTTCTCCTATTATCAAGAAATATATTTACCGTGCCTCCATACCTGCAGCTATAATTCTTGGCCTTCTCGTCTCATTATTTGAACTACCTTGTACCGGCGGGGTTTACATCGCCATACTCAGCATGATATCCAAACAAGGATTTACCGGAGAGGGTATATGGCTTCTTGCTTTGTATAACTTTATTTTTGTTCTACCACTCCTCATTATTCTCCTTCTCGTATCAACGGGTTTGTCTCATAAAAAGGTGAACGAATGGAGAAACCGGAATAAGCAGACCATGCGAATTGTGATTGGTATCGCTATGATCTTGCTAGCAGTTCTCATGCTTTCCGACGTAATTTAGCTTTATAAATTCATTCTTCTGCCCCTATGGATCCAAACAACACATTCCCTTCACCAATGCAATCAGTTCCTATTCAACCGTCACCCAACCAGCCCGTATCCCCTCAACTTCCGCAAGAAGCTAACACACCGGTACAACCTCCCCAATCATTGTCCACGCAACCCCTGCAACAAACAGACCTACCAGTTCAACCCAT
>CAZDUZ010000031.1:0-3200 GCA_964508755.1 uncultured Candidatus Saccharibacteria bacterium | reverse complement strand
TAATTAATTTATCACTCGTTTCTTTCTATGGCAGTCGACAGAGTAGGTGAAGTTTTTCGTTGTAATGTGTGCGGTAATGAGGTAGTAGTGACAAAAGTTGGAGGCGGACAATTAGTATGTTGCGGTGTTGATATGGAACGAATTGAAGAAGGTCACGGCGAGAACAGTAAGTCCGAGGAAACAGAGGAACACGAGGAATAAAACACATTTCTAACGTTTACCCGAAAAGCACATATGGCAAGAATCCAAGATAAGGCAGATTTATTACTGCATTGTTGCTGTGCTCATTGTACAGAAACAATGCTTCACCTCATGAAAATTCCACGACTAACCATGAAGGAGACGAAGACAACCTCTCAGGCAACTTTCGGATTAACCTTCAAAGTTACCCTTTTTTTTGATAACAGCAACATCCATCCCCGTACGGAATACCTTGCGAGATTGAATGCCTTGAAAGTCGTTAGTGATCGGTACGGGCTTGATCTTATAATCGCTGATTGGTCTCCTCGAGAATGGTTTACTCATACTTTAGGTTGGAAAGAAAAAGGAAGGATAGAAAGATGCAAACCTTGCTGGAAACTGCGCTTGTTCAAAACAGCTCATAAGGCTCGTGAACGAGGGATACGATACATGTCAACAACAATGCTTACTAGTCAGTATTTAAACAACGACTTTATTACCCAGATTGGCAATGAGGTTTCATCACCTGATTTGCATTTTGTTGATTTCAAAAATGAAACGGAAAATCTTCACGCAAGTGCTGTAGATAAGAGTAATACAACACAATCGAATGCACCCAAGTCCAAAGGATACTATATGCAGAATTACTGTGGATGTATGTATTCACTTATTGAAAGATACGAAGAAAAATTTGAAACGAGATAATTAACGATTTCATCCTCCACGTTCCATTGTATAATAGAAGGCGTTCAATGATAGACCGAAAAGAAACGTACCGCCTTAATTGTCCAACATAAAACTTTAAATGGACTTCTCTTCAATTCTATTAATTACAGTCATTGCAGTCAGTATCATTTCTTCATTCATTCTTTACGCTGAGTTAAAGAAATCTCGAGGCGAGAAAGACGACCGCTCACTGGTGCTTCTGCAAAACCAGATTAATCAATTATCACAGGAAATAAACCATCGATTAGAGAGTCAACAACAAACACTGCAACAACAATATGGAATAAACACCCAGCTCATACAAAAAGTCAGCGATAACAGCACACGCACCGTACAGGAAGTCACCGCAAAATTGGCAAAGCTTGACGAAACGAACAATAAAATTGTTGAATTTGCCACGCAACTCCAGTCTCTCGAAAACATCCTAAAGAATCCCAAACACCGAGGAATTCTTGGTGAATTTTTCCTTGAAGATTTGCTTGGTGCAGTAATGCCCCAAGGAACGTACAAAATGCAGTACACATTCCCTTCAGATGGGAAGATTGTCGATGCTGCACTGCTTCTAAAAGAGAAAATCATTCCAATTGACGCCAAATTCTCACTTGAAACGTTTAACAAAATTCAAGAAGAAAACGACAAATCAAGGAGAGAACTTCTAGAGCGAGAATTTAAAACAGACATAAAGGGACGAATAGACGAAACAGCACAATATATCCGCCCAGAAGAAAACACCACAGAGTTTGCCCTCATGTTTATTCCCGCAGAAGGTATTTATTACAATTTGTTAACGTACAAAGTGGGAACACAGTCATCTACCACAGAAGACCTCATCAATTATGCCTTCAAGAAAGGTGTCGTTATTGTTTCACCAAACACGTTATTTGCCTACCTGCAAACCATTCTTCAAGCACTGAAAGCACTTCAGGTGGAAGCGTCGGTCAAGGAAGTAATACAGCGAGTGGGTCTGCTTGGAAAACATCTTAAAAGCTATGACGAACACATGCAAAGAATGGGTAAGCATCTTGGATCTACCGTAAGTTCATATAACAAAGCAACTGACGAGTTTTCAAAGATCGATCGAGATGTACTCAAAATCTCCGGAGTCGACATTGAGTCTGACACGGTTGCACTTGATAAGCCTCATGATGGAGAACAAACAGAAAATTAGTGTAAGCAAACTTCTGCAACTTCGTTACTCCTAGTATCATGCCCTTTGACAAAGCCGTCCGAAAAGTTGCTACTGCCCATATTGCGGAACGAATACAGCGGGATATTCCCCTCGCTCCGTACACCACACTCAAAATCGGCGGCCCAGCGGAGTATTTAATTGAAACTCACGGGGCAGAAGAGCTCGCCGAGGCGATTGCTTCCGCGGACACCATGGGTGTTCCTGTGACAATCCTCGGCGGGGGTAGCAACGTACTCATCTCCGACAATGGAATAAAGGGACTCGTCATTATCAATCGTCCAGGAACCATAGAGATTGAAAAAGAAATCCGTGCCGTATCTACAAATAACACTTCATCCATAACCCCCAACACATCACGATGGAAAGCAGACGCTTCAAAAGGCACTTTTAAATACGATTTTACCGATTTAGATTATGATGAAAGCAACGAACAGCAGGTTATCGTTGAGGTTGATTCCGGAGTGCAGCTACCGTATCTTATTGATTATCTTATTGAAAGAGGCATTACCGGTTTACAATGGTACAGCGGTATTCCAGGCACGGTTGGAGGAGCGGTAATAAACAATATACATGGTGGATCACATCTATTTTGGGAAAGCGTCAGTGAAGTCACGATACTCACCTCTGCAAGAAAGATTGTAACGAAATCAAAGCATGAAATAATGACCGGATACAATGAAACAGCGCTACAGAAGGCTGGAGACGTGATACTTTCCTGTGTCCTTTCTCTTTTTTATGGTGACACAAATAAAGCACGGTATGTCAGTTCGGAATGGATGAAACGTAAAGCAATTCAACCCCGAAATTCTCCAGGTTGCGCTTTCTGCAATCTTTCACCAGAAGATCAAAAACGGCTTGAGGCACCAACTCCTTCTGCAGGATACATTATCGAGCATCTCCTTGGATTAAGCGGCTTTCGAGTAGGGGATGCTGCTATTTCCAAAGCTCACCACAATTTTATCGTAAATGAAGGAAATGCAACCGCTGATGATTATAAAGCAGTGCTTGAAGAAATCATGAAAAGAGCTTTAGAAAAATTGAATGTGCAATTAAAAACAGAGATTGTGCTCCTTGGATTTGAGTAGAAAGTCTGATAACACACTCA
>CAZDUZ010000030.1:0-10475 GCA_964508755.1 uncultured Candidatus Saccharibacteria bacterium | reverse complement strand
CGGAAGTGGCAAAAAATACAAGAAATGCTGCTATCCGAAGTATGGGTAAAAAGAGAGATTAAAATAGATACCCGTTTTTTCTCTTGACCTGAATATTTTGCATGTTATTATGTAATCATGACACCGAAAAAAGTGGTAAGAAAACTAACGCAAAAAGTTCCCAAGGTTGAACCGCAAGTAAAGGTTATTTATTTGCATTGTCCAAACTGTGGTGAGGAAGATGAAAAGGTTATTTACTGTTCTCAGTGCGATAGTCCTATGGATGTAGTGAAGGTCGAAAGTCGGCAGGAAGATGATGTAGTTGTTGACACATCTGTTTCTAAAGATGAAGCGGGTACCGTTCCAGAAGATGAACTGGTAGCTAAGTCTAGTGTTGCGTCAGAAGAGTTAGGGGATCCTGTTGTTGATCGTATGGTTGAGGATGGTGGTTTCAATTTAGGAGATATTTACTCTGACGGAGATGAAACTGGTTTTTCCGCGGATTCGATGGGAGACGAAGATTCTTCTCTCGATGAAGTCTTGACTGCACTCGACGATGAGTAACCCTGAATCGGGATTGGTACCACAAAGTTGCGACTTGGAAGGTTTCCATTATCAGTATTATGATGTTGGGGTTGGCAATATCACCGTTTTATTCTTTCATGGGGTAACATGCGATAAAGATTGGTCGATGTCTGTCATTCGTCATTTACCTCAAGGTTACAGGTATATTGCAATTGATTTACCCGGACATTGCGGAATTTCATTTGAAGGTATCGACAGTCTTGAAGGTGTTGCGAGATACGTCGAACGTTTGGTAAAGCATTTAAAACTGAAAAATGTTGTGCTTGCAGGTTATTCACTCGGAGGAATCGTTGCTTATGAAACTGAGACATTATTTCGTGGAGCGCCGTGGCTTAAGGGGGTTATCGTGTGGGCCTCACCGCTTATCAAGAAAAAAGGATTAACAAGACAAGCAAAGCTCGTTGCTACAGGAACAAAAGTGCCGCCTCGCGTACAAGTGGTAGTAAAAAGCGGAAGACTTGTCAGAGCTATGTCGAGGGTTCTGAGAGTGCCTGTTAACAACTCCCTTGCAGAGCGTGTGCAGATGTTTCCGACAAAGTATAGACGCAAATTTGCTGAACTCATTGTGAACGCTGAATATGATGCACATCCAGCGGTCCCCTCTCTCTTTGTGTATGACCCTATTGATCCGCTTGTTTCATCTTCAAATATCGCGTATTTACAAAAGGAAGCGAATACCAATTGCAAGATTGCTATTGTTCCGGGGGGTGGTCATTCGGATGTTCCTTCGGCTGTTCAGGAAACATATACGCATATGGGAACTTTTTTAGGCACGTTGGAAAAAGTCACCTAAGAGGGTAAAATCATTCACAGTTGTTTTAATAGAAGGTGATAGGACCCTTAGCTCAGCTGGCCAGAGCGCACGATTCACATTCGTGAGGTCACTGGTTCGATCCCAGTAGGGTCCATAGTTTCAATCTTGTTTGGTTACACTGTTCGGTACAATTATTGAAGTAAATTGGTCATTTAAGGTTTTGTTTGATGCAACTAGGTAAGAGCGTTATAATAATCGGTCTCGCGCTTCTTATACCGTTGATCATCGTGAACCTGCTATCGACTGTTGCACATATTTTTTTTACACTTGGATGTTATCGACTATTACTTCCGTTTCCTGTAATTTCGTTTACGACCTGCGTTCTTCCTGGCTGTCAAGAGTCAAGTTATTTTAGTATTGTAGGACTTGTTTTATCTGGTTTACTGATGTTGTCTGTTCTTTACTTATATAATAAGTGCAATTTAAAATGGTATTGGGGATCAGTTTTGACATTCTCGGTGGGAGTTGTAATCGTTACATATCTAACAATAGGATTAGCCTTATGGAGAGAATTTGTCGAACGTCCAACACCTGAGGTTAGCATTGAAAACGGGGTTTACAATCCACTTCATGGAGGCGACTATTGTACCCCTTGGAAATAAAAAGTCAGGTATATCCTGAGATGATTTGTGGAAGCCGTTGTTAGTACTACGGTTTTCGTAATAATGTAAGTTGTTTGAGTTCATTACTTAATCTAATAATATCTGGTTTGTAACCCATTCTCTACGCTCCACCTTTTTTACTTAATCCTCATTCTCCGGTGAAATCAAAAATATCTACACAAGTGTCTTCAAACAAAAACACCTTTCGTATTAGTAAGGTATTGATTATCGTACTCGTTGTTGCAATAACTTTAGGGCTTCTTATTGGCTTAGGTTATATGGTTTGGAAACAAGGTGGAGAAATACATACACCAGAAGATAATGACGGAGCAATATCCCTCTGTACCTATGACGGAGTTGTGTATTATGGCGGGGATTCGTTTGTTGCTACTGATGGTTGTAATACCTGTACTTGTGAAAGTGACGGACAAGTATCATGCACTGAGAAGGCGTGTGAGGATGCTACTTCTTCTGACAATACCACTGAGATTAAGGATTCTCTTTCTTATAATGAAACAATAACTGCTTCGTGCGCCAATTCACTTGACTTAACAGTTAAATATCCAGAAGTCGTTTCTGCAGAAGTAACTCAAACAGGCGAGCTGTGTGGAGTACGTCTTAATTATAAATCTGGAACAATGTATTTGGAGTATGGTGGAGAAGGTAAAGAATACATGACGGTGGAAGATGGCAGTCGTGCTATTGAGTTAAGAAGCGAAGATAATAAGTCAATTATTGGATTGCCACTTAGTTTTGTATCAGGGTCAGGCGGAGCTCGATATGAAGGTGGTTATGGATTGGTTGTTGATGAGTCGTTTTGTAGAGAAACAAAACCTGTAAATTATGTTGAGGGACTTCCCTGTCTTTCGCTGGGATTATGGGACGAACCAAGTTCCGTTAGAGTCATGATGACGAGCGATGCAGAAGTTGACGAAATGATAGAAATTCAAGGAGTGTTCGATGAAATTGTATCGAGGGTAGAGTTAAGGAAATAATGATCGGTGCTTAACTTAAAAATAAGTATTAGTCCACATGGGGGAGTATGGAGGAGTACGAATTGTTGACAAACATGGAACGGACGCATCTCAGGTGCCGAAATTAGAGGGACTTATTACTTCAGGAAACCGACTTGAAGCTTATGAAAACTCGTTAGGGTTTTCAGCCGAGTTATTAGATGGACAAAGGGTTTTGAATTTTGGGTGTGGTGCTTCGAATATTGGTCAGGAATTAGAACTACAAGGATTATCAAGTCGTGTTGTTGATGTTGATCTTCAAAGTGATCTTTCCATAACACCAGATCAACCTATTCGCTGGATCCTTTCATTGCCGATACGAGGACTTATGAGAGTGGTGGATACTTCACATCCTTTGTACAAAAAATTGGTAACTGTTAACCGTTATCTTTCTGGAACAGATGGACGTACCTTTGTACAGGCTGATGGACGAAGTCTTCCGTTCGCCGACGATACATTCGGAACGGTACTTGCTCTGTGGTCTACCTATCAAATTCCGCTTGAAGCACGAAAACAGGTTTATCGTGAGCTTATGAGGATGGGTGAGTATGTGCACATAGCTCCTGTATTTCAAGTTGATTATGATATGTTAGTTGAACTTGCGAATGAGTGCGATTTTGAAATAGTTGCTTCGCACCGAGTTTCGTGGAGGGATCTTCCGTTTAGATTTAAAAATAAAGAAGATTATCAAAAGTATATCGATGGTGTTTCCTACGAAGAGCGAGTAGAAAGACCGACTGTACGAGATTCGAAAGTTAAAATTACACTTTTGGGTCGTTCAGCAAACGGAGAAGGCGGGCATGTCATGGTACTAAGGCGTAAAAAAGATAATAAGAATCAAGAATAATTCACGTATGTCTGGTTGGTAGTAATTGAATTATCTGCTGTAGCAATACCGATAAGTTCAAGGCTAGCACCTTTGATCTGGTCCGTCACGTACACTGCAAAAAGTGGTTCCACCAGTCCCCATCCGCTTATCATTAATACATCAGAATAGATAAGTATACGTACCGCTGGGTTCAGCTTGTGTATACCGAGTAATGATCGCATAAGGAAACAAGATTAATTAGTAGGTTTCGATGGTGTGAGATTTTTTCGTACCACTTTGATTGCTCTATCGGGACAAGAGTGCTCGCATTTCATACAGGCAATACACCTATTCACGTCACATTTTACGATAGGATTGTTATACACCCCTCGTACATTCTCATCCAGACCTATGCATTTCTGTGGACAAACTTCCTGACATATTCTGCATCCTTTACATAATTCAGAGAAAACGGTGTGTTGTACCTTATCGTTTTCTTCTGTATGTGGTGAAAATGATTTATTCATTAGAGATGTGTCATAGATAAACCAAGGTTAAAGGCCTGTTCGTTCTGTGCTTTTAATTGAGGAGCTTTCAAATAGTACTTTTCAAACTTGCTGTTCATTTCTTTTAACACGGTATCAGATAATCGTGTATCAATAAGCCCGGTAAGTATTCCAAGGAGAATTATGTTAAAGCTTCTTTCGGTGAATTTTTGCGTAGCCTCATAAAACGCTCTTACCGGTACTACCTGCGGGGTCAATCGAGTGAAGCGGCTGGCTGCGCTGCTGTTAACGAGGTCAGGATCATAAAGGACATTTGTTCCTAGTCCAATGTATCTAAGAACCCTTTCAATATCGCGGTCACTGGTAATGACGAACAGATCAGCGGTACGGAATTTTGGGGAGATGATATCTGCTTTTGAAATCTGTATAAACGCGAGTGAAAGACCACCTCTTTGTTCAGTTCCAAAATTCGGAATGAAGCTGGCGTGATATCCGTACGAAAACACTGCTTTACTTAGTACTTTTGCTACCGTTTGGATTCCCTGTCCTCCTTCGCCCACAAGGATGAGTTTAAGCGGATGACCGGCGGAGCGGGGCATATGGGTGTCAGCGTCAACTTTCTGAATTGTAGGGATACTACTGTTTTTCATCTCCTATGACTTTTTCAAATAGTGGGTAATTTTTCTTAAATTCTTGCAACCAGGAGATCGTTTCTTTTGCGTCAGTTTTCCAGTTATTTGGGCAATAAGAAAGAATTTCAACAAATGAGAAACCTTTATTGTTTTGTTGATGCTGAATTGCTTTTGAAATTGTTGTTCTAAGCATAATCGGATTGTCGACGGCACTTCGGGCGATGAAAGCTCCTTTTGATGCTACGGTCTGTAACATTTCAGGGGCCCTCAGAGGCTGGCCAAAGTAACTTTCAACTCTTGAAAAAGGAGCGGTGGTAGTCGGGGGCTGATTTTCGACCGTTGTCGGAGCCATCTGACCTCCTGTCATCCCATAATTCAAATTGTTGATTACAAAAACAGTAATGTTTTCATTCCGTAGGGCAGCGTGTATGAGGTGCTGCATCCCGATTGCATATCCACCGCCATCACCCAAATACGCTATGACAACTGACTCCGGTCTGACTCTTTTAAATCCCACCGCTGTAGGAATGGTCCTACCATGATGGGTTTGTGAGGTATCAATATCGAAAAAATTCCATGCGAGTAGAGAACAGCCAATATCAATCAAAAATAGGGTTTTATCTTGAATTTTCAAATTATCAACCGTCATTCCAATTTCATGGAGGGCGATAGGATGCCCGCATCCAGGGCAAAATTTATGCGGTTTGCTTTCTACTTTGTAACAATGGGGAAACGAAGGAGAAACCTTTACTTGCTGTGCGCTTTTGCTTGTTTGGTTCATTTGGAATTCCTGCATTTTTTTCATTTTTTACTTAATACAGCTTCAATAATTTCTTGAGGAGTAATACCAAGGGCTGGACTGAAAAACTCACGAACCGCGGGGAGCATAATTGATGCAGAATTAATTTTCCCTCCCGTGACCAGTGCTTCTTTGATTAATCGTGCTAATTGTCCGAGTGCGGATTCAACAATAATGATTTCTTTTACTCCTTCTGTTGCTCGAAGAAGAGCATTCACATCAAGTGGACGAATGGTAATTGGTCGCCATAGTCCTACAAGGGCACCGTTTCTTCTTAGTTCATCTACTGCAGCTTTCGCTGCTCCTGCAACAATTCCGTGTGCAATAACAAGTGTGTGAATACCTCTTGTTTTGTAGGATTCGCTTTCTGCTAATGCTGTGGAATCATGCTCATAATCGTGACGATACGTTTCAATGACACCATTAATTTCTTCTTCTAAATCATAACAATTCCGCAGATTGGTACTGATTCCATTCTTCCGCTTTTTCCCAAGGAGTATCGGTTCAGGCTTTACATATTCATCGGCACTCATTTTGCGAAGATGTACTTCACCAAACATCTTACCTTGATATCCGTCTCCGAGTACAAACGTAGGGTAACGGTACTGCCAGGCCACATTGAATGCTCGAATGGTGTAATCATATAGTTCCTGCATTCCAGTAGGAGAATACACTACTCGAAATCCCTCTCCGTTTCCGCCAAATGCCGTAAGGGTGACTTCCTCCTGTGAATAAATAACGGTCGATGTCGATAAACCGCCTCTCTGCATGATAATTGCAACGGTTGGAATGCGAAGAGCTTCTGCCATTGAAAATGCATCTTGCATGAGAATATTTCCTGGTCCCGCTGTCGCGGTAAAAGCTTTTGCTCCTCCCATACATGCCCCAATTAAAGCGAAACCGGAGGCCATTTCGTCTTCACATTGAAGATACTTCAATGGCTGACCGGTGACGGGACTGTTGGATGGCTTTTCCGGATTATCAGCGATTCTTACCCACGTTTCGAAAATATCAGTTGATGGAGTGATAGGATATCCAAAAAAATGAGTAGCACCTGCAGCTCGTGCGGCATAGGCAATTGCAGCATTTCCTTGTATGAACACTCGTTCAGAGTGAGTTTTGGTACTTTTAGGCAGTTTACTCATTATGAAGGACTATTTTTACATCGACGGCGTAACACCCTGACCCTTCATTTAAAACAATGAGGGGGTTGATGTCAAACTCTTTTATTTCTGGGTGTTCTAGCGCCAGTTTCGAAAGACGGGCAATGGTTTGCGTCAAAGCATGAATGTCTCTTGGAGCCTTTCCTCTAAATCCAGTTAGAAGTTTAAATGCTTTTGTTTCTTCAAGCATAGCACGCGCTTCCTGCTCGTCTACGGGGGAAATTCTTTGTGAAAAATCTTCGAACAATTCTGTCAAAATTCCACCAGCACCAGCAAGAAGCACGGGACCAAATGTGGGATCTTGTTCAAATCCAAGTATCATCTGTTCTCCATCAGCGAAAAATTCCTGTAATTGAATTTTGTAATCGGTATTGCCGGGAAAATGACGTTCCCAAGAAGCTTTTATTTCGTTTACGGCGAGAAGAAGTTCATGAGGATCTTTTATGTTAAGCCTTACTCCAGATACTTCTGTTTTGTGGAGCAACTGAGGTGCAGAAAGCTTTGCGACTAATGGAAAACGTAACTCCTTAACAAGCTCTCCGGTTATTTCTTGGTTTGGTAACAGGTAAGTCGACCATGGAACTGTAATACCGTAGGCTTGTACGAGTTGTTCCGCTTCTTTGCCGGTAATACTTGAGGATGATGGAAGCGGGGAAGTTATTGGTTGCTGAGGAATGGGGATGAGAGGATTGAACTCTTTTTGCTCAAGGGATTTACGGTACATATAGGTAGCTGCGAGGGCATGAACGGCTTGTATGGGGTTTGTAAAAATTGGCATTTGGCTGTAATTGAGAATGTCAATTCCGGGACCAATGATCTCTCCTCCGATAAAACTTGGAATAATAGGCTTGTAAGGATATTTTCGATATTTTTCAGCTATAATTCCCGCCGTTTTTTCAACTTCCGTAACAGCTTGTGGGGTAAGAAGCACGATGACTGCATCAACGTTTTCGTCAACTTGTACAGCCTCAAGTGCTTTTTCATAACGATCAGCAGTAGCATCACCAAGAATATCAATGGGATTTTTAACCGAAGATTCTCCCGGAAGAAACTGTTGAAGACGGTAAATGGTAGCTTCAGAAAGATGTGCAAGGGTAAGAGGAGTATCCTTTATGCTGTCGGTAGTGGAAACTCCCGGTCCTCCGGCATTGGTGACGATGGCTACTCGATTACCGCGAGGGATGGATTCTCTGGATAGAATTTGCAGAACATCAAACATTGATTGAATGTCATCAACTCGAATACAGCCCGATTGATGGAGAGCGGCTCCAATAATTCTGTCTTTGGTAGCCATCGCACCGGTGTGCGATGACATTGCCAGCAAAGCTTCCTTCGACTTACCTGGTTTGTGAATAATAATTGGATGCTTCTTAGATAGTTTAGAAGCAATCTGCATAAAACGTCTCCCATCAGTAATATCTTCAAGGTATCCTGCGAAAACCAGGTCGTCAGTATTATCTTCAAAAACATGTGTCCAAAAGTTCAGGAAATCCTTTTCATTTAAGACTGCTTTGTTCCCAAGAGATATGAAGTATTTAAATCCCAGATTCACTTTATTTGCCCAGTCGAGAATAGCGGTGCCAAATGCACCTGATTGCGAAAAAAGAATAATGTTTCCGGATTTTGCCTGAGTTGCAGAAAACGTTGCGTTAAGCTTTATGTCGGTATTCATAAATCCAAGACAGTTAGGACCCAAAAGGAGGATATTGCCTTCCTGTGCGATACGTTTAATCTGCTCTTCAAGTAGTTTTCCTGTTTCCCCTGTTTCTTTAAATCCAGCAGAAATGATTGTCACTCCTGATATTTTTTTCGTAGCACAATCTTGTAGAACAGTTGGAACAATAGTTGCTGGTACCGCAATTACCGCATGATCAATTTCCTGTGGAATGTCGGTAACTTTTTGATAGACCTTTAAACCTGCTATTTCTTGAGCATGAGGATTAATGGGGTAAATTCGGCCTGCGTATCCTCCTTCTATGATATTGCTCAGAATCTTAGACCCGATTTTTGACGGATTATCCGAAGCACCGATTACGGCTATGGATGAAGGGGTAAAAGCCTTATGGAATCGATCATAACTTGGCAGTTGGTCGGTTGGGAGCATACTCGTCTATTGTAGAGCAAGTTTGAAATGTTTGCCAGAAATTTTCACAACAATGTCTCGCAAGAAATTGTATGGAAGGAAAGAAACCAAAGAACGATTATAGTATAATGAGAATCACAATTCAGACAGATGACCGTACAAAATTTTAGGATAATTGTAATGAATCGTTTTCAAAAAGTTGCAATTGTAATGGACTCACTTCTCGAAAATGGAGGTGATGTACGTGTTTTGCGGTCACTGTTGAAGATATTTCCTCAAGCCGATATCGTAACGGCTGTTGCAGATTTTAAAAATATTGCATGGCTGAAGGATCGACACGTTAAGACGTCTTTTATTCAAAAGCTTCCTCCCTTTACGTTTTGGTCACGACATTTTCTTCCTCTTTCTCCAATTGCTTTTGAGCAGTTTACTTTTCATGAATATGACTTGGTAATTTCTCTCTCGGCTGGATGTGCGAAAGGTATCATTACGACTACTGAAACGTTGCATCTGGGGGTAATACTTACTCCACCTCGATATCAATGGGACGGAAGGCAAGGTAAGGGAATTCCAATTATTCGACCAATAATTGATTCATATATTCGAGTCTGGGATAGTGAAGCATCGCTAAGACCGGATATTCTCATTTCAATTTCGAAATATATCCAGTCAAAAGTTACAAAGTTGTATAGACGGGAATCTATAGTAGTATACCCTGGCGTAGACACGACATTTTGGACCCCCGCGAGAGAAAACGCGAAAGAAAATTTCTATGTTGTCGTCTCAAGACTACGAGATTACAAGCGTATTGATATTGCGATTCAAGCTTGTGAGAATTTGAAGCGCAAGTTAATTGTAATTGGGGATGGTCCGGAAGCAAAGAATCTTCAAACCGTGGCAGGACCACATACGACATTTTTCGGGAATATGAGTGATGAGAAAGTCAGACAATTTGTAAGAAAAGCTAAGGCATTTCTTTTTCCTGGAATTGAAGATTTCGGACTCGCGCCCCTCGAAGCTCTGTCCTGTGGAACGCCAGTAATTGCATATAATGGTGGGGGATTTCCTGAAACAATGATTGATCAAATAACTGGAATTCTATGTGAAGAACAAACGGTTGAATGCTTCGCGGAAGCCCTAACGAAATTCGAGAAAATGAAATGGGATAGTAGTAAGATTGCTAAACATGCACATGAATTTTCTGAAAAAGCCTTTTTAAAAAGTTTTAAATCTGTCCTCGATGGTTATGAAGATAACAAATACAAATAAAAAGCTTACCCTGCGTGACTTTCCTAAGCTAAAAAACTTGCGAGTTGCTCTCGTCGATGACTATCTTACCGTGGATGGAGGGGCTCAAAAAATTGATAGGGTTCTTCATGATATGTGGCCGGAAGCTCCATGGTATGTCGGTACGTATTTTCCTGAGAAGTTTAAACCACCACTTGAAGGATATGATATCCGAACAAGTTGGGTATCAAAACTTCCCTGGGG
>CAZDUZ010000029.1:10483-11012 GCA_964508755.1 uncultured Candidatus Saccharibacteria bacterium | reverse complement strand
ATATGCTTTCAATAGGAGGTACTATCATTTCTTTAAGTTTAATTATTTTGCTTTTGATGCGATTATACCGAGAATTATGAACAGCTTTCGCAAAAGTAACTAACTCTTTTTTCTTCTTCCTGCAAACTTTTAGCTTGTTTTTAAGGACTGCTTCAGAATTAAGTAGTAGATTACAATAATCAACGAAGTGCACTCTATCTGCTCTATAACAAGACAGAATTTGAGCTAAATTTTTGGAAAAATACGTAGAATGTTTTTTTAGAATATACGCATAAATTTCGGGATCCATTAATTTTGACTTGGAGAATTTCGATTTTGGATGTTTTCGGTAATGTAGTAACTCTTCTGGAATTATTCCCCATCGGTGTCCTTTTGTAACTGCATGAATCCAATACTCCCAATCCTCATATCCTTTTACAAGTGGATCATAACCTCCAGTATCAAAATACACTTTCCTTCTAAATACTGACGCACAATGTATACAATTTCTAATCGTGATAATTATTGGATCAAATGGTTCTGTCCTCCA
>CAZDUZ010000029.1:0-10473 GCA_964508755.1 uncultured Candidatus Saccharibacteria bacterium | reverse complement strand
CCACACTCCAGTTTCAGCACCAAACATTCTAACGTATGAACTTACAATACTCACTTTAAAATTTTGATTAAGATATTCAACGCATTTTGAGAGATAAGAGGGTTCAAGAATATCGTCACCATCTAAAACACAAATCAGTTCTCCCTTAGATTTTTTTATTCCAAAATTTCGTACTCTATGAACACGTCTATGACTTACTCTGTAAAACTGAACATCTTGATACATTAGTTTTAATTCTTCCCATGCTTTTAACGTATCAGGTTCAGTAGACTCATCATCTACAACAATTATCTCGATGTTATTATAGGTTTGATCTTTTACAGAAGAAATGGCCTCACCAAGAAAATGTCCGATATTGTAGCAAGAAATTACTACTGAAACCAAAGGATCGCTTTTGTTGTTTTGTTTTACTTTCACTGTTTTGATTTTGGAATTACTGCACTAGCCCTGCCCTTTTTCCCCAAATCTGGGGGTACCATTCAGTCTTAAGTCTAAAATCTTCATGCATTACAGATAAATTCACATTGTAAAACGGATCCCCGCTGTAGTCGATATCGACATACTTGCTCCACTTCTGTCGCAGGAGCTTTGCCATGTCTTCGTCCTTTGCAAGTTTATCACGGTTTTGCTTCGAATGACGAGTAACCGACTCGTAGTGATATAGTTGGGCATAGGGGGTATATACATTCCAATACCCTGCTTCATAGGCACGTATTCCTAAATCCACGTCCTGGTAACCGGGGTCAAATTGCTCATCAAAGCCATGGAGTTCTTCAAACAATTTCCGCTTTATCACTAAACACGCACCGGTCACTGCGAGTACATTCCTCACTCCAACCAACCATCCATTATATCCGGGATACACATTAGGAATCATGCGGTGTGCATGCGCTGCCGCACCCCCAAGTCCCACTATTACTCCGGCATGCTGGATCATATTGTTAGGATACAGTAGTTTTGCACCTACACAACCTATTTCCTCTCTTTGGGAATACTCGAGGAGTGCACTAAGCCAATCAGAATTGATCACTTTCGTGTCATTATTCAAAAACAGGAGGTGTTCAGCGTCTGTTTGAGTGGCTGCCCACGTGTTCAGTTTACCGAAATGGTAGGGATGATCATAGGTAAGTAGCCTGACTTTATCGTGGTGTTCTTTATGCATGGCCTTGAGGTACTCATGAGTTGATTGCTCCTTCGACTGATTATCGACAAGTAGTATTTCGTAATTTTCATAATTAGTCTTGCTATAAATGCTGGGAAGGCATGTCTGCAGATACTTCACGTTATCTCTAAAGGGGATAATTATGCTTACTTTTGGCGCGTTATGAATGGCAAATCGAATTCGGTAATTAATGAAGTTCGGTCCGTCTTCAATTTCAGCTTTTTCATTATTTCTTTTAGCCCAATCGGTAAGCACTTCCCGCTGAGCTTCATACGCCCAATTCTTTGCCCCACTATTGGGAAGAGCCGTCGAACCGGAATAGACTCGCCAGTGATAGAGAATCTTAGGAATGTGGATTATTTTTTCTCTATCCGAGGGATTTCTTAAATCGAGCGTGTCACGATACCGAAGCACCAGATCCCAGTCCTGCGCACCCGCAGTATCTTTCCGAAGTCCTTCGAGTTTATGGATGATGTCTTTTCGGTAACAGGTAACATGAGTCGTATACATTACGGACAAAATAGTATGCGGCGACCAATCAGCCCAAAAAGACGGATCGAATCGGTTTCCATTTTCATCTATCTTGTCAAAATCACTGTAGAGAAATTCAACGTGTGGATGCTTCTTTATGGCTGATGCAAGTTCGAGAAGGCAGTTTGGAGAAAGCTCGTCATCACAATCCATAAATACACAGTAATCACCGCTGGCAACACTTAAAGCGTTATTCGTGTTTTCGATAAGATTGATGGTTGGAAGTGATTTATATTTTTCCCGAAGGTCGAGGACCTTAATAATTCCTGGATACTTCTTTTCATACTCACGAAGGAATTGCACACTATGCTCGATATCTTTAGTAGAACCGTCGGAAATACAAAGCTCAAAGTTAGGATATGACTGAGCAAGCACCGATTCAATTGCAGAAGAAAGCATTTCATCGGATTTATTCCAGACGGGAAAGATTACGCTGAATTTCTTTTTCGAGCCAATTTTTTCCAGAAGTGATTGCTGATATTCATCTTTGAGATAGTGTGGCTCGATGTTTTTAAGCCAATCGCCGTACTGCACACGATGAAAAACAGTCGGATCAGCACTGTATCGCATTATTCGGTATGCTTTCCGTGTACTTCTGCGAACAAATCCGGTAACCCCTTCCCGTTTCACGACTGTTTTCGCCTGTGCCATCCAGATTGGGAGACGTGCCTTTAATCGGGATATCCCGTAGTCTTTTAGTTTCATGAATTCGTACCTTTCATTATTGTGTGTGGTCAAACACTCGATACTTTCGTCTTTTTTATTGAGTTACTACTCATTACAACGTGCCAGCTATACTCTGAACATTTCATTAACCCTTAATCTTTGACAGGTAAGACAGGCTTTCTGCATTGCTCAATCCCCTGTTGTATCAACTGTCGGTATGATGTTCCGACAATCTTACCATAGAGAGAAAATAGAACCCACTCAATGGGAGCCCTGACGAGTTCGAGAAAAGCCGGCATTATACCTTTCCTCTGCTGAATACTTTTAATCCGGTTGATATTTGCGTTATATGTCACTTTGAAGCTGCTCCAACTACGCGCTGTTCCCATATGATCATGAATTACCTCAGAGTTTCCATCATAAAGAATCTTCCACCCCTTCTCTCTCAACCTGAGACAAAGATCTACATCTTCGTAATAGAAAAACATACGATCGTCAAAGCCATCAACTTCTTTAACAGCTTTTTTTCTAACCACAACAGCACCACCGGTAACAAAATCAACTTCTTCAATAGAGTTATAAAGATCACTATTTTCACAGCCTTCATACCGATCGAATCCTCGATCATAACGATCCGTTAAGCCACCAGCACTATTTATTATCCGTTTGCCGTTTCTCTCTTTAGCATAAAGAACTTTAGGACCCACTGCTGCAATCGAGTGATCTTTTTCGAGATTTTCAATGAGAAGAGTCAGCCAGTCCTTCGATACCTCCATATCATTGTTGAGCAAGGCATAATAATCAAAGTCCTGCCTTTTTTGAAACGCTACATTATTACCTCTCGAAAAACCAAGATTTTCTGAGTTTTTAATGATTTCAACTTCCGGATAGACATTTTCAAGAAATTCAATTGAAGAATCTGTCGATCCATTGTCAACTACAAGAATATGTTTGTTAGAATAATCCGTAGCAACGACAGAGGGAAGATGCCGCTCGAGCAAGGGTTTTCCGTTGTAGTTAACGATAACGATACACACTGAAGGCATTATATTGTTCTTTGATGTTTTTAACGTTTTTTTCATCCTCAGTGGCAATAATGGTATCACGAATACAGCAAGATCGAGAACAACCTATACCTTCATCATACTTGAAACGGCTTTTTCGAATTCAGTAATAAAACGTTCCGAAGAAAATTTCCGAGCATATTCTGCCATGTACCTTCTATTCCACTTCTTGGATTTCCAACCTTTTTGCACACGAAGTATGGCATCTTTCATTTCACTCTCATTACCGACTATATATCCAAGCGATGAAAGCTCGTTTCCTTCAATAATTTCACGTGCCCCTCCTTCATTCCACACAATGACAGGCGTTCCAGCAGAAAGTGCTTCTACCGGCGCTATACCGAAATCTTCAATTCCGGGCACGAGAAGACCAAGAGCTTCTCCATACAACACACGCAAGGCTTCATCCGTTACGGTGCCTAAAAACTCGACACGTGGTCCTGCTATCGCTTTGCACCTATTAGCATGGCGCCCGAGAGAACCTACTACCTTAAGAGGAATGTTTGCCTCGGTACACACTCGAATTGCCACATCAGGGCGACGGTTTGGTTCAAATGCGGTAATCAGAAGAAAATAGTCTTTTTTAGGTTCCACGAGGGACTGATTGAAGAATTCTGTATTTACCGGAGGATAGATAACCGGTGACTCTCTACGGCTCACTTTTTTTAATCGTGTTGCTATATAGCTTGATACAGCAATGAGCTGATCAGGGCGATTCCAGCTTGCCGTATCCCACACCCGAAGTGGATGTAATAGCGAATTCACGAGACCGAAGTACGCATTTCCATGCCCTGCTTTCTCTCCGAAATAATTACCCGACAAATCCCATCCGTACCGCATGGGAGAATATACATACGAAATATGCCTCGTATTCTGTGGAACAATCACCCCTTTTGCAACACACGAGCTACAGCTAATGACCAAATCGTAATTATCGAATCGAAAGGACTCAACGGCATACGGCATTATTGGAAGTAAATAACGGTACAAGGATGAAATACCAGGAACTCCCTGCAGAAAACTTGTAAAAATCCGATGTGCCTCAATTTCCTTCGAAACCGACCCTGGCACATGAAAAAGGGTAAAAACATCGGCTTCGGTATACATCCGGTAAAAGACTTCCAGTACTCGTTCTGCCCCCCGCATACCCGCGAGCCATTCGTGAACAAGAGCGACCTTCAAGGAAGTCCGCGATATTGGTTTCATATGAAATGGTAATTAATACTAAGCAATATGATAAGCCTCATATCAATTCATGGAGATTATTTGACCACAATGGTCCGCTCTTTTGCCACCCGTGGAGGTTTACAACTTCTCCGTACCCTATCAAAACCAAATATTACAAGTCCAAGACCAAACAAAAATACTCCAAAAAGAATTTTCTTATCATCAAATATGCCAACTCCCGGAAGTTTCGTCCCTGGCGCTTTTCCGTCATCCGGATTTCCAACGCTTGATACGAGCGTATACGTTCCTCCCGTAAATTCAATTCCCGTAATTTCCTGAGGCGGGCTCGAAGTATCAAGTGCGCGAGATACCCAATCTAAATCATCATACGTTTCTACAAACTCAAAGTTGACGGTTCCCTCCATTCTAGGTTCGAAAGTAAATCGTCCAAATAGTCCCGGAGTACCTGAGGAATTGTAATAAGGATCGTTGCAGTACCCACTTAATTTAATCCAGCCCGCATCATTGTCCACTGCATACTCTTCTTCAGGATACTGACAAAACAAATCGCCATACTCAGCTTTTGTAACTTGCACTCGACTTGGATCAAATTGGAAAACGGCTCTCGCTTCGATAAGGTCTTCACCTTCGGTATCAAGAAGAATATCTACCGAAAAAGGTTTGTTAAGGAGTGCATATCCACGTTCAGGATATAATGTGAAAGATACAGCCTCAGCTGACGTAGGGAGCGCTAAATAGAAAAGTACAAACGCAGAAATTGCGACAAGAGTTTGCAACCGAAGTAGAAAGAAACGTTTCATGACACTCCATTCTACGCAGATACCCAGTTAGCGTCAAATTGAAATAGTTGAGTCATATTGAATGGGATTTAAAGCCTTCCCACAGGATTTTCTCTTCGTATAATGAACACTTCATTACTTGTTATTATTGAAATCTGGTACTTCTTCTCTTCTCCTGTTATGCTTTCAACACATTACCTAAGTTATACACCTACCACTAAACTCATATGACTCAAGGATTAACCCTAGTTACAGGAGGAACGGGTAGAATTGGCAATGTTCTCCTCAAAGAACTATGCAAAAAGGGAGTACCCACCAGAGTACTGGTCAGATCAACCTCAGACCAAAGTGCTTTGAAAGGATGTGTCTATGAGCAAGTCGTTGGAGATATTCTTGATCCTGAATCAATTACGAAGGCGTGTGAGGGCGTCGAATACGTCTATCACCTTGCAGGTAAAATTAACATTTCAACCCATGGCGGTCAGGAAACATTCGACACCAACATGACCGGTACCCAAAACGTCATTCAGGCATGTTTAAAAGCTCATATAAAAAGGCTTCTTTACATCAGCACCATTCATGTATTTTCTCAGTCTGACGACTCAAAGCCTATCACTGAGTCAGTTCCTTTCTGCCAGAGCACAGACAGAAATTTATATGATTGTTCAAAAGCTTCTGCAACGCAGGAAGTGCTCAGTGCTGTACGGGAACAAAATCTTGATGCAGTTATCGTAGCTCCTACCGGAGTCACCGGCCCCTATGATTACCGCCCTTCGTACTTTGGCAAATCGCTTATTTCTTTTGTAAAGTCCGGAATGAACTATTCAGTCGACGGAGCGTATGACTATGTCGACGTGAGAGATGTAGTAAATGGAATGATTACAGCAATGGAAAAAGGACAAAAGGGAGAAATGTATATTCTATCAGGAGAGCGCCTGACGATGCGTGACTTTGTTTCCTACATAAAAGAATTCACGAATCAAACGAGCCAAACAACCTTCCTCCCACACCCTATCGCTCTTGCACTTGCACATTTTCAATCTTTCTTTAATGCAGAGTCAGAATTAACCCCCTACAGTCTCAAGACATTACTCAGCAACTCGAACATCAGTCATGAGAAGGCGACTAAAGAACTCGGATATGTTCCACGAACGGTAAAAGAATCTTTGAAAGACCAGTATGAATGGTTTAAAAAAGAAGGGATGCTGTAGATAATGCGATAGGAGAAGATGACCCCGAAAGCAATAGTGCGTTAAGGTACATAATACCTCAAGACGGTTGCGATGACCGTTGACGCAAGAGCCACTCCACTAATCATACTTACTAAAGCTAACGAGTACTTTGATACGTATACGTTTTTAATCGCAGGAAGAATATCATGAATAACCAGCAAAGAAGGAAGGAGCAACGGAACGAAGTATCTTCCTTGCACCCCTTCGATCATAGGATACTGTAGACGAGACGAATACACATACATTCCCGTCATGACTGCTAGTGCTGTCATTGAAACAACCGTTAGTATAAGTATTCTGCTCAGACGAGAGAGATTAATACGATTTGCACTGCTTTGTATGACTATTCCAAGCGAAACAAATAACAGTAGATATATTCCCAAGGGTAAACGGTAATCTAGCCATCCAAAGAGACCTAGCATACCAGAAAGATAGTAATCTACATTATGATACATCGTACGTACAACAATAACTGCATAGGTAAACAGATGTGAGCTTATATATGCAATTTGTCCTGATGGATTTGTCCATTCAGGAAATTGATCGACAGAGGAAAGAACAGAAACCGTAGCAAGAGAGATTACATTTACAACGACTATCGATGAAGCTAAAACAAAATTCCGTTTCCTCTCATTTTTATTTCTAAAAACAAGCAAAAAGGCAAGGAACGATAATAGAATAAATGGCATTTTAATTTGAGTTAACGCAATACTTGCCAAGATAATAGCTACTACCTGTTTCCATCCAACCACCCCCTCTTTCTTGTATGCAAATAAAATGAAAGACACCAATAGAAGCGCAAGCGGAATAAATAGTGCATCATAATTATAAGAAGCATACATAAATACTGACATAGGAAGCAGTCCTACCCAAAGGACAATTTTCTTAGAGACAGGAATTACAGCAATTGCAAGAGAGACAAGTAAGATTGCGGTAACCAGGTTTGCTAAACGACCTACAAAGAATGAAATGAGCTCACTATCAGTAAAAAGGCTGGATACGGCAACCCCTAGACTGGAGGGTATGTAACTTAAGGGAACTACACGGCACAAAGAGGAGGCAACTGGCTCAAATGAACTTTTCTCCGAATCTTGAAAGTCAACAATCTTGTTTTTATCGAACGTCGATTCTCCTTTAAATGCAATACTGCCGGGATCCATCTGGTTAATAAAATCCAAATGTTCCTGCCTTATGTTTATTCGTCCTGACTCACACAATAGCTCACCTTGTATTAGCGATATCGAGCGCAGATAATGCTGTTCTTCATCAGGCACTTGGAAAGGAGGAACGAGAAAAACCATGAGAATTCCAAACACAAAAGCGAGCACCGCAAAAAGCCTGACTTCGATTCCTATGCGCTCAATAAAACTACTCATGCTTGTATTATATACATCTTGTACATTTTTCCATACATATTCTTCTAGTATGCTACAATAAATAGTTTACACTTTAATCCCATAACAATAAGTTCACCGTATGCACTCTGAACCAGCTGTATTTATTTTACTTCCTGCCTATCTTGAAGGTCCTTCAATACGGGAAGTAATTCTTAACCTCCAAAAGCACAAGTTTAACAACATTATTGTGGTTGATGATGGAAGTCCTGATAATACATATTCTGAAGTTCTTTCGTGTCCGGGTGTGCATGTAACCAGACATCTTGTAAACAGAGGAAAGGGTGCTGCCGTACGAACCGGAATGCAAATAGCTAAAAATTTAGGTGCAGATGTTGTAGTTACCTTTGATGCGGATGGTCAGCACGATCCTTCAGATATCCCTGGACTTTTGAGTGCAATCCGAGACGGCTATGATGTGGCCCTTGGAGCGAGAAGCTTTGATCCCTCTCTCATGCCACGCTCAAAAATCATCGCCAACACGATCGGTAACATTGCAACATGGGCATTTTGTGGAATTAAAACTTCCGACAGCCAAGGTGGTTTGAGAGCATATAGTAGAAAAGCAATCGATATGATCGATACAAAAACGGATAGGTACTCATACGAACCTGAAGTACTCAAAGAAATTGTGCGAAACCGACTGAGCTTTACGGAAGTTCCAGTGAAAACTATTTACAATACTCACTCTTCGAGTAAGGTTGAACGTCAAGGTTTTATCAATGGTATTCGCACGCTTGCTAAAATTATTACCAGTATGTAGAAATGGATCTTACGACACAAGAATTAGCTACAATTGCATTAAAAGGAGTCCTTCTTCTTATCTGTTTGTATTTTTTGGGAACACGTTCTGCTCGATACCTTCGGAGAGAAAGAGGACAGACTTTTTTTAAGTTTTTTCTCGCGTTGGTTATCTGGGGAGGAGTGCTAGCAATTACGCTTACCCCTTCACTAGCTCGCACACTTTCGACGACATTTGGACTGGGAGATAACCTGAACACATTGATTTTTATCGGTTTTGTGTTTGCCTTTGCCATTATCTTCAGACTTCTCCGAGTAATCGAACATCTTGAAAGTAGCATCAGCGATATCGTAAGTAAACTGGCGGTGCAGTCAGTAATGCAAGTACCAACGGACACAGACAACGCAAAGAATTCAAAGAAATAAAGACGAAAGGGAAGATCGAAGAGCGAAATTGTTTTTATGGTTCTATCACCTCTTCTACAGACACATTAATTTCGGTAGCAGCATTCTCTCCAAGCGTTTCATAGAGATTTAACGGTAATGATCTATTCGGTAAAAATCCAGCTTTTAGTACTTCCGCCCGAGCGTTATACTGTCCGATAAGCTGTAAGGAGGTTACAAGGGTTGGACGGACAATTGCACCGTTTCCGCTTGATAACTGTCGGACATATTCTGCCGATAATGAGGTGTGAATGGATTGCTGTTGAGCAAGACTAATACCATCTTTAAACAGCACCACGATTGATTCCTTAGAAAACACATCACGAAGAACATCCCATAATTCAGTTCTTCCTGCATCGTAGCCAAGCGCCCATATCCCAACTCCCGCAAGACCGTTTTGTACTACATAGTCATACTTTGCTCGAAGGCTTCGTGCGTCATCGTAGTAGCCTTGCCAGTATTGTGGGGGTGGAAGAGGATTTGGAATAGGCCATCCGTACCAAACATATTTATACCACGTCATTTTTTCACCCTCATCCCACTGAATGGTCGAATCATTATGATAATTTATATCCCACTTAGGATCTGTCACTTGGCTGTAGGTAGCTATCGCACCACTTGCAATCACCGAAGCATTCTTATTCGGCCAGGTCGCACCCGACACAGGAAACTCAAGTCCATAGTATGGAACCCCCATGATGACTTTTCCGGCTGGAGCACGCGCTGAGATATCACGCATTGCCTCAGAAACCGTATACCAATACTGATCTCCGTACAACGGTGAGGTCGGAGCCGCAAATTTACCTGCATAGTAGGTCGTGGTATGAAAGTCGTACGACATTACCATAATGGCATCAAGGGATGTCTGTCCGAGTGCTGTCACATCATAAATGAGCTGACTCATCGCCGACGATCCGAGGATATCGGTACTGACGTGGGAACCGGGACGGGCAGCATGCACAGCATCCGCAATTGCATCCATTGAAGCAGCAAACGCAGCACGAAGACCGGATGAAGCAGTGCCAATGTACTCATAATCGATGTTTACTCCATCGACATTTTTCGCGTTAATTTCATTGATGATGTTGGCAATAAGCGTTGATTGCGCAACAGGACTGGTCACGAGATTTTCGATACTAGGTTTATCGAAGTTTTTTATGGTAAGTACTACTTTCACTCCATGTTGATGCGCCTTTGCAACCATCGCAGCAAGTTCTGGACTATTCCATCCGTCCCACCCATATTTATCTCCGCAGTAACTCCCGTTACAGG
>CAZDUZ010000028.1:0-11427 GCA_964508755.1 uncultured Candidatus Saccharibacteria bacterium | reverse complement strand
CGGTCCTCCTCAAGTGACGGAGCCATCATATCGAGCCAGACAGGATCGGTTGTTACTCTTCCTTTATTTCTAAGAAGGTCTGACAACTGATTAGGAAGTTCCGTAACATCCCTCCTTACAAGCCGACGAACAAAAGATCCGATATCTTCCTCTGAATTTACTTCTTCGAACACACCATCTGCATCACACTTCCAACTCTCCGTAACAAAATCCATGTGATCAAAGAAGACCGCCCTCCCACCCAAACGGGAAATCATCTCAGCCATTTTCATTTGACTTGAATCGACCATTTCTATGACTTCGTCCCTGTCATCCATAACACGAACTGATTTCAACTTCGACCACATCAATGCCTCAACCGAAGATAGGGTAAGGCAGGGGAGAACATTCACACCAAACGAGGCGAGTGCTTTCTGAAGACTAACCAAACCTTTAGCAAACCTCAACGGTCTTCCTCCCATGGGAAGGTCCCGTAAGAACTCTGATTCGAATCCTGTCGCCCCGGGAATTTCTCCCCATGCTGGACACCCGACCCCAATCAAAGGAATTTCTTTCCGAGTGCTTCTCGCAGAATGAAGGATTTTCCTCCATTGTCTTTGGTTCACTGTCGGAAATACAGCATTTCCCTCAAACTCATCAAGCCACATATCCAGCAGGATTCCTTCCGCTCTCGAGATAGGGTCTTGATCAGGTACTGTGCCTTTTTCAATTTTGTTTTCATTAACCGAGACCATCTGTCCCTCTGCTAAAGTTAAATTTTCCATTATTATTGATTACTAAAATGAAATATTCATATCTGTCACGTTGGGCCATGCTTGAACTGCCGTTCAACACGGAATAGAACAACTGACCGCAATATTTCATTCTTCTTTGATTCTTCATATATCTATCAACATTAAGTACTTTCCAGGGGACGGGATTCGAACCCGTGATGTCCGAAGACAACGGTTTTACAGACCGCCGCAATAGTCCACTCTGCCACCCCTGGTCCAGCTAACCTATAAAAGCAACAAAAAACGCCCTCACACATACCCGGATTACCTCCGAATATATGCAAAGGCGTTTTACACCCGATAACTATTAGTTAGCGGGACGCGGTACCACTTTGCTTCCACCTATCTTTTTGTGTGATCTATTGTATGTTGCTCACGACATTGCAAAAGCAACAAAAAACACCCGGTCGGGTGTTCAGAAGCCACAATGATAGATGCTCATTGTAAGTGCTCTGACCTCTAAGCCGACACACTTTTTCCGCTGTAACGGGCGAAACCCGGCTCAACCTACTTTGTACATTTTGGCGAGCAGCTCGGGAGGGTATTTTCAGAAAATCTTCTACGGAAGCCTTGCTCCAACCGGCTTCTCTCAGGTGTCACCGAAGAAATCCTACTAGATCTCCGTCATAGCTTTTGGAAAGAACGGGGGGATTATAGCATATGGCTGAGCAGAGGTTCAAACCCATAGGGGTGAGAGATAGGTAAAATCGTTGTCAGAAAAGTCTTTTTGACCCGCCAGGAATGGTTTACAAACCGTATCATTGAGATGGTTCGAATGATGGAAAGTATTACCGAAAGGGTAAAACATAAAGTTTTTCTTCAAACGGTTGACGTCAACCACACAGGTTACTCCTGATTACCTCCGTCTCGAACATCTCGAATCAATACATATCATGAAAATCAGAATTACCATGTGCTATTATACTGATGTAATTTATTACTACACATTTTATGGGTGAACAACTAATCTACAAAGATCTTGCAAGATATTATGATCTGATCTACGAGGGCATGCAGAAGAATTATCAGCAAGATGTTACAAAAATCGAAGATCTGATAACAAAACACAAGAAATCAAAGGGAAACACTTTACTCGATGTGGCATGTGGCTCTGGTAAACATCTCATATATTTCGTAAAAAATTTCAAATGCACAGGAATTGATATCAACAAAGGCATACTCGAAATAGCTAGGAAGAAACTTCCTAACGTGGAGTTTGTCCAATCTGATATGACAGAACTAAATCTAGGGAAGCAATTCGATGTCATCACCTGTCTTTTCAGCTCCATCGGCTATGTTAAAACCAAAGCTAACCTTCAAAAGACAATCCAGAATTTCGCAGAACATCTCTTACCGGGGGGTATCGCCATTATCGAGCCTTGGTTTACAGAAGAGAATTATTTAACTGGCACCGTTCATCTTTCAACATACGAAAGCGAAAATGTCAAAATTGCCCGAATGAATGTCTCCGAGAAAAAGGGTAACGTATCGATTATGGATATGCATTATCTTATCGGAGAAAAGAATCAGGAGATAAAGCACATTATTGACCGACACGAGCTTGGAATGTTTGATCCAGAAACATTTAAGAAATATCTTCAATCAGCCGGGCTAACAGTCAAGTATCTCAAAGAGGGGAGAGGCTTGTATATCGGTACAAAGGAGTAAAAAATAGCGCTGATACAAGACTTTCTGAGCCGGCTGATCGATTTTAAGAACCACTTCATCGAAGAGCTGCGAGAGATTGAGACTTTCATGAAACACCTACAGTTAAACGAAAATCTCAGCTTTGGCACCACTCTCAATCCTGTCGAGTAGACGAACTTTATTGTTTTCCGTTCCCGCGTTCCCGTATAAAGCCTCAACAGAAAGTATGCATTCTTTCAGATAGCGGCCATTTAACGCACCTCTTTCATCGAACCTGATCGTTTCTTGCTGGAACAAGTATGGGAAGAGATGTAAGATACTACCATGAACGAAAGACTCCGGGCTGCGACTTTGGTTGTGAACAAGGTGGTGCAAGGTAATGATCTGTCCTATGAAGAAGCGTACCAGACATTTCTCGACATTTTTATTCATGATACCGAAGGATTTCATTTTGTCTCTCTAATCACTGCGCTCCACACCAAAGGAGAAACAGCAGACGAGTTACTTGCCCTAGTCAACACGACCGAAAGCCTCGGTGTGAAAATAAGTCCGAACGTTCCCAAAACAATACTTACAGATCTCTCGGGAACAGGTGCGAGCAAGGTTAAGACCATCAATGTCAGTACCGCAGCATCTTTTATTGTTGCTGCAGCTGGATACTGCGTTGCAAAACAGGCAGGATTTGCTCAGACAAGTCCCACGGGAAGTGCTGATATTTTTCGCATGCTAGGAATCAATGTGTTTGAACTCACCAAGGAAAAGGTCGAGAGGACTTTGGAGACGATTGGCATCTGTCCGTTCTTTATCTCAGCAATGAGTCCAAGATTAAAGAATCGTTCACAGCTTGCACGAAATATCTTCGTAGAGAACGGTCTCGGGATAGAATCTCCCTTTCACTTAGCCACATTTGCCTTTTCCCCCACAGAGCTTGAGAAGAGGATTTATGGCTGCTATGACGAGAAGTATATGGATATCCTCGGTGAGCTCTTCGTCAAACTAGGAAACAAACACACATTGATACTGCACGGGGTAGGAGGCATTCCAGAAGCATCTGTTGTCGGTAAAACCATTGTTGTCGAACAGAAGGGAAATCGTTGCCGAAGGTATACACTGGAGCCCGAGGACTTCGCACTTAAGACCCACAAAGTCGATGATATACGAACAGGAGGAACGGAACAAAACCTCATAGATTTCCTCAGAATCTTGACAGGTAAACAGAAAGGGGCGAAGCGTGACCTTGTCTTAGCCAATGCCTCTGCCTCTTTATATGCAATGGGTCACGTTAGTAATTTCAAGGATGGAACAGAGGAAGCTGCTCAATTGCTTGATGTCGGAGCTGCCTACAAAAAACTTCGGTCGTTAGTCGACGCGCTAGGTGACACCAACGCATTGGACGCAATCGAAGACCAGGTACGCATAGGGTCATAACCTTTTTGAAGAGCCGACTCTTCCACATCAACTACCGGTTCACTATACTCACTCTCTTTATGTATCGTATAATGCAAGCATGAACATCGGAATCGTGGTTGCTCAACAGGATAGTAAACTCAACGAACTGCGTCGATTTCTTCTCGACGACTGGGCAGAAACGATCGACCTCTTTCTTTTTCCAGAGTGCTACTTGAATGCAGACCAGCTAACGGAAACCAGCAAGGTTGTGACCTCTGTGAACAAATGGCTTATCACCAGCTATACAGATAAACGGAAGCCAGAGAAGTACGAGACTGGTGTTGTTTTCAATCGCAAAGGTGAAATAGTTGGCGAGCATTCAAAAACTACACCTACCGGTAGTGAGCGTGAAGAAGGGTTTCAGCCAGGTAAAGAAATCACCGCTATTGATACTGAATTTGGAAAAGTCGGTGTATGCGTGTGCTACGAAATGCATTTCCCTGAGATTGCTCGGGAGTACCGCCTGCAAGGGGTAAAGCTCATATTCAATCCGATCGGCACCGGCATGTATGACGAAGAACAGTACAAAGTCTGGACATCGCTAGGTCGAGTGAGAGCGTATGAAAACTGCGCATTTACATTCGGGTGTAGTCACTATAGTGACGCCATTCCCATCGCATATGCATACGACATGAACGGCCTCGAGCTTCTTGCTGCCCGGGAGGCAAACCGGATGTACAAGGTGACAATCGATTTGGAAAAGACGAAGCAGGGCAAGGAACCCGGGTTACTTAGGTTGAGAAACGCTAAATTGTATCGAAATGTGTGCAAGATATGAACCTCACATTTACCAATCCCATACACAATCAAATCTGGAGCGAAGTCGAAAAACGAATGGCAGGAAAGGGTAAGAAAGACTATGTGCTTCACTCTGCTATGGTCACACGTGCCATGCAGGACATTATCGCAGGTGAGGGAGGAGATCCAGATGTAATGGTACCTGCCGCAATGTTACATGACATCGGTCTCACCAAAATCCCTAAAGAAAAATGGTTTCCAAAAACCCCCGAAGAGAAACAGGAATATGAGGATATGCACATAGCATATGATGCAGATGTTATCCCGGAGATACTCAAGCCCTTAGGGTATACGGATAATCATATCGCAGAGATAGTCCGTATTGCACAATCTCATAAATCGAAGGATCCTGCCGGTGACAATACAGTGGCATGTGTCGTCGACTCAGATAATCTCTCTGATACCTACAAGGAATCCTTTTGGAGTGATACCGAACACTACGGCAATGATCCCCGTCAAACATACGAATTTCGAAGTAAGAACACCTTCTTCACAAAGACTGCAAACGCAGTATTTCAGCGTGAGCTCGCCGAGCGATTGAGAGAGATTGATGCAAAAGAAAAGGAGGAATAGGTCAATGAAGCTCTACCGATTCAGCCCAATTCAGGACAAAAAGACGCTCATCGAGGCCATTACCTACACACATATTGCCTGCCACAACCTGTGCAAGCAGTCTTTTGGGAAGTACCTCTCGACTGCCGGTAATGTTTCAATATTCTGCCATTACGGCGATGAATTCGAACAGCTCAAGCAATTCAGAAAAGAATTGACGCAAGAGTCTGATAATGTCGACCAGAAGTTCTTCCGGTTTCACGAACCGCTCGTGATTCCTGCACAAGAAGAGGTTCCAGAAACAACCTATATGTATCTCTACGTCAGAAGACCCGATCCATACCGGTACCAGGTAGGGGATATAGACTTCGTGCTTGAGGACAATGACTATACGACACTAAAAAGCGAAATGCAGAAAGGAAAGGAGATTAACGGAGCGAGGTTATTTGATAGACCAGACCTTGATATGATCGAGCTCTATGATCCTGACGTAGACGCACTCGGCTATGTGAGCACGCCACGAATGACGGATATGGTGAGGGTCAAACAATCGGAGATAACCAAGTTATAATCTTTACAAACCTACGCCCATGAACCTTTCTACCCTCACCCTCGTCGCACGAGACCCAGAGACCGGTCATCTTGCTGTAGCTGGCGGAACAAATTGGTTCTGTTATGGACGATGGGTACCCCACATTGAGGCAGGAGTAGGGGCATTGGCTACGCAGGCTGAAACCAACATGTGGTATGCAAGAGAGGGAATCAAGAACCTTGCGAAGAGTATGTCGTCCCAGGAAGTCATTGACAATGTGCTCAAAAGGGATCCCGATAGCAATGGTGTGTACCAGCTCCTCGTCATTGATAATGAGGGGAAAACGGCGGGTTACACAGGAAAGCACAACCACCATTTCGCTGGATACATCCTCGATGATAACTTTGGTGTGGCTGGAAATACGCTTGTCGGCAAAGAAACACTCGAGGCCGTGCAGGAGACATATCTGGACACAACCGGCGATTTCGGGGCGCGCATCATCAAAGCATTGCAGGCGGGTCAACAGGCAGGCGGCGATATCCGGGGTATGAAATCGGCTGCGATGAAGATAGCTTCAGGAAAATCTACCGGCAAATACTGGAACGATATTCTTGTTGACCTTCGAGTCGACGAAAATAATGATCCTCTTGCAGAATTGGAACGGCTATACAAAATTGACCAGGCATATGTAAAAGTTATCGATGCAGAGGAGTCTCACTCCTCGGAAGATGCGCTCCAGCACTATCTCGAAGCACTTGAACTTGATCCGGGAAACAGCGAGATCCTATTCTGGATTTCGTGGACATATGCGAATCTTGGCAAAACAGACCAATCAAAGGAGTATTTCGGTAAGATCGTTGATCGTAAAAAGCTCTGGCAGGAGTACAGGAAGCGGTTGGAAGAGAGGGGCAAACGCATATAAGAATGTTTACTTCAAAACGGGGCTGGCGATGATCAGAAAAGCAACGTCCCACGATATTGATACAATTTGGCATATCGTACATTCTCTCTCTCAACAACTACTGGAGAAAGGTCACCCGAACTGGGATTTGTACTACACTCGCAAGATCGTTGCAGAAAAAATCGAAAAGAATGATACGTATGTTATCGAGAACGAAGGAAACGTAATTGGAACCGTGACCCTCTCGACAAACGCAGTAGAGTATTATCCCTCCGACGCCCTGATGAATTTTGCTGAACCCACGGCAGAAGCCCTTTACATCACCATGCTTGGAGTAATTCCCGAGCAGCAGGGTAAAGGACACGCCACAAAACTGCTGGAGTTTTCCGAACAGAAAGCCCAGAAGCAGGGTATTCATTATGTGCGGTTTGATGTCCGAGCATTTATCGAGGATTTGGTGCGATATTATCTCAATCGCCAGTACAACATCGTCGGTGTCATTATGGACTTCGATGAAGACAAGACCCCGTACTTTCTGTTTGAAAAGGAAATTTGAGCCGCCAGGTCCATTTTACAAACCATATCATGGGGTTGGTACAAATGATTAGGTTTGATTTTCAGAAAGCGATTAACTGAATTTATCCGCATTGACCCAAACGGCCCATAGACTACACCAGTCCTATTGTCCTTTCCAAACAACTTCCATTCAGGCTACAATCCTCATATGCAGCAAAACAACCTCCATTCAGCGTACCAAAGACTACTCAACAAGCACGGTGACCCCTCAGAACTCTGGCCCCAATGGTGTGCCAAAGAAAAAGACGAAGAGCTTCGACAGCTTGTCGCATTTGGCGCAATCCTCACACAACGAACAAGTTGGAGAAACGCCGATATGGCCCTCAGAAATCTTAAAGGACAAAACATACTCAGTCTCGAATCACTTTCTCAAACCTCTGACCCCTCATCCATCGCCACGTACACCCATCCCGCAGGTTTTCATCAAACAAAACCGAAACGACTGATTGAATTCTCAAAATTCGTGCGAGACAATTACAGATCACTTTCCGAAATGAGGGACCAACCCATCCCTAACCTCAGATCAGAACTTCTCGAAGTCTACGGCATAGGTCCAGAAACTGCAGATACCATTCTCCTCTATGCACTGGATCTCCCTTCTTTTGTAATTGATGCATATACCCGACGATGGTTAGAGAAGAGCAACATTCCAGGGTACGACCAATCATACGACGAACTTAAGTCAATGTTTGAAACCTCACTCCCTGTCGATGTTGAGACGTACCAGAATTTTCACATACTGATAATCGTCGATCAAAAGGGTAGGGAAGCATCGAAGATGGAGCCTATGTAAGAATATGTTACACTAATCTTATGAATCCAACCGTTAAGAAAATCTACGACGAAGTATACAAACTCTTTCCTCCGGATACCGGTAAGAAAGGGCTCGAATATGTCAGAAGGACCTGGATCTTCCCACATCACATAGATGTTATGCTCGGGCTGGCAGAAGAACTGTGCGAAAAGTACAGTGCTGACCTGGAAACATGCCAACTCGCGATTATCCTCCACGACACTGGGCTGGAATATGGAAGGACGGAGGCCACTCCGAAAGGTCACGAGGAACGAAGCCTCGAGTATGCAGAAGATATTTTGAAACGATACGAGTATGCTTCTGATCAAATCTCCAGGATTCTGGACTGTATCAGAGCAACGGAACCAGATTATGAACCGGAGGCTGTTGAAGAAGAAGTAGTTCGAACTTGCGATGCAATGTCACAATTTATCACAGTACACTTCTGGGCGAAGGCGGCTTTTTCTGGAGACTGGGATTGGTACGTTGAATGGATGGATGGAAAGGTTAAGAAGAATTTCAAAAAAATATGTTTCGAGGATGAGCAGGAAAAGATTGAGCCAATTCGAAAATATATGCTCGAGGCAATAGAGAGATATAAGAAGAATCGAAAAACATGAATAAACTATATACTATCGTTGCCCTCCCGGAGAAGAACACCCTGGATCTCCTCAATTCTCTTCGTATACGGCTGTATTCAGAATATCTGGAAGATCCACGAGATCCTCGGTCTGTTGTTCACATCACGTTAGCTCAGCTAAAAACTTCTAACCCGAAGGATGAAAGAATAGCAAATGGGTTATCCGAGATTGGAAAGAAATATCTTCCTATTCCTCTTTCAGACATTACAATCAAAACCGACACGAAAATCCCCGATGATTCTAAAACCGCTTCGAATTGGATTGGTTTAGACATAAGAAATAGTGAACTTCAGAACCTGTCACAAGAAATACAACATCGTCTAGAACTGCTAGAAATCGACGACACCAACAACTACTTAAAGCGAGCAGGCTTTCACAAACAAATTCCTCTTCACTTTACTCTATGTCCATCATGTATCCCCGAAAAAACAGACGAGGCTGTCAGCATAATACACAAAACAATACCAAAAGAAATAATCATCGATTCGCTTGCGTTGAGAACAGAGAAAGGAGAATTATTGTTACAGAAGCATCTTTGACCCGCCAGGGATGGTTTACAAACCATGTCATACCGCTTGTCAATTTTATGAAAAGCCTTTCTGAGATTACGAAAGTCGTCGATTATTCGTATCATCCTTAACGTATCTTTCACTGTCACATATCCCAGAAATTCTTCTACCCCACACCCTGCTATAATTCCCTGTATGAACAACCGAACCATACCGATCACAATCAGACCCTACAATCCCAAGAATGATGAGAACTGGGCATATTCCCTCTGGAATAAAACAGTCGGAGAAGAATGGCCACTCGATCATCAAACATTTCAAAATATTACCGTTAAAAACCCACAGTACCAGCATGGAGACCACCTTGTTGCCAGCCTTGATGGAAAAACCGTCGGATTTATAGCTTCCCAAACACGAGTCGACGAGGCAGCTCAGAGGAACAGAGGGGAGATCATGGTAATTCTCGTCGACCCTGGTCACCAGCGGTCAGGTGTTGGTACTGCGCTTCTTTTTCAGACCATAGCAAATTTCAAAGCCAAAGCGCTTACGGATATCCAACTCGGAGGTGGGGGAACCACATATTTCTGGCCGGGAGTGCCCTGCAATCTTCCACATGCAAACAAATTCTTCCAAAAACATGGCTTTGAATTTACAGAAAAAAGCATCGATATGGTCCTAAACTTACGTACATATAAAACCCCAGATTGGGTCCATGATCGTATTCGTGTGACAGGGATCACGGTTGAGAAGCTATCAAACAACGACATACCACAACTTCTTGCATTCGAAAAGGAAAACTTTCCTGAATGGTACATGTACTACAGCGAGAAGGTCGATAGCAAGGCCTTCGATGAAATTCTTACGGCGAAGGTTAATAATGAGGAGATCGCCGGCTCGGTTCTTCTCACGACTCCAGCTTCACCTAATGCAAGAGGATCCTTTGTATGGAAGAAAATTCTAGGAAACACAATGGGGGACTTCGGTGCACTTGGGGTGAGTAAAAAGCATCAAAAAAAGGGAATCGGCACCGCACTAGCTGCAAAAAGCTGTGCACTTCTCAAAGAATCAGGTGCGCACACCTGCTTCATCGGATGGACCTGGCTTGAGGAGTGGTACGGAAAACTTGGCTTTACCGTCTGGCGTGAGTACAACATGAGCTGGATGAAATTGTAAATTGCGATCTGATGTACAAATACCTCGCTCACACAATCAAGGGTTTCGAGGATGTATCGGAACGCGAGATAACTTCTACTATTCCCGATGCTCGAATTCTAGAAAAAGAGATAAAGGTTATTCTATTTGAATCCCCAAAAACTCCTAATACCATACCCATCCTTCAGTCTATTGATGACCTGGGCTTTTTCGTAAGCAATAATCAGGACGTTTTAGTATCTAAAAGTGAGATACACAAACTCCTGAATATCCGAGATATTATATCCGGATACAGAAAACTTGATGATTCGTTCTCAATTACCATTAGCCTCTATAAGACCGAGATCGATGACAAGGACGCCCTTCAAAATGATTTCGCAAAGATACTTTCGGAAGGTCTTCATATGAAGTACACACCTCGACAGCATGAAAATTTTGACATCAGATTTGATGTCACCGACGAGCAAACGGTTATATCAATACGTACTTTTTCAAAACCTCTATTTCATAGGGGATATCGTGTCAGATCGCAACTCGGTGCTCTACGCCCTTCGATAGCCGGAGCAATGCTACAGGCAACCGTAGGAAATCAGAAAGGATTGCAGATCGTCGACAATCTTTGCGGAAGCGGCACAATTCTTTGTGAATCAGCCTTAGCTGGACATATCCCAAGCGGAGGCGACATTTCAGAATATTCAGTCGAAACAACTATGAAAAATCTTGGATCGATACGTGCAAACCTCGCCGGAAATATTAAAAGAATAGACGCGACAGGATCTCCATGGAAGGATAATCAATTTGATGTAGCAATATCAAATCTCCCGTGGGATGACCAAATTTCCGTTAAGTCCATCATGCAACTATACAAAAAGGTGATACTTGAATACAAACGGATAGTGAAGCCTGGAGGAAGGATCGGACTGCTCTCAAAGAAGCCTGACATTGTGCGAAAGTATATGCGGGAATCGTGTGGGAAAAGCAAGCTAGAGGAGTTTCAGCTCGGATTTCTAGGACAGAAACCGACGTTCATTGTGTCACAAAGGAATCTCTGAGCCGCCTGGGAATCGAACCCAGAACCTACTGGTTAAAAGCCAGTTGCTCTGC
>CAZDUZ010000027.1:0-11912 GCA_964508755.1 uncultured Candidatus Saccharibacteria bacterium | reverse complement strand
TTTACTACTCTCTTGATAGTGTTGATTTGCAAAAAATCAACAACTATCTCTTTGGTATTGCGCGACACAAGGTGCTCTCCTTTTTACGTCATACATACCGATTAAAAGTATCTGTCGATTTAAATGAGGAATTCGAAGATTTTCAGGAGGAACCACCTAACACACGAACACCTCGTGATCCGAAAATTGGAGTGCTGAATAAACTAATCAGCCAACTTTCAGAAAGAGAAAAACTCATTCTCGAACTGAAATACCATAGAAATTTGACCTTCTCTGACATCGGCAAAGAACTAAATATCACTCGTAATAATGTAAAAGTGATGCACCACCGATTAATTAAAAAGCTAAGAACACTATGGGAAAAAATGATTTAAAACAATTCGAGTCCCTTATTAAGGATTACATGAACAAGACTGAGAAGAAGCAGGATGATAGAAATACCGTAAAAACACGTATTTATCAAAGGGTCATTCATTCAACGAAAAATGACAGATTCAGCTTGCTTTACTTATGGTGTAGCATCTGTTTTACAATCGTTTCGTTCATCTTTTTTATAGGTACAGTTCTTGTCCCGACCCATTGGTTTTCAAACGACATCACCTCGGTGATTTCTCGAACTGAACACACCATTGCCTCTCTCGATTCAACCCTTGATGATCTGCATGAACTAGACGGAGCTCTCGTTGAGCTTCTTGATGAGGAGTAACTACTCATATTCTCCACGTAGGGTAATCTTTTGGTACAATTGTCATACAGATTTCAGTTAACTGGATGAGCGATAAATGAATACAAATCACGAGTTGTACGATTCAACACTTCTTGTCAATTTTTTCTACGAAATGGGTGTTATGCGAACAATTATGCGCAGTTACCACCATCATGTACGCGTTGACACTGAATCCCTCGCAGAGCATCACCACCGTGTTGCAGTAATCGCCTACGTTTTGGCAAAGGCACTCAAAGCAGATACCTCAAAAGTCTTACTCATGGCACTCTTTCATGATGTTGCAGAAACAAGGACAGGAGATTCAGAATGGGTACAGAAACCGTACGTGAATCAGGATGAAGATTTGGCTGTTGCAAGACAGCTCGAACCACTCGGAGATCTAACGGAAGAAGTTCGAAACGTTATTGTTGAATACCGCGCAAGAGTAACGTTAGAATCTCAGATTGCCAAGGACGCAGACAATATTGACTACATACTATCCCTTAAAGAACTCGAGCTAACAGGAAACCAAGAGGCATACCGAAGACTGCATTCAGAAAACACATCCGGAGATAAGCTGTATACAGATTTAGCAAAAATAATTGCAGATAAGGCAAAGGAAACCAATCCTTCTCTTTGGACACTTGCTGACCTTAAAACAAGTTTTGAAAAGTATGAGAAACAAGTAAGAAGTGCGAAGACAATTTCAAAATGAACCCTTCCCGATAAGAAATGCGCCGCTTTAATTTATTCACCGTTTGTCCCCTTTACATTCTGGCGAAAATCACGCAATAACATTCTTAGCTTAGGATGGATCACAATCCTGCAGTAGGGATAGTCCCTATTCTTGTCATAGAAATCCCGATGATAATCTTCAGCAGGATAAAACGTATGATATGAGGAAATTTCGGTAACAATCGGATGTTCATACAATCCTTCCTCGTCCAATTGTTTTTTTATGTTCTCTGCGCTCGTTTTCTGATGGGATGAATGATAAAAAATTGCAGAACGATACTGCGAACCCACATCTGCTCCCTGCCGATCTTTTGTCGTAGGATCATGCGTTCCCCAGAAAATATGAAGGAGTTCCTCATAGGTGATTTCCTCCGGATCAAATAGTATCTGTATTGCTTCTGCATGCCCGGTCTTTCCTGTCGTCACTTCTTCATAGGTAGGATTAGAAACTTCGCCGCCCGTATATCCAGGAATTACTGATAACACCCCTCTCAATCGTTTGAAAATGGCTTCCGTGCACCAGAAACACCCTCCTGCGAAGGTTGCAGTGGCTACATTTTCTGGTGAACTTGTGAAATTTTGAAAGGATGGTTTATTACCCATGTTCATGATTTTTAATTTCAGGTAGAGATTCTCCTTTCGGGATGAACTTCAAAGAAAGAGAATTGACACAATGCCTCGTGTTTTTTGCAGTAAATCCTTCCCCCTCAAACACATGTCCTAAATGTCCACCACATTGTGCACAGACGATTTCAACTCTCATACCATCAGGATCTGGTAAACGAAGAACTGCAGCAGGAAAATGATCATCAAATGCTGGCCAGCCGCAACCTGCGTCAAATTTGGTACTTGATGCAAATAATGGCGCATTACACCGCTTACAGACAAAAGTGCCACCCTGGGAAAAGTCATCATATTCTCCACTAAAAGGTGGCTCAGTTGCCTTATGTTCAATGATATTTCTCTCTTCAGCTGTTAGGTAATTAAAACTCATACACCGCCACGATTAGTATTACATATACAATACTCATTATACCATAACAAAAGGAGGAATCCTTGACGTTTCTGGGTTGAAACAAAATAACAAGATTAGATAAGCTTTGTTAACTCTGCCCAAGGGCTGTACATTTCTGGTATGATTGTTCGTTTCACAAGATTGATTCATCAAGTAATTTGAGCATCCACTTTTCATGACAGCTGACACTTCAATTTTTCGTTTCTCTCAGACAGTATCTGAGCTTCCTGACACCGACTCTCCCAAAAATATTCTCGGAGGGAAGGGTTTTGGTCTTGCAGAGATGGCAAAAATCGGACTTCCCGTACCCCCCGTTATTGTTGTTTCCATCCCTACCTGCACGTTTTACCAGGACAACAATGGACATTTTCCTGAAAATTTCGAACAAGAACTTCTTGACGGAATAGCGTTTCTTGAACATGAAAGTGGAAAAGGATTTGGTAACCCTGATAATCCCCTTCTTGTGTCGGTACGTTCAGGCGCTGCTATTTCAATGCCTGGAATGATGGATACGATTCTTAATCTCGGCCTCAATGAAAAAACAATTGAAGGGCTGTCCCGTACTTCAGGTAATCCTCGTTTCGCTTGGGACTGCTATCGACGTTTTATTCAGATGTTTGGTGATGTAGTGCTTGGCATTGAGCATCATACCTTTGAGGGAATTCTCAGCAATATGAAAAAAAAGAACGGCCTTACGAATGATACGGAATTAACTCTCGATCAACTTAAGGATATTGTACACCAGTATAAAAAGACTATCGAACAGGAAAAGGGGAAAGCATTCCCTGAGGATCCTAGGGAACAGCTCCTGCTCAGCATCGGAGCCGTTTTTAATTCGTGGAACAATCCTCGGGCGATTTCATATCGTCGTATTAATCGAGTTCCCCCAGAAATTAATGGAACGGCCGTAAATATTCAAACCATGGTTTTTGGAAATCTCGGAGATACTTCAGCAACCGGCGTCGCATTTACTCGTAATCCCTCTACCGGCGAGAAAGAATATTACGGCGAATACCTTATGAATGCCCAAGGTGAAGATGTGGTAGCAGGTATCAGAACTCCGAAACACTTATCAGAAATGTCACATGATCTTCCCTCTGTATACGAAGAGCTAAAAAAGGTTTTCGAAACCCTAGAACACTATTTCAACGATATGATTGACTTAGAATTTACCATAGAAAACCAAAAACTATACCTATTACAGGCACGAAGCGGAAAACGAACCGGAAAAGCAGCAGTAAAAATTGCAGTGGACATGGTTAATGAAGGATTGATTGATAAAAAGAAAGCACTTCTCAGCATTAATCCAAACTCCCTTGATCAGTTACTGCATCCCATGATTGACCCGAAGGCTGAAAAAAGACTCATTGCCAAAGGACTTCCCGCATCTCCCGGAGCAGTCAGCGGACAAATTGTATTTTCCGCGGCAGATGCTGTTGAACTTTCATCGAAGGGACAAAACGTTATTCTTGTCCGTAACGAGACTTCCCCCGAAGATATTGAGGGCATGAATTCAGCTCTCGGCTTTCTTACCGCTCGTGGCGGAATGACCAGTCATGCAGCCGTTGTTGCCCGTGGTATGGGAAAATCCTGTGTCTCGGGTAGTTCTGACATCGTCGTAAATGAAGAAAAAAGAACACTGCATTGTGGGACTGACACGAATTTGAAGGAAGGCGATTGGATTACGCTTGATGGATCTGTCGGAGAAGTCTATGTCGGAAAGATTCAAACCGTCGAACCTGAAATGTCAGGAGATTTTGCGGTGATCATGCAGTGGGCAGATGAGGTTAAGAAGCTTGTCGTTAGAACCAATGCAGATACCCCCCATGATGCTGAGGTAGCGCGGAAATTCGGCGCAGAAGGGATTGGATTATGCCGTACCGAACACATGTTTTTCCAGGAAGATCGAATATTTGCGATGCGAGAGATGATACTATCGGAGACTAAAGAAGAACGGGTTAAAGCCCTTTCGAAAATCGAAAAAATGCAACAGCACGACTTCGAAGGGATTTTTGAAGTAATGGATGGCTTTCCCGTCACCATTAGACTTCTCGATCCCCCACTCCACGAATTTCTACCTCATACTGATGAAGAAATGGAAAAACTGGCCGCGGCAATGCACGTTGACATTCAGAAGTTAAAAGAGCGCAAAGAATCACTGGCCGAATTTAATCCAATGCTCGGATTCCGGGGATGTCGTCTCGGAATGGTATACCCGGAAATCACCGAAATGCAAACGAGAGCAATTGTAAGTGCAGCCTATGAAGTAGCACAAAAAGGAATGAGAGTACACCCCGAGATCGAGATTCCGGTTACCAGCCATTACCGGGAAGTAGAAATTCTCAGCGAAGTGATACAGAGAACCGCCGAGGAAGTAGCAAGTAGATATACGAGGAAAGAAAGTAATAACAAACCAAATGGTACACCATCCAGTCCATTGCTGACTTTTAAAGTCGGAACAATGATCGAGTTACCTCGTGCCTGTGTAACCGCTGATGAATTCGCAAGAAGCATGGAATTTTTCTCATTCGGCACCAATGACTTAACTCAAACTACCTTTGGCTATTCACGAGATGACGCTGGACGGTTCATCACCAAATATATGGAACTGGGAGTCTATCAAGTCGACCCCTTCCAAGTACTGGACGAAAAAGGCGTCGGAGAGATGATGCGGATAGCGGTAGAAAAAGGAAGATCGGTACGTAAGGAGCTCGAGGTGGGAATATGCGGAGAGCATGGCGGAGAACCCTCCTCCGTTGAATTCTGTCACAGAATCGGGTTGAATTATGTCAGTTGTTCACCTTTCAGAGTACCTATTGCACGACTTGCCGCAGCACAGGCTGCGTTAAAAGATAAAAAAGTCTGACACCCTGTCGATTGAAGGAGATTACGACAATAAAGAAAACTATACAAAACGTTGGCTATTTCGATCTCCTACCTGGAGCAGATCCTTTCGTTTGGAAGGAGGGAGATAGGTACCACCTACTTCTAAAGGAAGATCATAGCAACAAGGAAGAACTGCAGTCGATATCAGTTCGTAGATCTCCAACACTCGCTGGATTAGCTCTGGAACCACCACTATTTCTCAAAATACCTCCGCCACCTTCCCCTTTTTCAAAATACACTCATGAAATATGGGCACCTGAAATACATACTAATTTCTTATATGTAGCTGCATGTGATGGAAAAAATAAAAATCATCGGACATTGATATATCGGATCAATGAAAAATTTGAAGGCACATGGGCAGGTATGCTTAACACTCCGACCTGGTCAATCGACACAACGGTAGCAACCTTACTCAATCGGTCAACTGGTAAAATCGAAAGTTATTTCATTACTTCATCATGGCCCTGCGACAGAGCAGAAGAAGACTGTGACAGCATACAGGAACTTTCCATTGCTCGAATGATATCACCCACAGAGGCCGAAACACCTTGGATAGTTATTGCTCGACCAAATGCGTGGTGTGAGGGATGCGAACATGCAATTCTCGAGGGCCCACAACTGCTTGATGAAATGACGTTAACGACAGCTGAAAACTGCAGCTGGAGTGGTAAATACAACACAGGCACCGTTACCCTTGTGGGAGATAATCCTCTGAATCCAAATGACTGGAAATTGTCAGATAAACCACTGTTTCCCCCAGGAATGGGTATCGGACATGGAATGGTTATTAAGGATGAAAATGAAGCGCTTGTTTTTGTTGGGCACCGAAAGACCGGTATTTTTCAAGGAAAAGCGTATGCGGATGGATGGGAAGACAGGATGGTTACGGTACTCAGTTATGGAAATAGTTAAGTGAGAACGGTAATTACCTTGAACACTTGCATAAAACTTATTTTTCAGTAATATTACAGTAGTAATATTTTTTAACAAGTAATGAAAGTGCTGAGAAAATCCCCTGTTGCAATAACCATTATCGTTATTGCAATAGTTGCCCTTGCTTCTCTACTCCTCTCCATTATTCTTTATACAAACAGAACTTCCGTCATAAAACAAGAACAACCAGCAGAGCAGTTTCCTACTGAACCAATTGCCCCATTTTCAGCATATAACCAATTTGACATCCCTTTTTCGGATGACTTTGAGACTGATCTAAGTAAGTGGACCATAACAAACAACAATACGAAGAATACCGTTGCTATTGATACAAGTGTTCGATTTAAAAATAATGCATCAGTAAAACTAAGCCTCAATGATCGAACCAATAACTCGTGGATACAGTTAACAAAAACGTTTGATTCTGCACTAACAGATGTAATCTTCGAAACATACTACTATGATTCTATGGCTACACCAGGCAGTGCATTTCAAGTTCGAAGTAATAACCAAGAGGTTTTTATCTCAATTGGAGCGAATACTGCAACAGGTAATAACTACTATTACCGTTTTGATGCAACCACTAAAAACTCAGGAGTCCCCAGGAGCAAAGGATGGCATAAATTCAGAATTGTCGTTACGAAACAGGGGTCTTTTCTTTCAATCGACGACAAAGGAATGCCAGAATATCATCCTATGGTTAAAGAGGCAAAATCACTCGAACTGATCGCTACCTGGGATGTAAATCAACATAATTGGGATGCAGTATCAGTAAAAAAGTTATACACAGGACCTCAGGCATATACCTTGTATGATAGCTTTGAAACTGATCTATCCCAATGGAATCTGCTGAGCGGATCTTCGATGTTTTCATCATCGACTTCAAATCCTCATGAGTATGGCAGATCTTTACAAATAACCTATACCAACGATCCTTATCCTCATCTTCAAAAAGCATTACCCTCCTCACTGACCAATACACTTTTAAGAGGATATTTTTATGATCCAGGACCAGGGAAACAGGCAGGAGTAATACTTCAAGCAAAGGGTGCAACCGATGCTGAAAAAACAATCATTGGTATAAATTCTTCACGAAATGCCTCAACCTACAGCTACCGGCATCAAGACACCTGGATGGATACCCAATACCCACGATCGCAGGGGTGGCACTTATTCGAGCTGATTGTTACACCCAATGGAACCTTTACTAAGGTTGATAACGAGCTTATGCCACAAGTTAACAAAGCCCAAAAAGAAATTCGTTACATTGAAATTATTGCTACGTGGGGACTCTTTAATACATACTATATCGATGATATTCAATTACTTCCAATAAATAATCTACCGTGGGAATCACAAATTATTGATCATTTTAAGACCTTCGCGGAAGATTATCTTTTCACTGATTTTGGAGGATCGCCTTACGGCTCATCTTCTCTCTACAAAAACCTTAATCTGATGACTCATGCAAATGATGGCAGAAGTATTGCAAATACTGCAATTTCACTCTATGTGTATGGGAAAAAATATGGAGACAAAACAGCGACAAGACGAGGTGTGCAATTAGCAAAGGATCTCCTCAAGTATGGCGACAAACCTAATCTTAATCCCGGAGGCGGATGGGCACGAGGTGTTGCTATTTCAAATGAAGTTAATCTCTACTTACTTGTCTGGAATGATCTTTCCGTTCCTGAAAAGCTGGCAGTTATAACTATTGTACGGAAACAAGCAGACCAATACCTCTCGGCAGTATCAGACACTCCTTCAACAACGGAATGGAATTATCAATGGCCAGTAAATGGATACGGAGCATCGGATGGAGATACGAAAGCGGAGGAAAATGGCTGGCACGGCCATTTCCTTGCACAAGCATACAACTACTTTCCATTCCTTCCCAACAGCACCGCCTATGACAAGAGAGCGAAATGCTTTGCATTTCATACAATTACTACGGGAGAAATCAACAGCTATGATCCAGAGTGTAAAGTTTATGATTATTCAGGAGTTGGAGGTAACTGGACCTATCGTAAAAACACTACCAATCAAAGCCAAACAGTCAAAGTCATCGATTCTAACCGCTGGCAGTTATTTAATCACGGTGAAGCATCGCCTGCCTACGGAGACAGTGCAATTCAGGAATTAGGTTATGGTGCAATTACTTACAAGAATACCGGTAAGTCCATTCCACCTGAGTTTAAACACAATGTAACGCAGTTATATGAAAAGTTCATTAAAAAGGAAATTGAATACGCAAGTAACCCATCCTACCCCATCAACTCTTACTATTTCCCATTCTACTATACAAAACAACCTCTTCAGCGAGACTGGGAGCAGGTTTATATGTCCTTTAATCACGGTGCACCATTTGTTCTCGGTTATCTTGATATACTCGGGCATGCGCACGGAATAAGCAGACAGGATATGCTTTCAGTCAGAAGCCTTCTGTATTATCAAAATGTTGGTCATTATAGTGATCCCGTCAAAACAATTCATAGCTATACCCAACAGATGGATCCAATAAATACTGATACGGCATGGTTTAAAAATGGAGTGTATACGGCAGAAATACTCTATCAAACCCTTCTTGCACGAGGAGATATGCAAATCGCGGTTGTAAACGATGTCTGTGAAGAAAAATTGTTCTATCGCAAGTCGTGGGACATGAGCGGAGTTGATAATACAAAATGGAACGGAATCTGTGATAAAAGTACGTACAAAGCCGGATCCTACTCCCTTTCTTTATATAGTGATGTCATAACAAATACAGAAGTGTACGGACCACTAAAACCTGTGGAAGCCAATAAGACCTACAAAATTACTTATTGGGTAAAAACGCAAAACGTCAACCAGAATACAGGTGACGGTACAGTTTCTGCAAAAGTATTTGCAGCTCAATATTCCTCTACAGCTAAGGAAGATGACCCAATAGATTCAGCAAATCGTATCGATGATGGGCTAAACATTGGAACAAATGTGTATGGTACAAACGAATGGAAGCAAGTCACAACTCAGTTCACTACAAACGCGCAAACGAAGTATGTACGATTAAGAGCCTCTCTGGGTAGCTATTCTCAAGGAAAAGTATGGTTTGACAGCATACAGCTGATAGCACTTTAGGTGGGATCGTTTAAGAAGTGGTGCAATAATGCATATAACAGAAGATACCATTACTTCTATACTCTTCTCCAACCTGCACTATTTCCTTCCGGAGGTCCAGATGAATTTGGAATTCTCCCAAACGCACTTTCAACATATCTATCATGAGTCCAAGGGTCTCCATATTCCTCAATTACATCACCTGGAGATTCACCGGGGACGAATAAAGTATGTTCTGCTCTCTCGTCATCTTCACGAGGTACCATACCATCAAGTCTACAGGTAATGAATATTCCCGGTTTATCACCTTCATCATCGAGCTCAGATACGGTCTGAAGTCTAACAGGTTCTTGTTGTCCTCTACCTTCTTCTAAATCGCTATCATTCATTTCACGGATAGCGATTCTTAATATTGCGATCACTCTTTGCTGTACTGCATATGTTTGGTCTAACCCGTTATGACAGGAAACTAAAAATTTAACGGTATGACCCTTACGTAAAAGAGGAAGAATTTCGTTAAGTAGCACTGCTCGTTGTTCCTTAATTCTGTCAAGACGAGAACGAGAACGACGAGAAGGGTCAGTAATACGCCAGGCAATATCCCGGGATTCTTGTTAAGGAACAATCCCCACTCTCGAAATTGAAAAGTTGCTAGAAGTATAAATGCTCATACTCCATTACAACACCCCAACTATAGGTCTACAATATGCTTCTCATATTATGTCTTATAATCTTTTCAAGCAGCTTCCACGGCATTTCCTCATGCAAAGGAAAACGAATAGTACCTTTAGACGTTGGGTAATGGGTAAGTTCATCTCGAAATTTCTCAATAGCATCTGAATTCGGATACAACCCGACGTGCTTCTTAAATCCTGCGTAATACAAAAGCACTTTTCCCCGATACCGCACAGCAAGAACTCCATATCCCATAGAATCTTCTGCTTCCGGAACTATTTCGTGAATTTTAGCTCTCAAGTCTATTACCCGTTCCCGGACACAATCATCTAGTCTTTTCAAATACTCATCGATAGAAAACACGGATTTACTTTTATCCTCTGTTTGCAATTTATTCATCTAATAATTTTCCTTTCGTTGTAATCCACCGAAGCAAAAACGCACGATCGGTAGTAGCACATTTTTCAAGATCAGCTATTTCATCTCTTTCATAGCGTTCAAGATCACCTATGGTGAGATATCTCCCATCGTTCCCCTGTGATGTACTCGGAGAGTAACCACCAATTCTATCAACCACAATGCCAAATTCTTCTCTTAGATCTATTCCCAGAACAGAAGCTGGTGGTATTCCACTCCGTAGCATAAATGCTTTTTCAGCCTCCTCATGTCCTGAAAACCCTTCAATGCTTGAAAGTACAGATTCGGCAGCGTCTCTGGCAATGCCGGTAACAAGATCAATCATCACCGCATCTTTTGATAAGGACTCTGATCCCAAAAAGACACGTTTCATACTCCACAATGATAATGCATGATGTATGTTCAATAATGCACTTAGCCTCATTTCCCACACTACCTCACGCCTAAGTTGTTCAATTTCTTGAGACGATCTTGAAGCTTCAGATGCTGTAACTATACCCATCTATGTTTTCCAAAATATTAACAATTAGTTCATAACATCTATTTCAGCTTATTTCAACATTTACCTAACGGTTGACACACCAGCCCTACACGTGCAACAATGACAATACAATACGTATTACATATAACATATTAATTACAAAAGTTATGAATATTAACAGCTTAAATACTTTACTTAATCACAAATTAAAAATGCTCTACAGCGTGGAGACACAATTGGTAGAAGCAATTCCTGATATGGTTCAGACCGCCACTGATCCGGATTTAAAACGGGCTCTCGAAACTCATCTTGAACAAACCAAAGAACAGGTAAAGCGGTTAGAAACGATTGCAACTTCTAATACTCTGGATCTCTTAGGAGAGCATGATAAAACCCTTGCCAGTATGGTAGAACATGGAGAAGAAATGATGCGTAATGTGACTGAGACTGCATTGAAAGATGTCGTAGTAGTCGGTTCAGCCGATACAATAGAACATTATGAAATATCCTTATATCAACATGCTATTCTTGCAGCAAAACAGTTAGGAATGGATGAAGTCGAGGAACTTCTCGAAGATTCTCTTGACGAAGAAAAAAATTCGCAAGAAAAGCTCATTGCTCTTGCAGGGGGGGGAAGTATTATCGGACAACTGAAAGCTGCATTGACCTAATAAAAGATTCTTTAAGCGAGATGCAAAATCAAAAAAGAGAAAGCCAGTTTGAAACTGGCTTTCTTGTTTTTATAGGAATTTTATACGAATTAGTAATTCCAACAGAGTCTTACGGAGCAATCCTAAACTCAAACCCCTTTCCACGATATTCATCAATATATTGATCCAGAATGTCGACATTTGTTTGAGAAGTACCATGCAGAAGAATAACATCCCCTGCGCTAGTATATGTTCGTAAAGCATTCATTGCTTCCTCTGCAGTCGATGGATTTGCCGGATCCCAATCACGGTATG